>DPBR01000021.1:1392-50461 GCA_003516865.1 Oscillospiraceae bacterium
CACTTCAGATGAAAATGTTTATCGCAGTCGGCGCTCTCCGCAAGCTGATAGCACGCGCCCGCAGAACCGTCCGTAAACCGCTTCAGAACGCCGCTTTCGGCAAGCTTTGAAAGCGTTCTGTAAACCGTTGCTTCTCCGGACTTTATTTCGCCGCTTTTGATGATTTCCTTTGCCGAGAAGCATTTTCCGCGGTGTTTTGAGAAAAACTCAACAATCTCGTCGCGCTGTTTCGTATTGTAATTATTTCTATCCATTTAATCACCCAAATAGCTGATATTATCGGTAAAATGAAAATGATTTTCACTTTCAATTTCAGATTATAACATATTTCTTCAAAAAATGCAATAGGTTACTTGATTTTTTTTGAGAAAAGTTGTATAATAAATATGATAAATTTTTTTGGAGGTATTTCTGTATGGAAATTCTTATTGAAACATCGGCAAGACACGTTCACGTTACTAAGGAAACTCTTGAAGTCCTTTTCGGTAAGGGCGCTGAGCTTACCAAGAAAAAGGACCTTTCACAGCCCGGACAGTTCGCAAGCGAGCAGAGAGTTACCGTTGTAGGTCCTAAGAAGGAACTTGCAAACGTTTCCATTCTCGGTCCGTGCCGTCCCGCAGACCAGGTTGAGCTTTCGGCTACCGATGCTCGTTCTATCGGCGTTGACATCTTTATCCGTGAGAGCGGCGATATCGCAGGTACTCCCGGCTGCACGCTCAGAGGCCCCGCAGGCGAGGTTACTATCAAAGAGGGCGTTATCGTTGCAAAGCGCCACATTCATCTCGTTCCCGAAACCGCCGAGAAGCTTGGCGTAAAGAACAAGGATGTTGTCTGGGTAAAATGTAATACAAACGGCAGAGCCGCTATTCTCGGCGATGTTGTTGTAAGAGTAAGCGAGAATTTTGCTGACGCTATGCACATTGATACCGACGAGAGCAACGCAATTTCCGCTACTCCCAACCTTATGGGCGAAATTATCAAGGAACTCTGATTAATCGTACATAAAAAATCACGCCGACTGTTTTCGCAGCCGGCGTTTTCTTATATTTTGAGCAATCAATCCTCGAAAACCGCGCCCGTATTCGACGACGTAACCATCTTCGCATAACGCTTGAGATAGCCGTCAAGCTCCTTCGGAGGAAGAATACCTTTCTTTTTGCGCTCCTCGATAACGGCGTCATCGACAAGCAGCGTAAGCGAACGGTTAGGAATATCGATGTGAATTTTATCGCCGTCCTCGACAAACGCAATTAGACCGCCCTCTGCCGCTTCGGGAGAAACATGACCGATTGCCGCGCCTCTTGAAGCGCCGCTGAAACGTCCGTCCGTGATAAGCGCAACGTTGCCGTCAAGTCCCTTTCCGACGATAGCTGCGGTCGGTGCGAGCATTTCGGGCATTCCGGGACCGCCCTTAGGTCCCTCATATCTGATTACAACGACATCTCCCGCCTTGATTTCACCGCCGAGAATAGCGTCGCAGGCTGGCTGTTCGCCGTTAAACACTCTCGCCGTTCCCGTGAAGTCCATCATCTCCGGCTTAACCGCGCCCTGCTTTACAACAGAACCGTTTACCGCAAGATTTCCGCTGAGAATTGCAATACCGCCGTCCTTTCTGAACGGGTCGTCAAGCTTGTGTATAATCACGCCGTCAGCCTCGCGCGCAGCCTTAATTCTATCTCCCTGAGTGCCGCTTACCGTAAGAACGTCCTCGTGAATATGACCGCCCTTTGAAAGCTCCTTAATAACAGTCTGGATACCGCCGACAGCGTTCAGGTCGGTTATGAACACGCTTGAAGCGGGGTTGAGCTTTGCGAGCTGCGGAGTTTTTCTGCTCATTTGGTCGATATCGTCAAGCTTAATGTCAACCTTTGCTTCGTGTGCGATTGCAAGCAGGTGAAGAACGGTATTTGAAGAAGCACCGATTGCCATTTCAACAGCAAGCGCGTTCTCCATATTCTTCTTCGTGAGAATATCCGAGGGACGAATATTCTGCTTCACAAGCTCAACAACGCGCTCTCCACTCTCTTTTGCAATACGTCTGCGCGCGGAAGTAACGGCAGGCTCGGTTCCGCCGAAAGGCAGCGACATTCCAATCGACTCGTTGAGGCAGTTCATCGAGTTCGCCGTGTACATTCCCGAACACGAACCGCAGGTAGGACAAGCGTTGTCCTCGTAATCCTTAATTACATCATCGCCGATTTCACCGTTGGAGTACTGTCCGATTGCTTCATAAATCTCGGAATAGCCGACTCTCTTGTTCTGAACGCAGCCCGGAAGCATAGGACCGCCGCTTACAAATATCGACGGAAGATTCATTCTCGCGGCAGCCATAACCATTCCGGGAACGATTTTATCGCAGTTCGGAATGAAAACAACTCCGTCGAGCGGGTGAGCCGTGAGCATAACCTCGATACTGTCGGCGATAAGCTCGCGCGAAGCAAGAGAATATCTCATTCCCTTGTGGTTCATCGCAAGACCGTCGCAAACGCCGATTGTGAAGAACTCAAAAGGCACGCCGCCCGCGTTTCTTATTCCGTCTTTAACGTAGCGGGAAATCTCGTGAAGGTGCTGATGACCCGGAACATAGTCGCTTGCCGCGCACACAACCGCGATAAACGGCTTGTTCATCTCGCTGTCGATAACTCCGAGCGACTTCAGAACCGCTCTGTGAGGCGTTTTTTCAACGCCCTTTTTAATCAAATCACTTCTCATTTCAAAATTCCTTTCTATTGTACGGTTTAACCGTTATTGCGCTTTATAAAGCATTGCCGCGCCGATAATACCCGCGTCGTTTCCAAGCGTGCAGATTGCAAGACGCGTGGTTTTCTTACTGTCGCGGGAGTAAATTTCCCTGTAAACCGCTTCTCTGAGCGGATTAAGAAGCAAACTTCCCTCGTTGCACACGCCGCCGCCTATACACAGAACGTCGGGCTGAAACGTATTTATCACGTTTGCAACGCCCACGGAAAGATATTTCACATATTGCTCCGTGACGGCTTTACCAACCTCGTCGCCAAGCTTTGCGGCATTATAGGCGGTTCTGGCGCTTACTCTGCCGTCCTCTTTAATCAGCCGGTTAAGCGCGCTTTCCGGGTGTTCTGCGGCAGCTTTTTTCGTCATATTCACAAGTCCCGTTGCCGAAGAATAAGCCTCAAAACAGCCTTTTCTTCCACAAGAGCAAGGAAGTCCGTCCGCGACAATAACCGTATGTCCGATTTCACCTGCCGCGAAATATGTCCCGCGGTAAATCTTCCCGTCAATAATAATCCCCGAACCGACGCCCGTTCCGAGAGTTATGACGACTGCGTTTCTCGACCCTATCGCAGCGCCCGCTATAAATTCGCCGAAAGCCGCGGCGTTTGCGTCGTTGTCAAGATAAACCGGAATGTTAAATTCCTTTTCAATATCGGTTTTAAGCGGAACATTCCGAAAACCGAGATTATTTGTGTATTCGACAATTCCAAGCTCGCTGTTGCATATACCCGGACAGCCTATCCCTATTGAAGAAGCGTTCTCCGGCGCTATTCCCACAGATTCGCAGGCGCTTATCACGGTTCTTTTGATAACGTCAAGCACCTCGGAATAATCGGATATTCCGCTTTTGCCGTGAGTTTTCGCTTTTGAGCGCGAAATAATCTCACATTCCTCGTTCACGACCGCGCAGGCGATATTCGACCCGCCAACGTCTATTCCTATGTAATAAGCCATAAATGCCTCCTTACAGTTAATTGTGAAGCGCTGCATTATGTACTCAATAGCCGAGATTTTCGTTCACGATAATAACTTTAATTCTGTCGGGGTGACGCTGCTGCCCAAGCGTGACGTAAGAACAGCAAATTCTCGCGTCGCTGTGGCAAGGCGACCCGCTTCTGAGCTTTTCGCATACGCCTGTTTTTGAACAAGGCGTTGCACAGTCGAGCCTAACCGTGTTTTTTGGAGCGGCGATACGTTCAACGCGTTCTCTCGCAGCGTCGATATCCTTTACGATTTTGTTTACTCCCGCAACGATAATAACCTGTTTCGGTCCGAAAATCATCGCAGAAACGCGGTTTCCGTTTCCATCGACGTTATAAAGCTCGCCGTTTTCAGTAATTGCGTTTGAGCTTGAAAAAAACGTATCGGAAATGAATGCTTTTCTCATAATTTCTCCCGCTTCTTCGGGAGTTTTAGCCTCGGAACGATCCACATAAATCCCGTTATAATCGCTCATCAGCATATCAGTAACGCCGCTTTCACGAAGCGTCATAGAACCGCCTGCGGTAATAAGGTTGTCATTCTTGATTAAATCGCGTATAATTGCGAAAAGCTCTTCGCGGTTTTCAGCGAAATAAGGCTTCATTTTGTTTTTGCGAAGCGCTTCCATTGTCTTTGAAACTTTCTCGTCCATAGCTTTCTCCTTTACATAATTCCTGCTCTTTGCTTTATCGAAATAATCGAATTTTCAGAAATTCTGAAGCCGCCGTCCTCGGTGTATTCGCCGTAAGGAATGTAGTATTCGGCGGGCGAATTTCCGTATTCAACGGTATTTAGAAGCGCGGGTTTACGCGTCTGATACTGCTCTGAGGTGATGTTTGTATCGCAGTTTTCAACAATCATACTGTAGTAAACATCAAGAATTGAGCTGTCGAGATTGCGGAAATTCTGATTAATCAGTTCCGTCAGAATATCTCCGACGACATTCAGCCTGTAAAACTCTCCATCGTCGAAATCAGCCTTCATAATATACCCGAACAGCTTTTCCGCTGTAAAAAGCTGTTCGCCCGAATTAATCGTTTCCACGGAAATCCCATCTGTTATTATCGTGGTTTTTCCGACGTTATATTCAACGTTTCCGAAGCTTGAAACAAGCGAAACAAAAGCTTCCCTGTCCATTTTCACAAAGCTTTCGCAGGTTACTCCGACAGCTTCCTCAACGGCTTTCACCACAGCTTCTCCGCCGTCCGAAGAATAAATTGCAGAAAGCGTTCTACCGTTTAACTCAACGCTAAGTCCCGCAGGAAGCGGAATAAAGCAAACATCATTGTCCGCGGCATTGTATGAAGCCATTATAAAAAGCTCCGGAGCGTCTGCGTCGGAAAGCATCGTCAGCGTAACGAAATTATGCGCGGAAGTCGCTTTGAAGCCCTCGTCCGAAACGTTGTCCTGCGAAACGCCCGCAGACTCGGTTTTGTCGGGAAAAAGATACCAGCGGAACGCAAAACCCGCCACAATTACAAAAGCCGCCGTAATCCCGAACGAAATGAAATAGATATACCAGTTGCTTTTTCTTTTTACTGACATAATTTTATGGATATCCTTTCTTTTTGGAAAAAAATTATTGATTTTATCGCAAACTTATGTTATAATTAAAAATGTATGTTTATCGGAATAAACGTCATATCTATTCCGATATAAATAGTATAACACATTTTTATAGAAATTTCAAGCGCAGAGGTAAAGCTTATGAATATTTTTTATGGAAGAACGTGGGCGGAGGTCAATCTCGACGTTCTGAGGGATAATATTGAGATTATACGCGGTCTTGCGGGCAAAAAGGAGATTGCCGCAGTTGTAAAAGCGAACGCATACGGTCACGGCGACGTTTTTTGCGCAAGAACGCTGAATAAATGCGGTATCACACGATTTACCGTTTCCAATCTCTGGGAAGCTCAGCGGCTTTTTGACAACGGAATTTCCGGAAAAATCCTGATTTTTGGATATTGCAGAATTGAGGAAATTTTTGACAATCTTGATAAAAACTTCATTTTTACAGTCGGAGATGTCGATTATGCGGAAAAAGTTTCCGAGGAAGCGCTGAAAAGAAGCGAAAAGGTTCCCGTACATATAAAAATAGACACGGGAATGAGCCGCGTTGGAATAACAACCGAGGAGCAGCTCGATGAGATTTTGTCGATGAAAGGGCTTGACTGCGAAGCGGCGTATACCCATTTTGCCGTTGCAGACAGCCTTGAGGCGAGTGATATCGAGTTCACAGAGGCTCAGCAGCGTAAAATTCTCTCTCTTTGCCGTAAAAAGGGACTGAAATTCCACTCGCAGAACAGCGGCGGCATTATCTATCACAAAGATTTTGAGGGCGATTTTGTACGCGCGGGCATAATTATGTACGGTCAGAAGCCCGACCCGCGTTTCCCTGTTCCCGATGGAATAAAGCCCGTTATGAGCGTAAAAAGCATTGTAAGCCAGCTCAAAACAATCCACGCCGGCGATACCGTAAGCTACGGCAGGACTTTTAAAGCCGATAAGGACGTTAAGCTCGCGCTTATTCCCTGCGGTTATGCCGACGGCTTCAACAGGCGGCTTTCGGGACAATGGAACGTTCTTATACGCGGAAAACAGGCTCCGGTATGCGGAAGAATATGTATGGACCAGACGCTTGTCGACGTATCTGAAATTCCCGATGTGCAGACGGGCGACGTCGTGACGGTATATTCCGACGAAATCGACGGAGGAAGCTCTTTTACCGCCGCCGCGGAAAAAATCGGAACGATAAATTACGAGCTTCTCTGCGCCGTTGGAACGCGCGTTCCGAGAATTTACATAGAAAACGGCGTTCCGACCGAGCTTGACAGATATCTTTGAAAAATCTTGACGAAACAAATCAAATGTTGTATAATAAAGTTGAGGGAGGCTTATGCAGAAAATTCTTGGATATATGCGCCGCGCTTGTCAGGAATTTGACCTGATTGAGGATGGCGATAAAATTGCGGTAGGCGTTTCCGGCGGAAAAGACAGCCTTGTTCTGCTCTGCGGACTTGCCGAAATGCGAAGATTTTACGAAAAAAAATACGATATGTGCGCTATTACGCTCGACCCGCGTTTCGGCGGCAAGGAAACCGATTATTCTCCCGTTGAAAGGCTTTGCGAGAAGTACGGGATTGAGTTTAAGCTCGTGAAAACGGATATCGGCGAGATTGTCTTTGATATACGAAAAGAGCCTAATCCCTGCTCGCTTTGCGCGAAAATGCGCCGCGGCGCTCTTCACGACGCGGCAAAGTCAATGGGCTGTAATAAGCTTGCTCTCGGTCACAACAACGACGACGCAATTGAAACTTTTGTAATGAATCTTCTCAACGAAGGCAGAATAGGCTGTTTTTCGCCGATTTCTTATCTCTCGCGCAAGGATATCACCGTTATAAGACCGTTGGTTTTCGCGCCGGAACAGGCGGTTATGTCGTGTGCAAAACGAAACAATCTTGAAATTGTGAAAAGCCGCTGTCCTGCCGATAAAACAACTCGCAGGCAATGGACAAAAGAGCTTCTGCGCTCGCTCGACCGCGATAACAAAGGCACAAAAGAGCGAATTTTCGGAGCAATGAGAAAAGCGGGAATCGACCGCTGGGGTTATAAGGAGTAAGCGAGGTATAAAATGGGAAAAAATATGAAAAAAGCAAAGAAAACAAGCGTTTTCGTAAGCACGTTTGCAATGTTTGACAAGGAAAAGCCGCTCGACAAGTATTTGCCGGCGATTATGCTCCTGAGAGGAGTGGACGTGGTTATGACGTCGATTTTCGGTCTTCTTATCGGATTTTTCGCTCCGCTCTGCATAATTATCGGCACCGATGACGCGGGGCTTTCCGGAGATTATTCCACGATACTGTGGCTTGTTTCATCTCTGCTTTATACGTTCGGAATATTTGTTCTTATGCTCGGAAACACAAAAACGGCGGCTCTTATTCACTCAATTGCCGCGGCGGGTACGCTGATTACGCTTTTCCGATATCTCGACCTTTTCAAGGAATATGAAGAAGCAAGCGCGCCTGTCGGATACTTTTTGCCTTGTCTTGGAATAGCCGCGATTACAATTACGATTACGCTTTTGACAAACGTTCCGAAGCGGCTTAAAGCAAAGAAAATGAAAGAAAACGAAAAAGCGCCGAGCATTCTCGGCGATAAATAACCGAAGGAGGTCGCAATATGGCAAGCCTGATTGACGAAAACGAGAGATTTCACCTCAAAATCAGAACGGGAGATGTCGGGAGATATGTAATTCTTCCGGGCGACCCAGGAAGAGTTCCGATTATTGCGGAACGTCTTGATAACGCCGTTCAGATTGCGCAGAACCGCGAGTATAACGTTTATACGGGCGAGCTTTGCGGGAAAAAAGTGAGCGTTTGCAGCACGGGAATAGGCGGTCCTTCGGCTGCAATCGCGGTTGAGGAGCTTATCGACAGCGGCGCCGATACGTTTATCCGTGTGGGAACAAGCGGCGGAGTGGATTTGTCGGTTTTCGGCGGCGACCTTGTAATCGCAATGGCGGCAATCCGCGCCGAGGGCACTTCTTACGAATATCTTCCGATGGGATATCCCGCAGCAGCAGATTTTACGGTAACGTCCGCCCTTGCGAAAGCCGCGGAAGCGCTTTCCTCCGATGAAAACGGCAAGCGCTATCATGTTGGAACGGTTCACTCAAAGGATAGTTTCTACGGTGAAACAAATCCCGAACGCTCCGCTGTCTGCGATAACATTATGAGCCGCTGGGACAGCTATGTAAAATGCGGCTGTCTGACAAGCGAAATGGAATGTGCGGCGATTTATTCGGTTGGGCTTGTTCGCTCGACTTATGAGAAGAAAATACGCTGCGGCGCGGTTCTCACGGCGCTCTGGAACGCCGAGCGCTCAAAGAAAAATCTCCCCGACACTTTCTGCACTTCCAGCGAAAGAGCGATATCCTGCGCTATCGACGCGATTAAACTGCTTATCGAGCAGGACTAAAGTTCGCCGAATATCACAGAAAATGAGCCTGATGTTCGGATTAAGGTAAAAACTGCGGTTTTTCCCACGAAAAAAACGCTTTTCATCACAATTTTATCAAGCGGAATTGTTTTAGTTTTTCTGAAAACTATTCCGCTTTTCTTTATGAATAATTCGTCTGAAACAGCATAGTAAGTTGATTTGTAACGGCAAAACGATATCACTTCAATGATAATAAACGCCAAAGCAAATCCGACTTTTACGATTAGATTTTCCGAAAAAGCAATCAAAAATGCAATTATTGCCGAGATAATCACGGAAAAAACAACGAAAAGCGCAGGGCATTTTTTGATTTCTTTCACGGCTGCCTCACTGTATGATGTAATTTGCACAACATATTATTGACAAAATCATCAAAATGATGTAAAATAAAAATAGTTTTTATAAAGAAAGGAAAAACTATGCTTGAAATAAAAAATATCGTAAAGGATTACGCGACAGGCAGCGAAACTGTCCACGCGCTCAGAGATGTTTCAATTCGCTTTCGTGAAAGCGAGCTTGTAGCCGTTCTCGGACATTCGGGCTGCGGCAAAACAACGCTTCTGAACATTATCGGCGGTCTTGACTCCTACACTTCCGGCGACCTTGTGATAAACGGCAAATCCACAAAGAAGTTTAAGAGCCGCGACTGGGATACTTACAGAAATCATTCCGTAGGATTTATTTTCCAGAGCTATAATCTTATTCCTCATCAGACCGTTCTTTCAAACGTCGAGCTTGCGCTTACGCTGTCGGGCGTTTCAAAGTCGGAGCGCAAAAAGCGCGCAAAAGAGGCTCTCGAAAAGGTTGGGCTTGGCGACCAGCTCAACAAGCGGCCTAATCAAATGTCCGGAGGTCAGATGCAGAGAGTTGCGATTGCACGCGCACTTGTAAACAACCCGGATATTCTTCTGGCGGACGAGCCGACGGGCGCTCTCGACAGCGAAACTTCCGTTCAGATTATGGAGCTTATCAAAGAAATCGCAAGCGACAGACTTGTTATTATGGTGACGCATAATCCAGAACTTGCCCAGCAGTATGCAACAAGAATTGTAAAGCTTGTTGACGGTAAGATTAAGAGCGACTCAAATCCTTTTGACGGCGAAGAAAAGGTTCAGGAGAAGAAGCAGAAAGGTTCAAAAAAAACCTCGATGTCCTTTGCGACCGCTCTTGCGCTTTCCAGAAACAATCTTCTCACGAAAAAGGGCAGAACATTTCTCACGTCATTCGCGGGAAGCATCGGAATTATCGGAATTGCGCTTATTCTCTCGCTTTCAAACGGCGTTCAGAATTATATCGACAGCGTAGAACACTCAACTCTCGCCTCCTACCCCATTTCCATTCAGCAGGAAACGATGGATTATACAAAACTGATGGAATCTATGATGGGTCAGAATGAAACAAATATTGAAGAGCGCGACCCTAATCTTGTTTATACAAACGATATTTCCACGGAAATGGTAAAATCAATGCTCTCGGAAATTAAGACCAACAATCTTAAGGACTTCAAAGAGTACATTGAATCGGACCCGGAGAATATTCTCGACAGCATAACCGAAATTCAGTACAGCTATTCGCCAAAGCTCTATATTTACGGCAAGGATTTGAACGACAATGTGCTGAGAATGAATCCGTCAACCGTTATGGAAGCAATGCTCGGCAAGGAAATGTCCGCGAATGTCGCGCAGATGGGCGGAACTTATTCCACGATTTTCGGCGGCGGGGGCGAAATGAGTTCAACAAATTTCTGGAGCGAGCTTCTCAACAGCAAAACCACCGAGGAGCAGTATGAAATCCTTGCGGGACGGCTTCCCGAAAGCTATAACGAGGTTGTCTTTATCGTAAACAAAAACAACGAGCTGTCAGACCTCGCCCTTTACAGTCTTGGATTCCGCGACCAGAAAGAGCTTTCGGATATGATGGCGAAGTTTATGGCGGGCGAAAGCATCGACATTGATACGGGCGATATGACGTTCACTTACGACCAGCTTATGTCGAAAACGTTCAGACTGCTCACCGTTTCGGATATGTACAAGGCGAACGACAAGGGCGGATATGACGATATGACGGCTGATAAGGACTATATGAACGCCGTTCTTGAAAAAGCGCCGGAAATCAAGGTCGTGGGAGTTATCCGTCCGAACGGCGACAGCCTCATTTCCTCGACAAACAGCGGCGGAATAGGCTACACGCACGCTCTCACCGAGTATATGATTGAGCGCACGCGCGAAAGCGAACTTATGAAAAAGCAGCTTGAAAACCCAAAAGTTGACGTTTTCACAGGGATTGAGTTCACGGTTGACGGCGTTGAAAAGAAGCCGATGACGCAGGAAGAAGCGTTTGAGAAGATTATGCAGATGCTTTCGGCTGAACAGCAGCAAAAACTCGGCGAAGCTCTCGCGGCTTCCCTTTCGCAGGAACAATTAGCGCAGCTTGCTCAGCTCCCTCCCGAACAGCAGCAGACCGCAGTTATCGGAATGTCAACGCCCTCGGCTATTTCGGGCGCGATGATGAAAATTCTTACGGCGGACCAAATCAGCGAGCTTATGAAGCTTACTCAGGAGCCTGAAACAACCGAAGCAACGTATGACGGCAACCTTGAAAAACTTGGTCTTGCCGACCTTTCCGAGCCTTCGTCAATCTCCATTTACGCAAAGGATTTCGACGGCAAGGAAAAAATCACAAAGCTGATTAACGATTACAACGAGCGTAAAACCGCAGAGGAAAAGACCGAGGACGTAATTAACTACACGGACTATATCGGGCTTATGATTTCGTCCGTTTCGACCATTATCGACTCGATTTCGTATATTCTGATAGCGTTCGTTGCAATTTCTCTTGTGGTTTCGTCGATTATGATTGGAATAATCACCTACATTTCCGTTCTCGAAAGAACAAAGGAAATCGGTATACTCAGAGCAATCGGCGCTTCAAAACGCGATGTTTCAAACGTATTCAACGCAGAAACGCTTATTGTCGGATTTTCGGCAGGTGCAATCGGCATTATTGCGACCGTTATCCTTAACATTCCGATTAATATTATCATAGAACATCTTACGGATATTTCCGGAATGTCGCAGCTTCCGTGGCAGGGCGCGGTTATTCTTGTTATCATCAGTATGCTTCTGACGCTTATTGCCGGTCTTTTCCCCGCGAGAATTGCCTCAAAGAAAGACCCGGTTGAAGCCCTCAGAACGGAATAAATTTCATCAAGCCATAAAAAGTCCGCCCCAAAAAGGCGGACTTTGCTGTTATTTTTGCGGTGTTGCCGTAATGTTAACGTCAAGCTGATTGAACGGAATTTCGATATTCTTCTCGATAAACGCCGCACGAACCTGTTCGATAAGGTCGAAATGAACCTGCCAGTAATCCTCTGTTCTGCACCAGCACCGTGATGTAATTATAATCGCGCTGTCGCCGTGCTCGCTCATACGAACGAAGATTTCCTTGTCCTTGTCAACTTTTTCGTGCGCTTGGATAAGCTCTTTTATCGTTCTGCGCGCAAGCTCGAAATCGTCGTTATAGGATATCGAGAAATTCAGGTCAACCCTGCGCTCGCTGTTCTGCGAATTGTTTATCACAACCGCATTTATCGCAAGTCCGTTCGGAATAAGAATGACCTGATTTGTCGCGGAATTAAGCTGCGTGTGAAGTATCGAAATCTGCGAAACAGTGCCTTCAACGCCGTTTGAGATGATATAATCGCCGATTTTAAACGGCTTTGTTATCATCAGCAGAAATCCGCCGGCAACGTTTGACAGCGAATTCTGAAGCGCAAGACCGATTGCAACTCCCGCCGTGCCGATTATCGTAATAATCGAGGTTGACGGTATTCCGATAAGGCTCAGCACAATAGTTACCAACAGCACATAAAGCACAATCTTCACAACCTGGATTGTGAATTTAACGACAGTAAGGTCAAGCTTTGTTTTGGAAAATCCTTTTGTCATCAGCTTTATGCTGATTTTCGTGAGAATTAACCCCACAATCAGAACGATAATCGCGATTATAATTGACGGCATCGCTCCGACAAACGCGTCAAGCAAGCCCTTGAAAAAATTACCGATTGCGGTAAGAGCGTGCTGCGGGTCGTGCGTGAGTTCGGAAAAAGCCTCGTCAAGCGTATTATCCGAAACGCTTTCCGCAGCAGAAGCCGTTCCCGCGAGAAATGCTGTCAGAACGCTCATTTAAGCTCCTTTTCAAACGTCGCGCAAACAGCGTCGGCGTCAGCGTTTCTGATAAGCACTGAAATTTCGTCCTCGCCGGTCGTTATCATCAAAATCATAGCGTTAAGGCGGTTGAGAATTTCAAAGACCCTTGCCGCATAACCGACAGATTTCTTCATTTCGTCCGTCTTTATCACAATTTTTCTGTTTCCGCTGTTTATCATCGGAGCGACGCATTCCTTGTCGCGAAGCACCTTTACAACGCCAAGAAGCTTTGGAATATCATCATCGTTAACCGTAAATCCGAAGCTGAAAATCTCCGAAGTCGGCGCGGTCATTGAAATCATATCAACGTTAATTCCCGCCTCAGCTACAATTTTCAGCGTATCCTCCATAATCGTCCTGTCAAGCGGAACGTTGTTGAAAGATACTCCCGAAACGTTTTCCGTAATATCAAGCTTCATTTTCAGCCCTCCTTAATCAAGTCGCTCATGGCGTAAAGCCCTGCAGGTTTCCCCGCGAGAAATACAGCCGCGTTTACCGCACCCGCAGCGAAAACCTCTTTCGACTGCGCGCTGTGCGACAAAGTGATAACCTCGTCATGTCCCGCGAAAATGATATCGTGCTCGCCGACAATCGTTCCACCGCGAACGGAATGCATTCCGATTTCGTCCTTACCGCGAGGCTGACGAACAGAATGGCGGTCATAAATATAACGCTTGGTGTTTCCGAGTTCCTCGTTAATCACTTCCGCAAGCATAATCGCCGTTCCCGACGGAGCGTCCTTTTTCTGATTATGGTGTTTCTCGACAATTTCGATATCGAACTGCGAACCCAAAATCTGCGCCGCCTTTTTTGCAAGCTCCGCAAGCAGATTTATTCCGAGCGACATATTGAATGTGAAGAAAATCGGCGTTTGAGCCGCTGCCGCAGCGATTTTCGAGCGTTCCTCGTCCGAATAGCCCGTTGTCGCGATAACAAGCGGCACACCGTTCATCTTGCAGTACGAAAGCAAATCAGAAAGCGCGGACGGGTGCGAAAAATCGATTATTACATCGGGCTTTTCGGGTAAATCGAACACATTTTCCACAATCGGGAACTCATCGTATTTCTCCGTAATCTTATCAATTCCCGAAATAATTTCACAATCGGCGCGTTCCTTTACGAGAGAAGCGATAACTTTTCCCATTCGTCCGCTTGCGCCTGAAATTGAAATCCTTGTCATTTTATACTCCTTCTATGCTCAGACAATGTTAAGAAGTCCGTTTTCTTCCATTACAGACTTAAGCTTTGACTTCATTTCATCGCTCATTGAGCAGAGAGGAAGTCTGCACTCTCCCGCCTTAAATCCCGCGAGATTAAGCGCTTCCTTTACGGGAATGGGGTTTACGTCCATAAACATCGCCATATCGAGCGCAAACAGCTTCTTCGCGATTTCAAGCGCTTCTTCTCTCCTGCCCTCAAGATAGCAGGCAATCTCATTGTGCTTCTGAAGCGGAGCAACGTTCGACGTTACCGAAACAAGTCCCTTTCCGCCAAGCGCAAGACAGCAAAGCGCCTCGTCGTCGTTGCCGGAGTAAATGTCGAGGTCGGTGTTCGCGGAAATTCCCATAACAGTTTTCATATTCGCGCTCGCTTCCTTGACAGCCCTGATATTCGGGTGTTTTGCAAGCTCGACGTATGTATCGAGAGAAATATTGCAGCCCGTTCTTGAAGGGACATTGTACAGCATTATCGGGATATTCACAGCGTCCGCGATTGCCGTAAAGTGCTTTATAAGACCGCGCTGAGAAGCCTTATTGTAGTAAGGCGTAACGTGCAGAAGAGCGTCCGCGCCGAGCTTTTCGGCTTCAACCGACAGGTCAACCGCATATTTCGTGTCGTTCGAGCCTGCGCCTGCGATTACGGGAACGCGCTTTGCAACACGGTTTATACCATAGCGAAGAACCTCGACGTGTTCATCATCGGTCATTGTTGCGCTTTCGCCCGTTGTTCCGCAGATAACCAGCGCGTCGATTTTATTGTCAATCTGCCAATCTATAAGTCTGCCGAACTCGTCATAATTTATACTTCCGTCCGAATTCATCGGTGTAGCTATCGCCGTGGCGCAGCCTGTGAAGATTGAATTGCTCATAATATCACCTTTCTGTAACTATACCATAAAAATACCGCGAAATTTTCGGCAATTCCGCGGTACTTCTTTAACTAAAATCAGTCAAGATAGCCCTTTGCCGCGAGAAGCTCCGCCATTTCAACCGCGCCGCCCGCTGCGCCTCTGAGCGTATTGTGCGACAGGCAGACAAACTTGTAGTCATACTGCGTATCGGGGCGAAGTCTGCCGATAGAAACCGCCATACCGCCTTCAAGATTGCGGTGAAGCGTCGCCTGAGGCATATTGTCCTCCTCAAAGTAGTGCAGGAACTGCTTGGGAGCGGAAGGAAGCTTCAGCTCCTGCGGCTCCGCCTTATATTCAGCCCAGATTTTCTTGATTTCCTCGATAGTGGGTTTATTCTCAAATCTTACGAAAACAGCCGCAAAATGTCCGTTTGATACGGGAACTCTCAAGCACTGGGTTGTAATTGCGGGTTTATCCGCGTTCACGATAACGCCGTTTTCGATGTGACCCCAGACTTTAAGCGGCTCCTGCTCGGACTTTTCTTCTTCTCCGCCGATGTAGGGGATAACGTTGTCAACCATTTCGGGCCAAGTCGCAAAGGTCTTTCCTGCGCCGGAAATAGCCTGATATGTGCAGGCAAGAACTTCGGTAATTCCGAACTTTCTGAGCGGAGAAAGTGCGGGAACATAGCTCTGAATGGAGCAGTTCGACTTAACCGAGATAAAGCCGCGCTTTGTGCCAAGACGCTTTTTCTGCGTTTCGATAACAGCGGCGTGGTCTGCGTTAACCTCCGGAATAATCATAGGAACATCGGGAACGCCTCTGTTTGCCGAGTTATTCGACATAACGGGACACTCCGCCTTTGCGTACTTTTCCTCAAGAGCCTTGATTTCGTCTTTCTTCATATTAACCGCGCAGAACACGAAATCGACCTCGGAAGCGATTTCATCAACATCAGCCTCGGCGTCTTTAATTACGATATTTTCCATGCTCTTGGGCATAGGAACGTCCATAAACCAACGGTCGCCGACAGCTTCCTTATAAGTCTTTCCCGCAGAACGCGAGGAAGCCGCCAGAACCTTTACGTTAAACCACGGGTGATTTTCAAGAAGAACAGCAAAACGCTGTCCTACCATTCCCGTCGCTCCGATAATGCCTACATTATACTTTTCTTTCATTGCCTTACCCTTCCTTAATTTATATTATTTTATAACAAAAAACCGATGAAGAAGTCATCGGAACGCTTTTATACTGCAAATAACTGCAAAATACTGCAAAAATCAATATTTTGCGGCAGCGCTCCATCAAGCAACTCGATGACAGTCGTACGCATATTCAACGCACAACCGGATAACACGCACATCGGAACGCGTGCTCCTCGGCGGTTCAGCCTTTCACGGCGGCTTTCCGACAAGCCGTATCGCCGCTACTTTTCATCACCGCGCCTCTACCGGATATTAATATTCAACCGCAAATTTTCATTAGCGAAAAATTGAATATATATTATTTTACCACATCTATTCGCATTTGTCAAGAGATTTGTGCGATTTTTTCCTTTCCGCGGTTGACAAAATTTCCGAAAAGTGTTACAATTAAGGCAGCGTCAAAGAAAAAGAGGTTAAAACAATGCTTAAAAGTGATTTTTACTACGACCTGCCGCAGGAACTTATAGCTCAAACTCCCGCCGAACCGCGCGACAGCTCCAGACTTATGGTTATTTCGAGAAAAACGGGTGAAATTACGCACGACCGTTTTTTCAATATATGCAATTACCTCAATAAAGGTGATTTGCTTGTAATGAACGACAGCAAGGTGTTTCCCGCAAGAATTTACGGGATTAAGCGCGAAACGGGAGCCGCCGTTGAATTTCTTCTGCTTAACAGAAAAAGCCTGACAGACTGGGAAGCTATGGTAAGACCCGGAAAGCGCTTAAAACCAGGCGTTGTCGTTGATTTTCCCGAAGGGCTTTCCGCCGAGATTATCGGCAATGAGGACGGCGGAAACAGACTTGTAAGATTTACGTTCGAGGGCGATTTCTTCGATATTCTCGACAGGATAGGACAAATGCCGCTTCCGCCGTATATCACGGAAAAACTCAAGGATAAAGACCGCTACAACACGATTTATTGCCGCGAAACAGGCTCTGCGGCGGCTCCCACGGCGGGTCTGCACTTCACGGAGAAAGAACTTGCCGAGGCGCGCGAAAAGGGCGTTGATACGGCGTTCGTCACGCTTCACGTTGGTCTTGGAACGTTTCGTCCCGTAAAAGAGGACAACATTCTCGACCACAAAATGCACGTCGAGCATTACACAATTCCAGATGAAACAGCCGAGAAAATAAAACAGACAAAAGCGCGCGGCGGACGCGTTATTGCGGTCGGAACAACCTCCTGCCGTACACTCGAAAGCGCGGCGCAGAGCGGAAAACTGACAGATGACACGGGGATTTTCATTTATCCGGGATATGAGTTTAAGTGCGTGGACGGGCTGATTACGAATTTTCATCTTCCCGAAAGCACTCTGATAATGCTTGTTTCCGCGTTTCTCGGCAGAGAAAAAACGCTTAACGCATATAAAGTCGCAATTGAAGAAAAATATCGATTCTTCTCATTCGGCGACTGCACGGCGATATTCTGAAGGAAGTATCTTTATGATAATCAACGCTCACGCTCACATTTATCCCGAAAAAATCGCAGAACGCGCTGTTAACGGCATTGCGAGCTTCTATAACATCAACGTTGAACTTGACGGAACGGTTTCGGGACTTCTCGCGGACGGCGAAAACGCGGGAGTTTCGCGGTTTATCGTGCAGTCCGTGGCGACTGTGCCGGAGCAGGTTGAGACAATCAATAACTTCATCGCGCAAAGCGTATCGGATTATCCGGATAAGCTTGTCGGTTTCGGCACAATTCACCCCGATTTTCCCGATATTTCGGGCGAAATCGACAGACTTTCCTCGCTTGGCTTAAAGGGAATTAAACTTCACAGCGATTTTCAGCGCTTCAACATCGACGATGAACGCGCTTTTTCTATCTATGAAGCAGCTGAAGGCCGCCTGCCGATTTTGTTTCATATGGGCGATGAGAGGTACGATTATTCCGCTCCCGAACGCCTTTTGCGGGTTATCGAGAAATTCCCGCGGCTTACGGTTATCGGCGCGCATTTCGCGGGCTGGTCGCTTTGGGACAGAGCTGCTTCCGTTCTCGGCGGAACGGGAATTTACACCGATTGCTCAAGCTCGCTTTATGCGCTTACCCCCGAACACGCCGCCGAGCTTATTGCGAAATTCGGTGCGGACAAAGTTCTTTGGGGAACGGATTACCCGATGTGGAGTTCCGCCGAGGAGATTGAACGTTTTCGCAAAATTCCGCTCTCAGAGCGAGAACAAAATATGATTTTAGGCGAAAACGCGCTTCGGCTTCTCGGAGAAAACTATTGACTTTTGGGCAATACTATGATAAGATTATTTTAACAGGTAAAATTTGTCTGAAAACGGGGTCTGATTATGAAAATAAACTGGAACTCAAAGTATTTTACAATCGCTTTTTACGCCTTGTGTACAATCATTGCAAGCGAACTTGCCATTCTTCTGATATTCAACTTCGACGTTGTTTCCCAGAAGCTTTCGGGCTTTACAGCCGTTGCAACTCCTATTATAATCGGTATTTTCTGCTCTTACCTTCTTAATCCGCTTATGATGAAGTTCGAGAACAGGCTGTTCCGAAAATGGACGCATTCGGGCGATAAAAAGCTTAAAAGCAGAGCGCGTATTTTTTCGCTCGTTATAACAATGCTGATTATTGTCGCATTTCTGACTATGGTGATTATGCTCGTAATCCCCCAGCTCGTCACGAACTTAATCGCGATTTTCAACAATATGGACGGCTATATTGCCACAATCCGCAATTTTCTCGAAAATATCTCCGAGGAAAACCCCACTCTTGCGCAGTTTCTCGACACCCCGCTCAATAATTTTGATAAGTTTATAAACGACATCTGGAAGCAGTATTCCGACCAGCTTCTCGGATTTGCACAGAACGTCGCTTCGGGTATCTGGTCGGTGATAAACGTTCTGAAAGACGTGTTTATCGGACTTATTCTCTCGATATACCTCCTCGCAAGAAAAGAAATGTTTGTCGGTCAGATGAAAAAGTTTATGTTCGCGTTTCTTAAACCCGAACGTGCTCAGCGTTTTCTTGGAGTTTGCCGCGAAGCTTCCGAGAAATTTCTTGGCTCTATCGTGGGAAAAATCATCGAGGCTTTTCTTGTCGCGGTTCTGTTCTTCATCGGAAGCGTATGTATGAATTTGCCGTTTGCTCCGCTGATTGCCGTAATTATGTTCGTATTTAACCTAATTCCGTTTGTCGGACCGTTTATCGGCGCGGTTCCCTGCTGTTTGCTGCTTTTGCTGAGCGAAAACCCCATAAACGCGCTTTGGTTCATCATTTTTGTCGTAATTCTTCAGACAATTGACGGAAATATCATCGCGCCGTGGATTCTCGGTGACCAGACGGGACTTCCGGCAGTGTGGATTTTGGTTGCAATTATAATCGGCGGCGGTTTCTTCGGCGTTCTCGGAATGCTCCTCGGCGTTCCCGTATGCGCTGTAATTTATATGCTCATAAAGGAATTTATCGAAAATCGCCTGAAAAAGCGAAATCTCCCGAAACAAACTGCATCTTACGTTGGAAATGTCGATTATATAACGCCGGATTACGTTTGCGACGACCCGGATAACTTTGTCGCCGAAAAAGAACCGGTCGTTGAAACGGAACAGAAAAAGCGCCTTCGCGACAGAGTTAAAGAGCTTCACGAAAAGCTTTCTCACAAGGACGACGAGGATTTATAAAACAATGCAGGTTTGCCAAAAATTGACATTTGGCGAAAATTGTGATAAAATTACAATGAATTTTATTGCGGGAGGTTGCTCTTGTGAAAAATAAGACGGATAAAACAGCCCGTTTTATTAAGGCGGCAATACGAGTTGTAATAGGCGCGGCGATTGTTCTTGTGTTCACAAGAAAGTCTTTTCCCGAAACGAAACAAGCCATTGTTATCGATGAAGAAGCTTCGTCGGCTCAGTCCGAAATTCCCGTCAGAAACGGCGCTCTGTCGTTGCCTGAAAGCTCTCCGATAGCGGAAAGCGCTTTTTCGTCAGCAGAAGATTATTTCCCGCCCAATAAATCCGAAATTATCCAAAGCAGCTTCGATATTATTGAAAACAGCTCGGATTCGCCCGTAACCGAACCCGCCGTTTCACCTAAAATCAACATAAACGAAGCTCCCGCAGGTGAGCTTGTTAAGCTTAACGGCATAGGCGAAGCGAAAGCCGCCGCAATCATTCGGTACAGGAATGAAAACGGCGGCTTCAAAAGCGTTGATGAATTAATTAACGTATCGGGAATAGGCGAGAAAACGCTTGCGAAAATCCGCGATTATGTCACGGTTTGAGCGTTATCCGAGCATTTCCTCGATTTTTTCCTTTGGAACATAGCCCGTCGACGTGCTTTCGGGCTTTCCGTTTCTGAATACAATCAGCGTGGGAATAAATTCCACGCGATATTTATTTGCAAGCTCCGGTTCTTCGTCAATATTGACTTTTCCGACCTTGACGCTGCCGTCGAATTCCTCGGCAATTTCCTCGACGACGGGCGCAAGCATTCTGCACGGTCCGCACCACTCAGCCCAGAAATCAACCAGCACAGGCTTGTCCGACTCCAGAACCTCGCTTGTGAAATTGTCCTTGTTTAAAGTAATCTCAGCCATTTTTCTTATCTCCTTCCAATGACTTATAATAAAGCATACAATGACAGAAGCCCTCGAAATTCGGGTCGTCAATCTGCTTTCTGAACTCCTCGCACATACATTTTGTATTCTCGTTCCGCTCTCTCCTGCACGGACAATAGCCGCCCGTTCGCTTCAGACCCTCCCTTACAACCTTTACGGTTTCCTTGTCGGGATTAAGAGTAATCTTCATTGTTTCACCGCTTTCATTATCGATATATAAAGACTTTTCTGCCTTTACGCCTAAAGTATATCACATATTTTTCGCTTTGTCAACACAATTCAAATAATTCCCCGATTATCCCCTTGATTTTTTCTTTGAGTTGTGATATAATTATTTCCATAAGTATACGATTACATTCAGTTATACGTTAAAATTTAAGGAGATAAACTATGGAAAAATCATTTGATTTGCTCGCGTTCGGAGAACTTCTTCTCAGACTTTCTCCGCCCAACAACGAAAGACTTGTAAGCTGCGATATTTTCAACAAGCAGGTCGGCGGCGCGGAGCTTAACGTTGTTTCGGGAGCGGCGCTTCTGGGGCTGAGAACGGGCATTATCACAAAACTTCCCTCAAACGATATCGGAAAATACGTCAAGAACCGTATTCGTTTCGGCGGCGTCAGCGACGACTACATAACCTATGACGACAATAGACATTCTCGTCTTGGCATTTACTACTATGAGAACGGCGCTCATCCGAGAAAGCCCGGAATTGTGTACGACAGACAGAACACCTCGGTTAACAGCATTAATCTCGGCGATTACGACGAGGATATGTTCAAGTCCGCGCGCTGCTTCCACACCACGGGAATTACCCTTGCGCTCGGAAAAAACACAAGAGAAGCCGCAATCGAGATGATAAAGCGCTTCAAGGCAAACGGAGCGTTAATTTCGTTCGACGTGAACTTCAGACTTAATCTCTGGAGCGGCGAGGAAGCGCGCGAATGTATCGAGCAGATTTTGCCGTATATCGACATTTTCTTCTGCTCCGAGGACACCGCCCGCCTTACTTTCGGCAAAACAGGCGATGTTTACGAGATAATGAGAAGCTTCTGCCGCGATTATCCGATTTCGATTATGGCTTCAACGCAGAGAATTGTCCACAGCCCGAAAATTCACACATTCGGCTCGGTTATCTACAACGCGAAAGAGGATAAATTCTACGAAGAAGAGCCTTATCGCAATATCGAAGTTGTAGACAGAATAGGAAGCGGCGACGCTTACATTTCGGGCGTACTCGCGGGACTTCTATCGAGCGGGCTTTCCTGCCGCACGGCATTGCAGTACGGAAATGCGACAGGCTCTGTTAAAAACACGATTGTCGGCGACCTTCCCTCGTCCGACCTCAAGGAAATCAAGCGTATTATTGAGGAACACAACTCAACGGGACCTCAGAGCGAGATGAACCGCTGAAAAAAGTTCGGGAGGGATTGCCTGTGGCTCGGCATATTGATTTATCCGAAAACGCAAAAACAAGCCCGATTGAAGTATGGCTCTGGCTGCTTATGGTGATGACGCCGTACAATCCCAAAACAACGCTTATTCTGTCGCAGTTCGACGGCGACCCTTCGGCTGCCGCGAAAGCAATCCGCGACGGAGAAATTCCGTTTCTCAGCGAAGGCGAACATCAAAGAGCCGCGGATATCAGAAGCAGCGCTGTTCAAAACATTCTGGATATCTGCACTGAAAACGATATCACGATAATTACGCTCGCTGACGAACGTTATCCGAAACTGCTGAAAAACATAGAAAATCCGCCGATTGTGCTGTTCTGCGCGGGAAATCCGGAGTGTCTGAACAGCGAGTTTACGGTTTCGGCGGTCGGCACGCGAAACGCCTCGGAATACGGCTATGCGGTGACAAAGGCGCTGATTTCTTCGCTTGCAAGGCTTGGAGCTGTGATTACAAGCGGTCTTGCGGTCGGACTTGACGCAGAAACGCACCGCGCCTGTCTTGACGCAGGAGGGAAAACAGTCGGCGTATGCGGCTGCGGAATGCTTGTCGATTATCCGAAAGGAAGCGGTTCGCTGAAACGGAAAATTGTCGAAAACGGCGGCGCTCTGATAAGCGAACTTCTCCCCTTTCAAAAGCCGTTCGG
Source organism: Oscillospiraceae bacterium (assembly GCA_003516865.1). Taxonomy (GTDB): domain Bacteria; phylum Bacillota; class Clostridia; order Oscillospirales; family Ruminococcaceae; genus CAG-115. The sequence continues at coordinate 24,290 of DPBR01000021.1, forward strand.
CGGCTATTTTCAGCACAGAAACAGGATTATTTCCGGCATATCTCTCGGAACGATTGTTCTTGAAGCGGGAGAAATCAGCGGGTGTATGCTGACGGCTCAGCACGCTCTTGAACAAGGAAGAGAGATTTTTGCGGTTCCGCCGCACAGCATACTTGAAGCGCATTATTCGGGGACAGCGGCGCTTATACGCGAGGGAGCGGTTCCCGTTTTCAGCTATATTGATATCGTGAGAACGCTTCTGAAAGATGGAAATCTGGGCGATTTTATAAAAAATGCGCTTGATAAAACGGAATAATAAAAAGCGGGGGTAAAATCCCCGCTTCGGTTTGCAAAAAAGATAAGGAAGATATAAATGGAAGAAAAAACAAATGAAAATCTGCTCGGTTCGGAACCCGTGGGTAAGCTTATGGTAAAATTTGCCGTTCCGAGCATAATCGCAATGCTTGTCGGCGCGCTCTATAACATAGTCGACCAGCTTTTTATCGGACAGGCGGTGGGACTTCTCGGTAATTCCGCGACAAACATTGCGTTCCCGTTTTCAACGTCCTGCATCGCGCTTTCGCTGCTGTTCGGAATAGGCGGAGCGTCCTGCTTTAACCTCGCGATGGGCAAAGGCGAAAAAAAAGACGCGCCTTATTTTATAGGAAACGCGGTAACAATGCTGATAATATGCGGACTTGTTTTGTCTGTAATCACGCTCTGCTTTCTCACGCCGCTTCTGAAGCTGTTCGGTTCACCCGAAAACGTTCTCCCCTACGCGGAGGATTATGTGCGGATATCGGCGTATGGTTTCCCGTTTCTCGTGCTTTCGGTAGGCGGCGGACACCTCATCAGAGCGGACGGAAGCCCGCGAATGACAATGTTCAGCAACCTCATCGGCGCTGTTATAAACACGGGACTGGACGCTCTTTTCATTTTCGGCTTCGACTGGGAAATGAAAGGCGCCGCGCTCGCCACGATTATCGGTCAGATTGTGTCCTCGGCTGTCGTAATCGCGTATCTATTCCGCTTCAAGACGGTTAAGCTCTCGCTTTCGCACTTCAAAATCAAGCTGAAATATACGCTCAGAACCGCGTCAATCGGAATGGCTTCTTTTTTCAATCAGCTTGCGATAATGGTCGTGCAGATTGTCCTGAACAACTCGCTCAAACATTACGGCGCGCTTTCGGTTTACGGCGAAGAAATTCCCATAGCCTGCGCGGGAATTGTAATGAAAGTCAATCAGGTTATCTTCTCAATCGTAATCGGTCTTGGACAAGGCTCGCAGCCTATCGAGAGCTTCAACTACGGCGCACGGAAATACGACCGCGTAAGGAAAGCGTACAAGCTTGCGCTTATTATAGCCGCGGCGATTTCAATGGTGTCGTTCATCGCTTTTCAGCTTATTCCGCGCGAAATTCTGTCGCTTTTCGGGAGCGCAGAATCAGAGCTTTACTTTGAATTCGGCGCGAAATTCTTCCGTATTTTCCTGCTTCTCACGCCGCTTGTCTGTATTCAGCCGATAACCTCGACCTTCTTCACATCAATCGGAAAGCCGATTAAGGGCGTTTTCCTCTCGCTTACAAGGCAAATAATCTTCTTCCTGCCGCTTCTGCTTGTGCTTCCGATTTTCTTTGATATCGACGGTATTCTGTACACCGGACCTGTTGCGGACTTTATTTCCGCGGTTGTCGCGTTCTTGATGGCTGCTGCGGAATTCAAGGCAATGAAAAAAGCCGAAATCAACCCAAAATGACTGCAAAACTCTGCAAAACGGCGTGATGTCAACTGCATATCTCTGCAAAAACGCAAAAAAACCGGCGAAGTTTTCACTCCGCCGGCTAATTTTTTTGTTTAATTCAGAACTGTGGGCTGTTCGTGAACCTTTACGGTTTCGATTGCCTTTTCCATAACGTCAATAATGGTTTTCATAATTCCGTCGCTGTCCCTCACGGCAAACTCTCCGACATAATCATAGTCCATACTGAGCTTCTTTCCGGAGAAACTGCACTCGGCTTTTCTTCCGAGATTGAGCGGGTCGGTTCCGAGCGTATCAAACATAACCTCGTTCTTGCAGTATTTCCACAAATCCTCGTCAACAGCCGCGCCGTTTACCGGTTTTGTGAGATTTTTCACCATAAACTTAACAACGCGCGTGTTCTTTATCGTGTGTCTTATCGAATAAACAACCGAGAATTCAAAGCCCGCGTAAGCCTTGAATGCGGAATATCCGCACGCTTCGGTCGTTCCGCTCTGATAGTACGGCTGGAAGTAAACGCTGTTTTTGTAGTGCGATTTAAGCTCGGCGTTGATAACCTCGACAAGCTTGCGGTTTTCGTCCTGCTTATCCTCGTCGTTCGATACTATCATATTGCCGACGGACGTCACGGTCGCTTCTCTGATAATAGTACGCAGAATTTCATCATCGCTTACATTATCGTAATATCCCGCGCGGATTGCTCTCTGGAAGTGAGGAATAAATTTACGCACTCTCCTTATCATATCGTTATCGGTCTTGCCCTCGCCGTCCGTGAACACAACGTTCATTATCTCCGCGTTGCTTCTAAGCTCCTCGTCGTTCATAAACACAGTAAGCGAGTTCGCGTCAAGCAGACTGCTCGATGAAAGCAGGAACCAATAAAGCTTCTGGAAGCTCGTTTGCAGACAGATTACCGCAAACAATGCGCGCTGCCTTGAAATCTTGCTGATTTCAGGCTCTGTCGAGGTTTTCTTTTCGCCTCTCTCAATCGCGGCTTTTTCTGCGTTCTCGGTTTCAATGTCAATCGTTGCGTCAAGCAGACGGAACGTGTTGAACAGACGCTTCATTCCGCGCGGATTAAAGCCGATTGAGTTGCCGATAAGGCTCTTGAAAAGGTTGATGTCGTTCTTTTTGAGAATATTTTCGTCCCAAGAATCAAATTCCGCTCTTACAAACTTGTCGATATCGTATTTCTCAACGGGAACGTTGAACGGAAGCTGAATCATCTTATCAAAGAAATCTCTGCCCTCGTCAACGCCGTATTTCTGGCGAACGCCCTCGGTTACGGTTTCGCTGTTAACCGCAAGCACAAATACGCACTTTTCGCAGTCAATGAACATTTTCAGATATTCAAGCAGGTCAACCGCTTTTACCGGCTGCAAACGGTCAAGGTCGTCGATAAAGAACGCAATCCTATCGCAGCCCGTGTCGCTCAGCTTCTGGTCGACAGCCGCCTGAAACTCGTTTTTCAGCTCGCGGATTTCATCTGCGACAGCGCACGCTTCCTCCGCCTTTCTCGGCTTTTCGGCAATGCTTGAGAACAAATTCATAACATTGCGGAAATGCGCGCCGCCCTCGTTCAGTTCCTTTATCAAAAGCGAAATAACGGAAAACGTCAGCCCGACGTTAAACTGAGAGGACTGCCACGCGTTTATGCCGATAACGGTGATTTTTTCCTTTCCCGAAGGCTCAAGCAGCTTCTCGCTCATCATCTTGAGCATACTCGTTCTGCCGCTTCCGCCGCCGCCCTGAATGGAAATCGTCATCGGCGTTTCGCAGCTCCTGATGTACCCGCAAAGACCGTCTATGTACGCCTCAGTGCAAAAACTGTCCTCAGCGCCGCTTAAAATCGGCATATCGGACGTTCCAAAGCACTTGTTCTGAAAATTGCTCATGGCAAAAACTCCTTTTCAAAATTTTTAATAATAATATTATATCCCTTTTTTGTCAATTTGTCAAGTAATTTTCACAAACGCAAATAACTTTTTGTGCAAAATCACATATCTCTTATGACAAATATTGACAAAATTGCCCGAACAAAAACCGCAATATCGCGACAAAACACGATACTGCGGTTAAAATCAGCTTATGGTATGAACTGTTCTTTCGGACGTGAACTTGTCGCTAAGCCCCTCGGTGACGTATATTTCGCCGTCTTTTGCAATCAGAATAACGTCGAAGCCGCCGTTTTCGCGGCAGAATTTCTCGGCTTCTTCAAGTCCCATAACGAACAAAGCGGTCGAAAGCGCGTCGCAGAGCGTTCCGTCAGCCGCGACAACCGTTACCGAAAGCAGGTCGTTGTCGGCGGGATAACCCGTTTTTGGGTCGATTATATGACCGTAGGTTATGCCGTTCTGCGTGAAGCAGCGCTGATAATTTCCCGACGTCACAACAGCGCAATCCGAAACGCTCAGCAAACCCACTCTGTCCTCAACGCCTTCGCCGGACGGGTCGGCAACGCCTATCCTCCACAAATTCCCGTCAGGGCGCTTTCCGAGCGCGTAAACATTGCCGCCGAGATTGATTATCGCGGATTCTACGCCATTTTCGCGCATTATTTCCGCACATTTGTCGCTCGCATAGCCCTTTGCAATTCCGCCGAAATCAAGCGTCATTCCCTCCTGCAAAACGACTTTCTTCCCCGAAACAAACGCTTTTTCATAGCCGACCTTCTCCAGAAGCGAAACGATTTCCCCGCTTTCGGGAACGTGCTTTTCGTCTGTCGTGAAGCCCCACGCCACCGTTATCGGGTAAACCGTCGGGTCAAACGCGCCGTGCGTCTTTTCGGCGATATCAAGCGAAAGCGTTATCAAATCAAGAGTTTCTTCCGATAAATCGGGCGATTTTCCGTGATTTACCGCGTAAATTTCACTGTTTTCATCGTTCACCGACAAGAGCTTCTCCAGATTAACAACGGCTTCTTTCGCCTCAAGCACGGCTTTTTCCGCATTTTCGCCGTATGCCTCAACGGTCATATAAGTGTCCATCGCGAAAAAATTCTCCTGCGATTTTGTCGGAGAGTTCGCGCAGGAAGTCAGCATTATCGCCGAAATTGCGCTTATTATCGCAAAAAAAATTCGTTTCAAATTATCACTGCCTTATTAAATGTATAATCTTATTGTAATATATTTTTTAAAAATTGTCAAGTTTTTTTGAAAAATCTCTTGACAAAATTTATTTGTCGTGGTATAATATATTTGCTGTTCTAAAGACAGCAGGTGGAAGTAGTTCTATAATGCGGTTTCCGCGCCTGCCGAAGAACGGGATTTGATTTTTATGAAATCTGTTCTCCCTTTCTGTCTTTGCAGAGGGGATTTTGTTTTTTGACAGCAAATTCTATGTAAGGAGTGAAAAAAATGCCTAGTGAAAGCGTTCTCGCAAAAAAGCAGCAGTTCGTCGAGGAATTGACGGAAAAGCTGAAGGGCGCGGCAGGCGGCGTATTGGTTGACTACAAGGGAATCACCGTTGAAGACGATACCAAGCTCAGAAAAGAGCTTCGTGAAAACGGCGTTGACTATTTCGTAGTTAAGAATACCCTTCTCAAGCGTGCGTGCAAGGCTGCAGGTATTGAGGGACTCGATTCCGCTCTTGAAGGCACAACCGCTATCGCGCTGTCAAGCGAAGATATCATCATTGCTCCCAAAATTCTCAACAAGAAGGCTGAGGATTCCAAGGGTGCGTTTGCTATCAAGCTCGGTTTCGTAGACGGAAAGGCTATCTCCAAGGAAGAGGTCGAGGCTTACGCAAAGCTTCCTTCCAAGGAAACGCTGCTCTCTCAGCTTGTATTTATGCTGCAGTCGCCCATTCAGCGCCTCGCTATCGCTATCAGCGAAATCGAGAAAAAACAGGGCGAATCCGCTTAATCTGCGGAAAATCGGCGGCTTAATCGCCGCGTAACAACAAAAAATCAAAACATATTATGGAGGTAAATTAAAATGGCTTCTGAAAAGATTACAAAGATGATTGACGAAGTAAAAGAGCTTTCTGTTCTTGAACTTAACGAGCTTGTAAAGGCTCTTGAAGAGGAATTCGGCGTATCCGCTGCCGCTGTTGCAGCTGCTCCCGCTGCAGGCGCAGGCGCAGGTGCCGCTGCTGCTGAGGAAAAGACTGAGTTCGACGTAGTTCTCGCTTCCTTCGGCGACGCAAAGATGGCTGTTATCAAGGCTGTTAAGGATATCTGCGGTCTTGGACTCAAGGAGGCTAAGGAGCTTGTTGAGGCTGCTCCTAAGGCTATCAAGGAAGGCGTTGCTAAGGCTGAGGCTGAGGAACTCAAGGCTAAGCTTGAAGAAGCAGGCGCTAAGATTGAGCTTAAGTAATTTCAGCTTAATCAAAGGAAAAATCAAAATCCGCTCTTTTCGAGGGCGGATTTTTTCTTGCGCTTCTTAAGCCGAAGCAAAAAAAGAGCCCCGCAAGCGAGGCTCAAATTTATTTAAACAGGCAGAATAACAGAACTCTTATAATTAAAAGTCGACTTCGGTATCATAGTAGCAGCACTTAAGCAGCTTTTCCATTTCTTCCTGCGAAGGCTGACGGGGATTTGAACCCGTGCAGGCGTCGCCGATTGCGTTTTTCGCAATTTCGGGAAGTCTTTCGAGGAACACGTTTTCGGGAACGAAGCCCTGCTCGGTGGGATAGCTGTCCGCGCCGTAATTCTTGATGCAGTGCGGGATTTTAAGGGCGTCGTTCATCTTGCGCAGATAAGCGATAAGCGCCTTTACCTTGTCGTCGTCGGAAGCGTTCTTGTCCGCAATTTCCATATAGTCAACGATAACGCCGTAACGCTTCTTTGCGGTTTCGTCCTTAGCGTTAAACGCGATTACCTTGGGAAGATACATAGCGTTTGCAGCGCCGTGGATAATGTGAGCGCCATAATCCGCGAAAGCCGCGCCGGTTTTATGCGCCATAGAGTGTACGATACCGAGAAGCGCGTTTGAGAACGCCATTCCTGCGAGGCACTGAGCGTTGTGCATTCTGTCCCTTGCCGCCATATCGCCGTTGTACGAAGGAACAAGGTCCTTCATAATCATCTCGATAGCGTGAATAGCGAGCGGGTCGGTAAAATCGCAGTTTGCGGTAGAAACATAAGCCTCGATTGCGTGGGTCATAGCGTCCATACCGGTATGAGCGACAAGCTTCTGCGGCATTGTTTCGGCAAGTTCGGGGTCAACAATCGCAACATCGGGCGTAATCTCAAAGTCAGCGATAGGATACTTTATTCCCTTGCTGTAATCGGTTATGATAGAAAACGCGGTAACTTCGGTCGCCGTGCCGGAAGTCGAGGAAACAGCGCAGAAATGAGCCTTTTTGCGAAGTTCGGGAATACCGAAAACCTTGCACATATCCTCGAATGTGCAGTCGGGATATTCGTACTTAATCCACATAGCCTTAGCCGCGTCGATAGGAGAACCGCCGCCGATTGCAACAATCCAGTCGGGCTGGAATTCGAGCATTGCGTCCGCGCCTCTCATTACGGTTTCAACGGAAGGGTCAGGCTCAATTCCGTCAAAAATCTTAACCTCCATACCCGCTTCCTTCAGATATGCCTCAGCCCTGTCAAGGAAGCCAAAACGCTTCATAGAGCCGCCGCCGACGCAGATTATCGCCTTCTTGCCTTTGAACGATTTCAGTGCCTCAAGCGCACCTTTTCCGTGGTAAACGTCACGAGGAAGAGTAAAACGTGCCATAATAAGTACCTCCGTTATTTTCACTTTTTTTCATCGGGGAAACCGTTTTATTTCCCTTTCTGTATGTAATTATAACACATCTTTTTCAACTTGTTAAATGCTTTTTATGCATATTAGCCTTATCTTTTTTGATATAGTCGGAAAAAGCGCGGATAATTTCTTATTGCTTGGCTTGTCAGCGCGGCTCTGTCTGCTGAAACCGTTCCGAACCCTCAACATTCTCGTCAAAACGCCGCCCCGCTTCACCTATCGCCTCGCCAAACCCCGCAAGCGCGGAAAATGGCGCGAACTGCGCGGCGCGTTCGGAAGCGCTCATACGCCCGCGCGGAGGTTCGGGGCGCGGCATATCAATCATATTGTCATATTTTCCCATATTTCGCTCCCTTGCCGTAACGGCGGCATTGTGATAATTAACATTTCGCATAACAAAGCGGTTATGACGGGTATGACGGCTTGTAGTAACTTTTTTTATTTGTTTTCAAAAAACTATGCAAAAGGTTATATAAACCCGTCATACCCGTCATACCATTTTTTTCCATCTAGCATTAACATATTATCGCAAACACGGTTTTCGGCTTTTACGCTCTGTGTCCGCAATTTAACAGGTGTATAGTATGTATGGTTGCTATATACTTTTTATTTTATTTTCTAAATTTCAGTAAAAAGGTTATGTAAACTATACATACTATACACCACCCATTTTTCCCCATCTAACCTTAACATATTATCGCAAACGCAGTTTTCGGCTTTTACGCTCTGTGTCCGCCTATCTGCACGTTTCGGCTGCGGGCGGTCGCGCCCTCTTCAAGGCTCATTCCGCGAAAAACCGCGTTTTTTCCGTATTTTTCCTTAATCGCAATCACGGCAAGCTGCATATTTTTCTCGCGCTCCAGAGCGGCGTTTTCGGCGGCGATTTTTTCGTAGTCGGTGAACAGATTAAGCTGCTCGAAGCCCTCGCGCTTTCTTTCTTCGGGAACAACCCCGCACGCGCAGATATTAACTCGCCTCACAGTCATATTCCTGTCGGCAATCCGCTCGAACAGTCCCGTTACAGCGCCGCTTATCAGCCTTGACGAGAACGTTTCGCACGGAAGATTTACAGTTCCATGAGCGTGCGTAGGAGTTATTCTCCCATAGCGGTCCTCGGAAACCTTGCCCGCGTATTCCCCGCCGCAGTTTTCCCTGTCATAACCTAGCGTAAGCGTAAGCTGCGCGGTGACAAGGCGCTTTCCCGCAAGCTCCATCGCCAGTGCGTCCGCCATTTCCTTTACGATAAGCCGCGTTTTTTCACAATCATAAGGGCACTGAAGTACCTGACCGCTGCTTATGCTGTTCGCGGACGGACGATAACGCTTGATTTCGCTCATCGTGCAGGGTTCATAGCCCCAAGCGTGGTCGACAAGAAGCTCTGCGTTCACCCCAAACAGCTTGTACAGCGAAGAATAATCCTCAAGAGAACGCCTCGCCACATCACCCATTGTGAACATTCCGTTTTCGGCGAGTTTTTTCGCATAACCGCCGCCTATTCTCCAGAAATCCGTAATCGGCGTATGCTCCCAGAGCCGCTTTCGGTAGCTTTTTTCGTCAAGCTCCGCAATCCGCGCTCCGTCCTCGTCCGCAGGCATTTTCTTCGCGACTATATCCATTGCAATCTTCGCAAGATACATATTAGCGCCGACGCCCGCAGTCGCCGTTATTCCCGTAGAAACGTAAACATCGCGCATAATCTCCCTTGCAAACTCATGCGCAGTCTTTTTTCCCGCGGCAAGATAATCCGTCGCGTCAATAAAAACCTCGTCTATCGAGTAAACGTGAATATCATCGGCGGACGCGTATTTCAGATAAATTTCGTAGATTTTCGTGCTGTATTCAATATAATGAGCCATTCGCGGCGGCGCAACGATATAATCCGCCATAAGCCACGGATTTTTCTTAAGTTCGGCGTCAAAACAGGACTTTCCCGAAAACATCTTTCCGGGAGTTTGGCGGCGGCGCGCGCCGTTCACCTCGCGCATCTTCTGCACGACCTCGAAAAGCCTCGCCCTTCCCGAAATCCCGTAAGCCTTCAGCGGCGGCGAAACCGCAAGGCATATCGTCTTTTCCGTTCTGCTTTCGTCCGCGACGACAAGGTTTGTCCCAAGCGGGTCAAGCCCCCGTTCAACGCACTCGACCGACGCGTAAAACGACTTTAAATCTATACATATATAAACGCTCATTCTCATCGCCCACTTTGTTCATATAGCTTTTATTGTTGAATACATTATAGCATATTTCACTTAAAAAACACAATCGTGAATTTTCACAAATTTTCGCCTTGATTTTTGTTCTGATTTATAATTGCGGTGAAGCGATGGGATAATACGGAAATAGCGGGAGAAAATATTACCGAGGCTGCCGAAAACGGATTTTCAGCCAAGAAAGGAATACCAAAAATGAACGAAATGTTTTGCTTTCAATGCCAGCAGACCGCCCACAACCGCGCCTGCGACAACAAAGTCGGCGTTTGCGGGAAAAAAGCCGACACCGCGAATTTGCAGGACGAGCTTGTCGGAGCGCTGATAGGCGTTGCGCGGGCTGCGGAAAACGGCTCTCCAACGCGCGAAACCGATATTCTTATGATGAAAGGGCTGTTCACGACCCTCACGAACGTCAATTTCGACGATTCCTCAATCAAGAAACTCAAAACCGAAGCCGAAAAGGAAAAAGGCAGAATTAATGCGGAAAAATTCGATGATTTTGATATGAAGCTGCTCTGGAACGAGCATGAGGATATCCGCTCGCTCAAATCGCTCATTCTGTTCGGGCTGAAAGGAATGGCGGCTTACGCTTATCACTGCCACGCGCTCGGAAAGTACGACCCCGAAGTGAACGCGTTCTTTTACGAGGGACTGCGCGCCGTCGCCGAGAACAAATCGCCCGATGATTTGTTCAGGCTCGTGATGAAAACGGGCGAGGTAAATTTCAAGTGTATGGCGATGCTTGACAGCGCGAATACCGAAGCTTTCGGAAATCCCGTGCCGACCGAAGTGCCGCTTACCATTGAAAAAGGTCCATTTATCGTGGTGAGCGGTCACGATTTGCACGATATGAAGCTGCTTCTCGAACAGACGAAAGACCGCGGAATAAACATCTACACGCACAGCGAAATGCTCCCCGCTCACGGTTATCCCGAGCTTAAAAAATACCCGCACTTAAAGGGAAATTTCGGAACGGGCTGGCAAAATCAGCAGTCCGAGTTCCACAACATTCCCGCGCCCGTACTTTTCACGACAAACTGCATTATGCCCGTTCGCGAGAGCTATGCGGACAGGGTTTTCACAACCTCGATTGTCGCGTATCCCGAACTCGTTCACATCGGCGAGGACAAGGATTTCACGCCCGTGATAAACAAAGCGCTTGAATGCGGAGGATATTCCGAGGACAGAGAAATGACCGGAATGAACGGCGGAAAGACGGTTACAACGGGCTTCGCGCACAATTCCGTTCTCTCTCACGCGGAGAAAATCATCGAGCTTGTAAAAGCGGGAAAAATCAAGCACTTCTTCCTTATCGGCGGGTGCGACGGAGCTTCGCCGAGCAGAAGCTATTACACGGATTTTGCGAAGCTTACCCCGCCCGATACCGTTATTCTCACGCTCGCCTGCGGAAAATACAGGCTCAACGACCTCGACCTCGGCAATATCGAGGGTATTCCGCGTATTCTCGACTGCGGTCAGTGCAACGACGCTTACAGTGCCGTTAAAATCGCTCTCGCCCTCGCCGACGCGTTCAACTGCACGGTAAACGAGCTTCCGCTCACGCTTGTTTTGTCGTGGTACGAACAGAAAGCCGTGTGTATTCTCATAACGCTGCTTTATCTCGGCATCAAAAATATCCGCCTCGGACCGACGCTTCCCGCGTTTTTGTCGAAGAACGTTATCGATACGCTTGTTGAAAAATTCAACATTATTCCCGTCGGAACGCACCCCGAAGACGACCTCAGAAATGCTCTCGGCTGAACAGAATAAACTAAAGTCCCGCTGCCGCCAAAACAGCGGGATTTGGCTTGGCGAACAAAACAAACGGCGCGGATTATCGGTCTGAGATGTATCAATAACTGGTATATTGATATAAATAATACCGATATATCAAAAAAGCAATTCCCTTTTTCGACAGAGTATGTTATAATATAATCAATGAAGGAGGAGGCGAAATGAACTCAGAAGTATCAAGAGCTGCTCTCGGCAGACTGCCGGTATATCTGAAATATCTGAAAAGCGTTGAAGCCAAAACGATTTCCGCGACAAAAATAGCGGAAGAGCTTGGGTTCGGCGAGGTTCAGGTACGCAAAGACTTAGCGGCGGCAAGCGGAAAGGGACGGCCGAAAATCGGCTATGAAACCGCGGCGCTTATTGAACGCCTTGAGGTTTGTCTTGGGCAGAAAAACCACTGTCGGGCAATTCTTGCCGGCGCGGGAAAGCTCGGACGAGCGCTTCTCGATTACGAGGGCTTTGCGGACTACGGTCTGGAAATCGCCGCCGCTTTCGACCGCGTTGAGGAAAAGGATATTTCGGAAGCGGGAAAACCGATATATCCGCTCGAACAAATGCGGGAGTTCTGCCGCGAAAACGGCATAAAAATCGGCATAATCACGGTTCCCAAGGAAGCGGCGCAGGAGGTCTGCGATATGATGGTTCAGAACGGAATAACGGCTGTCTGGAGCTTCGCGCCGATTAAACTCAATGTGCCGGAGGGCGTTGCCGTAAGGCAGGAAAATCTGGCATTATCTTTGGCTCATCTTAACAAACAAATATAATTTACGGAGGTAACAGAACGTGAAGAACAAAACCTATGAAATTGTTGACGGCGTGGAAAAGCTTGAACAGGCGCTCGCTCGCGTAAGAGAAGCGCAGAAGAAGTTCGCCGAGTACACACAGGAGCAGGTTGACAAAATCTTTCTGGCGGCTGCGGTTGCAGCGGATAAAATGAGAATTCCGCTCGCAAAAATGGCTGTCGAGGAAACCGGAATGGGCGTGGTTGAGGATAAGGTTATCAAGAATCACTACGCTGCCGAGTACATCTACAATGCGTACAAGAACACCAAAACCTGCGGCGTTATTGAAGAGGACAAGGCTTACGGTATCAAGAAGGTTGCGGAATCAATCGGCGTTGTTGCGGCGGTTATTCCGACCACAAACCCCACTTCTACCGCGATTTTCAAGACGCTTATCTGCCTCAAGACCCGCAACGGTATCATCATCAGCCCTCACCCCCGCGCAAAGAAGTCGACAATCGAAGCTGCAAAGGTTGTTCTCGAAGCGGCTGTTGAAGCGGGCGCGCCCGAGGGAATTATCGCGTGGATTGACGTTCCTTCGCTTGAGATGACGAACCTCGTTATGAAAGAAGCGGACATTATCCTCGCAACAGGCGGTCCCGGAATGGTTAAGGCTGCTTATTCAAGCGGAAAGCCCGCTCTCGGCGTCGGCGCAGGAAATACTCCCGCTATCATCGACGAAACTGCGGATATTCTCCTTGCGGTAAGTTCTATCATTCATTCAAAGACATTCGATAACGGTATGATTTGCGCTTCCGAGCAGTCTGTTATCGTTCACAAGAACGTCTATGACGCTGTTAAAAAGGAATTTATCGCTCGCGGCTGCTACTTCCTCAATCCCGATGAAACCGAAAAGGTTCGCAAGACCATCATCATAAACGGCGCGCTCAACGCAAAGATTGTTGGTCAGAAGGCTCACACAATCGCAAAACTCGCGGGAGTCGACGTTCCCGAAGGAACAAAAATCATCATCGGCGAGGTTGAGAGCGTTGATATTTCCGAGGAATTCGCTCACGAAAAGCTCTCCCCCGTTCTCGCAATGTACAAGGCAAAGGATATTCAGGACGCGTTTGCAAAGGCTGAACACCTCATCGCGGACGGCGGCTATGGTCACACTTCGTCAATCTACCTCGACGTTGCAACCGGCGAAGAAAAAATCCACGAATTTGCAGAGAGAATGAAGACCTGCCGTATTCTCATAAACACGCCTTCTTCTCACGGCGGTATCGGCGACCTGTACAACTTCAAGCTCAAGCCCTCGCTTACTCTGGGCTGCGGCTCTTGGGGCGGAAACTCCGTTTCGGAAAACGTCGGAGTAAAGCATCTGCTTAACATCAAAACGGTTGCCGAAAGGAGAGAGAATATGCTTTGGTTCAGAGCGCCTGAAAAGGTTTATATAAAGAAAGGCTGCCTGCCTGTTGCTCTTGAAGAACTCAAGAACGTTATGGGCAAGAAAAAGGCGTTTATCGTAACGGACAGCTTCCTTTACAAAAACGGCTATGCACAGCCGATTATCGATAAGCTCAACGAGCTTGGAATTGAGCACGCGGCGTTCTTCGACGTTGAACCCGACCCGACTCTCGCTTGCGCAATCAAGGGCGCAGAGCAGATGAGAGCGTTCGCTCCCGACTGCATTATCGCGCTCGGCGGCGGTTCCGCAATGGACGCAGGCAAGATTATGTGGGTTCTCTACGAACACCCCGAGGCTGACTTTATGGATATGGCAATGCGCTTTATGGATATCAGAAAGCGTATCTACACGTTCCCGAAGATGGGCGAAAAGGCTTACTTCATCGCAGTTCCTACCTCCGCGGGTACAGGTTCCGAGGTTACGCCTTTCGCGGTTATCACAGATGAAAAGAGCGGCATCAAGTATCCTCTCGCGGACTACGAGCTGCTTCCGAATATGGCGATTATCGACACCGATTTCCATATGAGCGCACCCAAGGGTCTGACTTCCGCTTCCGGTATCGACGCGGTTACTCACGCTCTTGAAGCGTACGCTTCCATTATGGCAACCGATTACACCGACGGTCTTGCAATCAGAGCGCTTCAGGTTATCTTCAAGTATCTCCCCCGCGCTTATGAAAACGGTCAGACCGACGTTGAAGCGCGCGAGAAGATGGCAAACGCGGCTACAATGGCAGGTATGGCGTTCGCGAACGCATTCCTCGGCGTATGCCACTCCATGGCTCACAAGCTCGGCGCGTTCCACCACCTGCCGCACGGCGTTGCAAACGCTCTTATGATTGAAGAGGTTCTCCGCTTCAACGCAGCCGAAGTTCCCACAAAGATGGGTACGTTCTCACAGTACGACCACCCGCACACTCTCGCACGTTATGCCGAGGTTGCCGAGGCTCTCGGAATTAGCGGCAAGAACGACGAAGAGAAGCTCGAAGGACTTATCAAGGCTATAAACGAGCTTAAGGACAAGATTGGCATTAAGCACTCCATTCAGGAGTACGGTATCGACGAGAAGGACTTCCTTGCAAGACTCGACGATATGACCGAGCAGGCGTTCGACGACCAGTGCACCGGCGCAAATCCGAGATATCCGCTTATGAGTGAAATCAAGCAGATGTATCTGAACGCTTACTATGGAAAAAATCACTTCACGGAAGTTGAAACTCCCGCATCAACCGCTAAGAAAAGCGGCAAGAAGAGCAAGTAAGGAGGACAATTTATGAATCTCGATAAGGTAATTGCAGTACGCAACACAAAAACAATCTATCGCGACGGCGACAAGTGCATAAAGCTGTTCAACGAGGACTATTCAAAGGCTGACGTTCTCAATGAGGCTCTTAATCAGGCGCGAGTTGAGGAAACGGGTCTGAATATCCCGAAAATCATCGAAGTTACAACGATTGACGGCAAGTGGGCTATCGTTTCCGAGTTTATCAAGGGCAAGACGCTTTCTCAGCTTATGAAGGAAAATCCCGCTGAAAAGGAAAGATATCTTGAAGAGTTCGTTGACCTTCAGCTTCTGGTTCAGTCCAAGACCTGCCCTATGCTTAACAAGCTCAAGGACAAGATGAACCGTAAGATTGCGCAGGCTGAAATTGACGCAACAACGCGCTATGACCTCCACACGCGCCTTGAGGGTATGCCCAAACACAATAAGCTCTGCCACGGCGACTTCTGGATGTCGAATATCATAATTTCCGACGACAATATGCCCTACATTCTTGACTGGTCGCACGCAACCCAGGGCAACGCTTCCGCAGACGCTGCGAGAACCTACCTTCTGTTCTGGCTCAACGGCGATATCGACGGCGCAAAGAAGTATCTCGACCTGTTCTGCAAGAAGAGCGACACCGCAAGACAGTACGTTCAGAAGTGGATGCCGATTGTAGCGGCTTCTCAGTCCGTAAAGGGCAATGCAAAGGAACGCGAATTCCTGCTCTCGTGGGTTGACGTAGTAGATTACGAATAATACCGCGATATATAAGTTATCGCCGCGCCGTTTACGAAAAGGCGGCGCGGCAGATTATATTTTATTACCATTGAAAAGGAGAATATGAAATGAAGGTTACTATCTGCATCGGCAGTTCCTGCCACTTGAAAGGTTCAAGACAGGTTGTTGAAAGACTTCAGTCGCTCGTAAGCGAAAACGGGCTCTCGGACGTTGTTGAGCTTGGCGGAACATTCTGTATGGGAAAATGTCAGCAGGGCGTCTGTGTGACCGTTGACGACGAATTCTTTTCCGTTTCACCGGAAACCGTAGACCAGTTCTTCAAAGAAAATATCCTCGCGAAGGTAAGCAAATAATCATATTCGCCAAGGAGGAAACTGATTTATGGCGGATTATCTCACTCTGAAAAAATCCAACTGCAAAAATTGCTATAAATGCATTCGCCACTGCAACGTTAAATCAATTCGTTTTTCGGGCAATCAGGCGCATATCATAGGAAACGAGTGTATTCTCTGCGGACAGTGCTTTGTCGTCTGTCCTCAGGACGCAAAACAGATTAAGGACGACACCGAGAAGGTAAAAGTTCTTCTGCAAAGCGGTGCGCCCGTTTATGTAAGCCTTGCGCCGTCGTTTGCGGCGAACTATAAGGGCGTGGGAATTGAGGAAATGCGCGAGGCGCTCAAAAAGCTCGGCTTTTTCGACGTTGAGGAAACGGCAATCGGCGCAACAATCGTAAAAACGGAATACGAAAAGCTTCTTAAAGAGGAACATCGCGATATCGTGATTTCATCGTGCTGCCACTCGGTAAATCTGCTTATTCAGAAGTATTTCCCGACGGTTCTTCCGTACCTTGCCGACGTGCTTTCGCCTATGCAGGCGCACTGCAAGGATATCAAAAAGCGCAATCCCCTCGCAAAAACCGTTTTCATCGGTCCGTGCCTCTCCAAAAAGGACGAAGCGGATTATTACGCGGGAATAACGGACGCGGTTTTGACGTTCGAGGACCTCACAAAGTGGCTTGCCGCAGAGCATATTGAACTCAAAGCGGAAATCGACCACGAGGAAAAGAGCCGCGCAAGAATTTTCCCGACAACGGGCGGCGTGCTGAAAAGTATGAACTGCGACGCCGCTGATTATACATATATGGCAATCGACGGCGTTGAAAACTGCATAGCGGCGCTTCGTGAAATCGAAAACGGCGGCATAAAACACGCATTTATCGAGATGTCGGCGTGTACGGGAAGCTGCATCGGCGGTCCTGTTATGGAGAAAAATCATCGCTCCCCCGTCAAGGATTTTGCGGCGATTTCCGATTATGCGGGAAAAGAGGACTTCGACGTTGATATGCCGGACTCGGTTGAAATCAGAAAGTCTTTCGGCGTTATCGAAAAGAAGCTTCCTATGCCCTCGGAGAGCGAAATTCGCTCGATACTCCGTCAAATGGGCAAATTCAAGGAATCGGACGAGCTGAACTGCGGTTCGTGCGGATATGATTCCTGCCGCGAAAAAGCAATCGCGATTTTCCAGGGCAAGGCGGAAATTTCAATGTGCCTGCCGTTCCTGAAAGATAAAGCGGAGAGCTTCTCGGACAATATCGTCAAAAACACCCCGAACGGTCTGTTTGTTCTGAACGAAAACCTCGAAGTTCAGCAAATAAACGCTTCCGCGAGAAATATTATGAATATACGCTCGGAAAGCGACGTTCTCGGCGAGCAGGTTATCCGGATTATGGACCCGAAGCCGTTTATGGACGTTCTTCAGACAGGAAGAGATTTACGCGACTTCCGCACTTATCTTGCCGAATATAACAAGTACGTTAAGTACACAATAATTCACGATAAGGACTATCACCTGCTTATCTGCATAATGCGCGATGAAACAGAGGAACAGACCGCGCGTCTGAAAAAGGAAGATATAAGCAGACAGACGGTTGAAATCGCGGATAAGGTTATCGACAAGCAGATGAGAATTGTTCAGGAAATCGCGTCGCTGCTCGGTGAAACCGCCGCGGAAACAAAGATTGCGCTTTCAAAGCTTAAGGAGAGTATTTCCGATGAATAACCTTTGCGTGGATATTGGTTACAAGAGCATAAACCATTACGGAGAGCAGCTTTGCGGCGACCACGTTGACGTTGTTGAACAGGAGGACGGTTCTGCGGTAATCGTGCTTGCGGACGGTCTTGGAAGCGGCGTTAAGGCGAGTATCCTCTCAACGCTCACTTCAAAAATCATCTCAACGATGATGGCGGAGGGACTTTCAATAGAGGACTGCGTTGAAACAATCGCGGCTACCCTGCCTATTGACAGTCAGCGCGGCGTCGCCTATTCCACGTTCACGATAATCCATCTGATAGAAAACGAAACCGCCGAGCTTATTCAATACGACAATCCTAAGGTTATCCTTATACGCGACGGCGAAAACTACGATTATCCGAGAACCGAGCTTCATATCGGCGGGAAAAAGATTTTCCGCTCGTCAATTAAGCTGCGCGAAAACGACCATTTTATCGCGGTAAGCGACGGCTGCCCGCACGCGGGAATAGGCGAGGGATATAATTTCGGCTGGGAAATGAAGGATATAACCGCGTTTATGGAGCCGATTTCGCTTGCGGGATACACGGCGAAAACGATTTCCACAATTCTCGTTGACGAATGTGCAAGGCTCTACGGAAACAAGCCCGGCGATGACGCAACAGCCTGCGTTGTAAAAATACGCAAGCGTGAGCCGATGAACATTCTTTTCGGTCCGCCGTCAAACCGCGACGACTGCGACAGAATGATGTCGCTGTTTTTCTCAAAACAAGGAAAGCACATTATCTGCGGCGGAACAACGTCGTCCATTGCCGCAAAATACCTCGGAAAGCCGATTAAGGCGAGCCTGAGCTTTGAAAGCTCGGACGTGCCGCCGATTGCTTTTATCGAGGGAGTTGACCTTGTAACCGAGGGCGTTATCACGGTAAACAAGGTTCTCACCTATGCTAAGGATTACCTCGCAGACAACGAGCTTTACGACAAGTGGAGCACGAAAAAAGACGGCGCGGCGCTTATCTGCCAGCTTCTTTTTGAGGAAGCGACCGATATTAACTTCTATGTCGGAAGAGCCGTAAACCCCGCTCACCAGAATCCCGACCTCCCCATTAACTTCAACATTAAAATGAACCTCGTCGAGGAGCTTTCAAAGTGCCTGAAGCTTATGGGCAAGCGGATTAAGGTAAGCTATTTCTGAAAAATCCGTCTGTTTTTGCTGCAAAATACTGCAAAACGTCCTGTTCCCAACTGAAAAATACTGCAAAACACAAAAAATCCGTTCTGAATTTACTCAGAACGGATTTTTTTTATTTATTCAATGTCGGTTCATCTGTTTTATCTTCAATTTTTTCCGCGGATTTTGCTGCTTTCTTTTCTGCGCGTTTACGTTTAATCAAAATCGTCCAGAGGACTATGTTTATTACCGCAATCAGCGCGCAGCCGCTTATTACCAAAATCGGAACAAGATTAAGCGTGTTCAGGCGAACGCAGAAGCTTCCCGAACCGTTTTCCAAAGCGGGATTGTTCACAATGAGATAATGCCCGTTTTCCGTGAACTCGACCTCTTTCCACGCTCCGTTCACAAACTGCATAACAGAGGGATTTCCGCTGCCTTCCGGAATGAGAAAACGCAGTCCCGTTACCGCTCCGTCCGGTATAGCGCAGTCGATTTTGACAAGACGCAGTTCGCTTTCGTCGGGAGCGAAAACGCTGCTGCTCTCCGTGTCAACGGAAAGCGACGCGCCGCTTCCGAACAAACCGTCCGCAAGCACAAGACCAAAGCCGTTTTCGGACTTTTCGGCGCTTTCGATTACCGTCACATACGGCGTATAAACCGCTTCAACCGTCACGGGGAACGTAATGCAGGCACTGTCAAAATCGCTCCATTCTGCAAAACAACCCGATTTTGCGGGAATTTCGGGGAAATCGCTCTCTTTCAGTGCGCCGCCGTACTCCACGGCAACCGTGCCGACTGTTTTTCCGTCAACGACAAATGTAACATCAATCACCGCCGCGCTTCCCGCAAGAATGCGGAAACGCTCAAAATCAACGGGAGAAGCCTTTCCCGAATAGCTTATGCCGTCAATTCCCGCAACTCCGCGGTCAACGAAGCTGTTTTCACGAATATCGGCGTTCTTGTCCGTGAAATCAACAAATCCCGCAATTGCGCCCTTGCGCTCCGTGCAGTCGTAAACGTCGAGTATCGCGGCGTTATCGGTGAGAATTACTCCCTGACCCGCAATTCCTCCGACATAATCGGCTGCGCTTATCGTAACCTTTGAGATACAGTTTCTTATCGCAGAAACCGAATATCCCGCAATTCCGCCCGCGTAGCTTCCCGAAGCGCTCGTAACCTTTCCGTTCTCAATGCACCCGCGAACCGCGCCCATATCCTGCTTTCCGACAATTCCGCCGCAATAGTTCTTTTTCGCCGTGATTTCGCCGGTATTCGTGCAGTTTTCGATTATATCGCGGACATTATAGGAAAAGCTGTACGAACGCTCACCCTCGGAAGTTATATCGTCCTCCGGGTCAAAGTCAAAATCAATCGCCATCGAGCCTGTTATTCCGCCTACATTAACGTCGCCCTGTACCCCGCCGCTGTTCGTGCAGGAATACGCTTTTCCCTGTCTGCTGCTTGAATTGTCCTCGGAAACGTCGGTTGTTATGCCGTCCTTTTCATCGGTATTCAGCGTTTTGTCCTTAAGTTCGCGCAGGATATCGGTTATCTTCCCGAACTCATCGTTAATCTTCCGCAAATCCTCAAGCAAAACCTCGCTCTCGGACTCGGCGGTATTGCTTATCGAAGAAATCGCGTTTGTAATCCCCGCAAAATTGTTCGAGAAGCCGTTCACAGCGGCTGTAAAATCCTCGTCAGCCGCAGGAAACTCAACTTTCGGCTTATCTCCGAGATTTTTCGTTGTCTGCGAAAGCTTGTCGAACGCGTCCGAGAACACATCGCAAGCCTTTGTGAGATACTCCGTGGCTTCAGAAGCCGCTTTTGAGGACTCGCTCAGCTTGTCGACAGCCGCGCTCAAACTGTCTGCCGCCTTATCGAAGCTTTCGTTCGCGGAAGAAATGATATCCGCAGCGTCCGAAAGCTCCTTGGCAGCGTCCGCAATCGACTCAACACCGTCTTTCAGCTTTCCCGCGTCAATCTGCGAGTTTATCTCGTCAAGCGCCTTGTTTATATCATCGGCGGAAGCAGAAATACTCGCGATTGACTTGTTGATAATCTCAAGCTGTGCGGAAATTTCATCATAAACCTCTTTCGGCACTTCCGAACTGTTGATATTTTTCAGCGCGTCGGTTATCTCCTTAATCGCGGTTTCCGCCTCGCCGAGAGCCTTGCTCAGCTCGCCTGCGGCGGTCTCCATTTCTTTAAGACCCTCATTCAGCTGCGCCGCGTCAACCGCCTTGCTGATATGGTCGGCGGCAGCGGAAACGTGTTCGCCCGCAGCCTGAATATTATCCGAAGCGGCGCCTAGTTCCTCTTTCACCTTATTGTTATCGGGGATTGTCGCCGAAGCCTCTTTCAGCGCCGCGGCTGCGTGCTCGGCAGCCTTTCCGAGTTCCTCCGAAGCCGCCGCGTATTCGTCAAGCCCTTGCTGAAGCTCGTCCGCGTCAATCGCTCCCGATATCTTCCGGAGCGCGTCGCTCATCTTGCTAAGCGCGCTCGTAACCTCCTGCATACTCTCGCCGAGTTTTATCAAGCCGTCCGAAAGATTATCGAAATCCTCGCCCTCAACAAAATCTTTCAGCTTGTCGCAGGCTTCTCCTATTTTCGTGAACGCGTCCGAGATGTTTTTAACCTCGCCGTTTATGCTGTCAAGCGACTTTATTACGCTCTTTACGGCAGCCTGAATACGGTCGGTATCGCCCATGCCCTCGGCGATTTCATCGGCGGCTTCCGCTATGTCGTCAAGCGCAGACGATATCTTTTTCACAGCGCCGTCAACTATATCAAGACCCTCTTTGCCCGAATTAATCGCGTTTTTGATATCATCGGACGAAGCGTCTATCCCGTCAAACGTCTTTCCGAGCGCCTCGCTGAACCTACTCAGCAGGTCGAGTCCGTCGCGGAAGCCCTCCAGCGCGGGCGTTACGCCGTCAAGCGCCTCGTCAACGCGCGAAGAAATCTCGTTTATGCCGCTCGTCCAGCCGTTATACAGCTCTTCTGTCCTGTCGGAGATATCGTCTGCGGATTTTCGCAGTTTTTCCATCTGCCAAGTCAGGTTCTGAACCTTATTATCAACGTCTTTTCCTGCGTTTTCCGCGTCGTTTATGAGATTATCGACAAGTCCGCTCAGAACGTCAAGCTCGTCAAGCAGCTTATCAACGCTGTCTTTATCAAAGTCAATGCTGCGGTACGGCTCCATTTGTCCGACAATTCCGCCGACGTCCTTTCGCCCGAAAATCTCGCCGCTGTTAGCGCAAACCGCGACAAAACCGCACTGTCTGCCGATAATTCCGCCGATATTATAGCCGATATGCGGATAACCGACAGTGCCGTAATTCTCGCAGCCCCGCACAATCCCGTCCGAATAACCCGCAATTCCGCCTACGTCCGTCATCGAGGACGGTTCTTCAGACGACATAAGGCTGTCCCAATCGATATCCTTGATTGAGAGCTTAGCCTCGGTTGCCGTGGTATTTACGCTCATTCTGCTCTTGCTGTTGAGGATTGTACCGGAGTTCGTTCCCGAAATGCCGCCGACCGCGTGAGAACCGCTCATCGCTCCGAAAACGCTGCTGTTCGCGACAAGACCGCTTTTCTCGTTTATTCCGACAATTCCGCCGACGTTCGTTTCTCCATTAACCGTTCCCTCGAAACTGCACGCGGTTATGCTGCCCGCGTTGCTTCCCGCGATACCGCCGACATTTTCGGCGCTTCCCGAAGGAGAAATATTGCCCTTAACCGTCAAATTCTTCACAAGACCGCCGCGCGAAATATACCGGAAAAGTCCGCTATACGAGCCGCTTTCCGTGATATCAACGCCGGAGATTGTGCGTCCGTTTCCGTCAAAAGTGCCGCCGAACACCGAAATCGGCGTATATTCGCCCGAAAGCGTAATATCCGCGCCGAGCGTTACATAAAGCCCCTCGCTGTACGAGTCGATACGGCAAGCCTTTGCAAATTCCGCAAAACCCTCCTCGTCCGTTATCGTGAGCGTGCGGCTTGCGGAACTCGCCTGCGATGACGTTACCGCAAAAGTCTGCACGGGAATTGTAGCCGCAAGCGCCGCCGCAGCAAAAACGGAGATGATTTTTTTCGTTATTTTCATGGCGTTAACCCTCCGTTCCTTCCGCATTTTCACCTACAGCCGCACAGGCAGCCTCGGCTTTGTCTTTCGCTTCATCGGCGCCGTCGGAATCAAGCTGAGCGCTTATTTCACCGTGGATTACGCCCGAAATATTCGCGTCAACTATACCGCAGACATATCCGCGAACCCTGCCGTTAACCCGCATATTGCCCGAACGTTTCTGAATAAGTTCCCTGTGCTTGAGCGTAAAGGACGTTTTCTCGATAATCGTGTCGCCGAGAAGCAAAATCTGCGGCAAAACGAACATTACAAGGAATATCGAAATCAGCGTTCCGCGTCCAAGGCAAATTCCGACGGACGAAATCGCAACGTCAGACGACAAAAAGCCTATAAGCAAGCCCGCAATCGCAAGAATTGCGCCGGAAGTTATAATTGTCGGGAACGCCTGATTAAGCGTTTCAATCATCGCGTCCTTAATCGACATGGTTTTCTTGAGTTCCGTGTAGCGGCTTGAAATTACTATCGCGTAGTCGATGTTCGCGCCCATCTGAATTGAGCTTACGATAAGATAGCTCAGGAAAAAGATGTTTGTGTGCGTTACAACGGGTACGGAGAAGTTTATCCAAACGGCGCCCTGAATTATCGCAAGCAAAAGCACCGGCAAACCCGCAGATTTGAACGTAAATACAAGTATTACAAGTACGAACAGGAACGACAGTATGCTTACCATAAGGTTATCCGTTGAAAATACGTTCGAGAGGTCGTAATCCGAGGTTGAATCGCCGACAATATAACTGCCTTCGGGATAATATTCCCTAACTACTTCGTGAAGTTCGTCAAGAAACTCAAACGTCTGCGCGCCTTCCTCGGGAACGTTCGTGTAGAGCAGCATTCTGCTGTATTCCTCCGTTCCGAGCTGCTTTTTCGCGTCCTCAAGCTGCTTGTGGAGGTCGTCAATCTTATCGTTAAGCTCATCGTCAAGCGTTACATAGCCCGCTTCCTTTTCGTTGTAAATAAACGTGAACATATCAATGAGCGGGACGGAATAGTTGGTAATCGCGGAACCCGTCACAGAGCCGACAATCTGACCGTAATCCTCCTTGTCTGCGGCGTAGGCGGCGTAAGCGAGCCGAACAACCTCGATATCCATATCCGTAAGCTCGGCGAATTGTCTTGGCGTAAGCGCGTCCGTCAGCACATAGCCGTCCATCGCCTCAATATTCGCAAGTCCCATTGCGGAATCAACCTGCGGCATTTTCTCCATTCGTTCAAGCAGCTTGTGCTCCTTGTCGTAATTGCCCGCGGGAACCATTACCACGACAAGATTGTTCGAGCCAAATTCTTCGTCAATCCGCTCCTCGGCAATCTGCGCGGTGTTTTTTGTGTAAGTCGAGAGCGTCGAATAACCGTAAACGTAATTCGTCTGATTCGACAGGATAAATCCCGCGACAAGCACTACCGCAAACAGCGGCGGTATCACATATTTCGTCTTTACGTCAAACTTTCCGACCGCCGTTATGTTCGGGACAAAGTTTCTGTGATGCGTTTTATCGATAAGCGGCGAAAACGACATCAGAAGTCCCGGCATAAGCGTGAAAACAACGAAAATACTGAAGAAAATAGCCTTGCAGAGCACAATTCCGAGGTCAAAGCCCAGCTTGAACTGCATAAGCATCATCGCAACCATACCCGAAAGCGTTGTAAGGCAGCTTGACGAAATCTCCGGAATTGCCTTGCTGAGCGCCGTCACAACAGCGTCGCGGGCGTCCATGGTCGCGCGTTCCTCGGTATAGCGGTTGCAGAGGATTATCGCATAGTCTATTGCAAGCGCAAGCTGAAGAACGACCGCGATTGAGTTTGATACAAACGAAATTTCACCGAATATGAAGTTTGTTCCCATATTCAGCAGCGCCGCCATTCCGAACGTCATCAGAAGAACGGGTATTTCCATATATGTATGAGATGTAAAAAACAAAACGGCAATGATTATCACAAGCACAATCACGATTACAACCTGCATTTCCGCCGCAATCGTTTCGGACGAACTGTTTCCGACGGCGCTGTTTATGTACTCGTCGTAAGGCTCAAGCCTTTCCTTGATTTCATTCATCGCCTTTTTCGATATCTCGTCGCTCTCCTCGCCGTCAAACGTTACCGAAAGCAGCGCAGAGCCGTTTTTATAGCTGTCGCTGTTATCCTCCACCTTGACAGTAGTTACACCATCGATTTTCTCCAGCTCGGACGCAACCTCCTGCGCCTTTTCAAAGGTGATATTCTCCAGCATTATGCTTCCGGAACCATACGTTATGAACTGCTCGTTCATCAGGTCAAGTCCCACGCGCGTTTCCGAACTGTCGGGAAGATAGCTTGTGATGTCGTTATTCACCTTTGTCCAGTTCATCGAAACCGCGCAGAAAATTCCCGCTATGATGTAGAACAGATAAAAAGCCTTTCGCTTGTCAACAATAAGCGCAGCGAGCTTTTCAATCGGCGTTTGCTTCTTCTTTTCCGTACTCATCGTCATTCTCCCGTTCTTTTTCGCGGGCGGCGTCGCCCTGTATTTATACACACTAATTATATCACGGCATTTTCCTTTTTTCAAGAATATTTTTTACTATTTTCTCAGGCACGTTTAATCTCACATTTGTGCATTATCACAAAAAAAAGAGCGGTTTCCCGCTCCTTAGTATGGCAATTATGATTTTTTCCGGTGTTTAAGCCGGGGAAGCTGCGCTTCAAAGTACGCTCTCGCCTGTTCGGGCGGAAATTGCTCGTTCGACATATGCTCAACCAGGAAGTCCGTGAGCGCTTCAAGGCTTGTGTAAGTAAACTTTCCGTCCGTATAGCACCACTTGCAGTAGTCCTCGTTAAACGCGCCGTCCGGCTCTTTGCTTGTCGATTCGTCCTCAAGCGGCATACCGCAGCACTGACATATCAGCTTTCTGGGCGAGCCGAGAAGCGTGTTGATTGACACGTCAAACAGCTTTGAGAGCAGCTTCAGAGTTTCCGTATCGGGAATGGTTTTACCTGTTTCCCAGCGCGAAACAGCCTGCCTCGTCACGAAAACTTTCTCGGCAAGTTCGTCCTGCGACATTCCTTTTTTCGTCCGCAATTCAAGTATAATATTTTTTGTTTCCATTATTTTTCACCTCCGTTTTATTATAACACCTCAAAGCAAATAAATCAAGCAACAGACTGTTGCTTTGTGAATATATTAAGGCAACACCGCACAA
>DPBR01000019.1:0-9432 GCA_003516865.1 Oscillospiraceae bacterium
TACATACAGTATTCCTGCGGTCGTTTTGTTTATTCTGACGAAAAAACCTCGGCGCGATTAAACGATAATAATTATGCGGTGTAGCCCTAAAAAAATCGCGCGATTATGCAACTTTTTTCCGCGCTGTCGGGTATTATAAGTAAATCGGGGTTTGCTATGGAATTATCTCTGAAAACATCGGAAAGCTTCGACGATGTTATGCGGCATTATCTGCCGATGGTTTACCGAATAGCTTTCACGCGGCTCGGAAACGCGTCTGACGCGGAGGACGCCGCGCAGGACGTTTTTGTGCGCTATTTTAAGGCTGATAAGACCTTCAATTCCGAGGAACACCGCAAGGCTTTTCTTATCAGATGCGCCGTTAACCGCGCAAATTCCTACGCTACAAGCGCCCACGCAAAGCATATTTCGCAGAGCGATTATCTCGAAAATCTTCCCGAAAGCGAGCTTTCCTCGGGCGATATCACAGGTGAAGCCGCTCTCCGCGCCGAAACGCGCCGAGAGGTGCTGAAAGCGGTTATGGAGCTTTCACCGAAATACCGCACGGTGATTTATTTGTTTTACTTCGAGGATATGACTATCTCACAGATTGCCGCGGCAACGCGTTCGGGCGAAAATACCGTGAAATCGCGTCTTTTGAGGGCGCGCGAAAAGCTGAAATCCGCGCTTGGCGGTCTTGAATTTGATTGAAAGGAGAAATTGCTATGAAATTCAGCGAAGAATACAAAGCGGCGATGAATGAGATTTCTCCCGACGACAAAGCCTCGCAGAGGATTGAACGGGCGGTTATGAGCAGGATTGCGGAAAAGTCCGCGGGCGGGGATACGTCTGATAATTACGGAGTAATGCGCTTATCCGAAAAGCCCGCAAAACCCAAGCGAAAAAACCCTGTTTTCATCGGAACGGCGGTTTCGGGGGCGGCTGTCTGCGCGGCGATTGCGTGCGTTTTCATTTTCAGAACGAGCGGATTTTCGGGCGGTTCTTCGGCTGTTAACGCGGCTTCTTCGTCAAAGATGTTTTCGCAGGATTTTGCCGCAAACGACGAGACTGAAGACCTTGGGGACGGCATTGCCGTTTCAAATTCGATGATTTTCAATGAAGTCGGAAGCGATAATTATTACTCAAGCGCGGAGCTTCCCGCTTCGGGGACAAAGGCAGAGCAATGCACGACAGACGACGCGATGAGCGATGTCGTTTGGGACGGCGAAAACGCGTTTGCGCTTGAATTTACCGCAGACGGCGGCATTATCGTGAAAAAAGGCGATTATTGCGAGGAATTTGAGCAAACCTGCCTTGTGGAGCGGTATAATTCGCCGCAGAAAGACCTTTTTCCCGCGATAACGGCAGACGGCGAAAAGCGGTTTATCCGCATTGACGGGTATCGGCTTTACCTCTTCGACGACGATTTGCAGACGGCGAAGCGTTTTAATAAAAAATAAGCTAAAACGGGACTGAAAAGCCCCGTTTTTTGTTATTTCGCGCTTGCATACCGGACAAGCTTTGCGATTTCGTCCGCGATTATCCTGTCGCGGGCGTTTCCGTTTACCATAAAAGTGCTGTTGCGCTTGTAAATCACGGCGCGCGTTTCGTAAAGCTCGCGGAGCTGCTCTTTCGTGTTTTTCACCACAAGCGGGCGGTTTTTGTCGCCGCTAATCCGCCGATAACACAGCTCAAAATCCGTGTTTATATACACCGAAACGCCGTTTTCACGCGCATATTTCGCCGTTTCATCGTTAATCAGCGCGCCGCCGCCAGTCGCCACAACGCACCCTTCCGCAAGCTCCCGTATATACTTCGCTTCGAGAACGCGGAAGTGCGGTTCGCCGAATTTGTCGAATATTTCGGGAATAGTCAGCCCCTGTGCGTTCACAATATATCTGTCAAGGTCGATGAACTTCATTCCGAGCAGCTTCGCAGTCATTCTCCCGATGTGGCTCTTTCCGCAGCCCATAAACCCGCATAAATACACGCTCATACTAAATTCTCCATATCGGTAATGATTTTATCGATATCGCTCTTATTGAATTTCGCGCCGTACCAGATTTCGTGAGCCGCAACCGCCTGCAAAACAAGCATCGCCATTCCGTTCAGACTTTTTTTGCCCTTTTCGCGCGCCGTTTTCACGAGAAGCGTTTCTTTAGGGTTGTACACAACGTCGAAAACATACTCGAATTTCCCGACGACTTCTTCGGTGCAGGGCATTTTGTCGCTCTTTGGGAACATTCCCACGGGACACGAGTTTATCAGCAAATCGCCGCCGTTCGATTTGTCGAGGCAGCCGTTTTCGATTGCCGTGATTTTAACCGAAGCGCCGGGCTTCTGCTCGTTTATCTCCTCTGCAACCTTTTCCGCGAGCTGAATATCGCGTTCAAGCGCCGCAATCGTAAGCTCCGCGCCCTCAAGCGCCGCTTCAATGCAAATCATTCTCCCGACGCCGCCGCAGCCGATTACCGTAACCTTTGAAGCGAGAGTTGCGCCGAGCATCTCAATCGACTTTGTGAAGCCGATTACGTCCGTGTTGCAGCCGAGCTTTTCGCCGCCTTTGACGCAGTTTACCGATGAATAACGCGCAGCGCCCTCGGAAAGCCTGCTGCAATAGTCGATTATCGCAACTTTATGCGGTATCGTGACGTTAATTCCCGCAAATTCGTCAAGAAAAGCGTATTTTTTGGGAAGCTCTTCGGGCGAAATATCGTGAAGCTGATATTCAGCGGGCTTTCCCGACAGCGCGAACAGCCGCGTGTGAATTTGCGGCGAGAGCGAGTGACCGAGCGGATGACCGATAATGCAGTATTTTTCCATCGGATTACGCTCCTTTAACGGCGGCAAGCGCTTTTTCAAGCGACTCCGCGTTCTCGATATTCGTGAAGATAACGCCCTTGAGCGTCTTTCTTACAAGTCCCGTCAGAACCTTGTTCGGACCAAGCTCGATAAACGCTTCGATTCCGTCGTTCTGCATCGCGTTAAGCTCGTCCGTGAACTTAACGGGCGAGCAGATGTGCGCCGCGAGATAACTCGGCATATCCGAGAAATCCCTCAGCTTTTTGCCGTAAAGATTTGCGTAAAAATCGCATTTCGGCGCGCTGAACGTGAAATCCTTTACTGCCGCCTTGAATTCGTCCGCCGCGCTTTTCATCATCTTCGTGTGGAACGCCGCCGAAACCGCGAGTTTAACCGAACGCTTGCCCATTTCCGTGAACTTTGCGATTGCTTCGTCAATCGCAGCCTGTTCGCCCGCGATAACCGTCTGAACGGGAGAATTGTAGTTCGCGGGCGCGGCAAAGCCGTTTACGCTTTCGCAAACGCTGTCTATTTCCTCGTTTGTGCAGCCGATAATCGCCGCCATTGCGCCCTTTGAGTTCTCGGCGGCTTTAGCCATAGCCTCGCTTCTCAGCTTAATCGCCTTGTATGCGTCCTCAAGCGACAACATTCCGCTTGCATACATCGCCGCGTATTCTCCGAGAGAGTGTCCCGCAACCGCGTCGCAGTCAAGCCCGTTTTCACGCGCCGCGCAAAGCGCAATAAGCGACGCTGTGAATATCGCGGGCTGCGAAAGGCGCGTCTGCGCGAGTTCCTCGGCGGAGGCGTTCGCAAGCTTGTCTTTCAGGTCAAATCCCATTATATCCGAGCCGCATTCCAGAATTTCCTTCGCAGGTGTGAATTTCTCCGCAAGCTCAATTCCCATTCCCTGATACTGAGAGCCTTGTCCCGAAAATAAAAACGCTTTCTTCATACTTTTATTGTGTCCTTTCCTCGGCTTTGCGCCGTTTATTTTTCTCATACCACTTGACAAATTACACAAAATAGGGTAAAATAATATTGAATTGTTATTTTGTGCCTGCGAAATTATTATACATTATTTTTCGACTAAAATCAAGGAGTTTTTATATGAGCGGAATAGAAATTGTTGGAACGGGAAGCTATTTTCCCGAATTTACCGCGGATAACGAAAAATTTACGGAATTTCTCGATACCTCGGACGAATGGATTACGACCCGCACGGGAATTAAGCAGCGCCATATCGCCGTTGATATGCCGAACTATGAAATGGGCGTGAGGGCGGCGAAAAACGCCGTTGAAAACGCGGGAATTTCCCCCGAAGAAATTGATTTGCTTATAGTTACGACCTGCACGCCGGACTTCTTCTATCCCGCGATGTCCTGTCTTATTCAGAAGAAAATCGGCGCGAAGAACGCTTCCTGCTTCGATGTAAACAGCGCTTGCACGGGATTTATCACCGCCGTTGATATCGCACACAAGTTCCTCGAAAACGGCAAGGACAAGACCGTTCTTATCGTTTCGAGCGAAAAGCTTTCTTCTCAGACCGATTACACAGACCGCGCTTCCTGTATCCTTTTCGGGGACGCCGCTGGCGCCGTTGTTCTCAGAAAGAGCGAAAAGCGCTTCGCTTCGTTTATGGGGGCGGAGGGCGACGAATTCGAGGCGCTCTACTGCAAGGTTCACTATGAGAGCAACTGCCCGTTTTACAAGAACGGCGCCGATTTTTTCAACAACCGCTTCGATACGTTCGCAAAGAAGAATTTCCTCGTTCAGGACGGAAAAGCGGTCTATAAATTCGCCGTAAACGCTATGGCTGACGCGGTTACGACAGTTGCAAAGGACTTCGGGATTTCGCCGGACGAGCTTGACGTGGTTATCCCGCATCAGGCAAATCTCAGGATTATCGCAAAGGCAACCGAGCTTCTCGGTATACCGTCCGAACGCGTCTACACGAATATCGAATATATGGGCAACGTTTCGAGCGCGTGCATTCCCGTGGCGCTTGACGAGCTTAACCGCGCGGGAAAAATCAAGAGCGGAACGAAGCTTTGTCTTGTAGGATTCGGCGCGGGGCTTACCTATGGCTCGGTTATTATGGACATATAAACTATTTATAATATAGAAGGGAATTATTATGAGCAAAACAGCTGTTATCACAGGTTCGGGAAGGGGCATAGGCGCGGCTATCGCAAAGCGCCTTGCAAAGGACGGATATAATATCGTAATCAACGAGCTTTCGGAGCAGGCGGGAGAGCAGTCGGCGGAAGAATGCCGCGCGCTTGGCGTTAAAGCGAGCGTTTATGCGTGCGATGTTTCGGATTACGCACAGTGCGAGGAAATGGTGAAGAAAATCAAGGAAGAATTCGGCACAATCGACGTTCTCGTAAACAACGCGGGAATTACGCGCGACGGTCTGCTTCTTAGAATGAGCGAGGAAACCTATGACGACGTTATCAGGATAAACCAGAAATCCGTGTTCAATATGACAAAGCTTGTCGGCGCGGTTATGCTTCGCCAGAAAAGCGGAAGCATCGTAAATCTCGCTTCCGTCGCGGGTCTTTACGGAAATCCCGGTCAGATGAATTATTCCGCGTCAAAGGGCGCCGTTATCGCGATGACGAAAACTTCTGCGAAAGAACTCGGTTCCCGCGGCATCAGAGTAAACGCGGTCGCGCCCGGATTTATCAGCACTCCGATGACAGATAAGCTCACGGACGAGCAGAAAAACGCCATTCTCGCGCAGATTGCGATGAAGCGCTATGGCACGGCGGACGAGGTTGCGAACGTTGTCGCGTTCCTCTGCGGCGAGCAGTCGTCCTATGTTACCGGACAAATCATCGAAATCAGCGGCGGACTGAGTATGTAACGGAGGATTTATGGATAAAAGAGTTGTAATTACGGGACTTGGCTGCCTCACGCCCTGCGGAAATTCGCCCGAAGAACTGTGGAAAAGCCTTCTCGAGGGCAAGCACGGCTTCGAGCTTGCGCCTTGGTTTCCCGACCAGGAACCCGATAACCTGAACGTTGTCGCAAAAGTCAAGAATTTCGACCCGACCTGCGTTATCGACAAAAAGGAAGTCCGCAGAAGCGACGTGATTTCGCAGTACGCGATTTACTGCACCGAACAGGCTCTCAAAGACGCGGGAACGGATTTCAAGGATATCGACCCGTTCAGAGTCGGCTGCGTTATCGGAAGCGGAATCGGCGGTATTGAAACAACATACGAGGAAATGTACAATTATCGCGAAAAAGGCAGCAAGCGCGTTTCCGTGTTCACGATTACAAAGATGATTGGCAATATGGCGGCGGGAATGGTCGCTATCAGATACGGCTTCAAAGGCTCGAATTTCTGCGTTACAACAGCCTGCGCTTCGGGTACGCAGTCGATAGGCGAGGCGTTCAGAATGATTAAGCACGGCTATCTCGACGCGGCGGTCGCGGGCGGCACGGAACACTCGGATATCGGCTTCTGTTTCGCTTCGTTCAACAATATGAAGGCAATCACGCGCTCTCAGGACGTTGACAGGGCTTCAATCCCGTTTGACGCGGAGAGAAGCGGATTTGTTCTCGGCGACGGCTGCGGAATTGTCGTTCTTGAGGAATACGAGCACGCAAAGGCGCGCGGCGCGAAAATCTATGCGGAAATCAAGGGCTACGGCTCAACCTGCGACGCTTACCACGAAACCAGTCCCGACCCCGACGGCGCGGGTGGCGCAATGGCGATGAAGCTCGCCGTTGAAGAAGCGGGGATACCCTTTGAGCAGGTGAATTATATCAACGCTCACGGAACTTCAACTCATATGAACGATATAACCGAAACCAAGGCTATCAAAGCCGCTTTCGGCGAACACGCAAAGAATATCGCGGTAAATTCCACAAAGTCGATGACGGGACATCTTCTCGGCGCGGCGGGCGGCGTTGAGGCTATTGTCACGGCGCTTTCCGTCAAGAACGAAATGGTTCACCGCACCCTCGGCTACAAAACGCCCGACCCCGAATGCGACCTCGATTACGTCACGGAGGGAACGCGCGAAATGAAGGTTACTGCGGCTCTGAGCAACTCGCTCGGATTTGGCGGACACAACGGCTGTATCTGCCTTGTGCCGGTTGACGACTGATATTACGGAGGATTATAAATGAGTACTAAGGAAAAGGATTTTACCCCCATCGAGGATTCTGTTGAGTGCGTTGAGGCGCTTGCGAAAATCGTCAGGGAGAACAAACTCTCCAAAATCAAAATAAGCACAGAGCAGATTGATATTACAATCGAGGGTGAAAATCGCCCGATAGGCGGTATTCTGCCGCCCGTGCCTCCCATGGCAATCCCGCAGGCGGCGCCCGCTGAGAGCGTTCCCGCGGCAAAGCCCGAAGCGGTTTCGGGCAGGATTATCACTTCTCCGATTGTAGGAACGTTCTATTCTTCTCCTTCTCCCGAAAAGCCCGCTTTCGTCAAGGTTGGCGACAGCGTAAACGCGGGCGACGTTGTGTGCATTATCGAGAGTATGAAGCTGATGAACGAGATTAACAGCGAGTTTTCGGGCAAAGTCGCGGAAATTTACGTTGACAACGGCGAGTCCGTTGAATTCGGGCAGAAGCTTATGAGAATAGAATAAGGAGAGAATATGACGTTAAATCTTGAGCAAATAAAGGAAATTATCCCTCACCGCGACCCGTTTTTGCTTATCGACGAGGTTACGGAGCTTGAACCCGGAGTGCGCGTTACCGCGAAAAAGTACCTCAAGCCCGATGAATACTGGTTTAAGGGGCATTTTCCCGCTCAGCCCGTAACTCCCGGAGTGCTGATGATTGAAATGCTTGCACAGGCGGGAGCGGTTTGCGCGCTTTCGCTTCCCGAAAATAAGGGAAAAATCGCGTTTTTTGCCGGTATCGACAAGGCGCGCTTTAGAGGACAGGTGCTTCCCGGCGATACTCTCGAACTTTTTGTCGAAATGACCGAGCAGAGAGGTCCTATCGGCTTCGGAAAAGCCGTTGCAAAGGTTAACGGCAAGAAGGTTGTGACTGCGGAGATTTCTTTTGCGGTTGCCGAGCCGAAAAGTGAATAATTTGGAGCTGACGGAATGTTTAATAAAATACTTATCGCAAACCGCGGTGAAATTGCGATTCGCATAATGAGAGCGTGCAGAGAACTTGGAATTAAGACCGTTGCGGTCTATTCCGAGGCGGACAAGTCCGCGCTTCACGCGCAGATTGCAGACGAAGCAGTGTGCATCGGTCCCGCGCCCTCGAAGGACAGCTATCTCAATACAAAGGCGATTATCGCCGCCTGCGAAATTACCCACGCCGAGGCAATTCACCCCGGATTCGGGTTCCTTTCGGAGAACGCGGATTTCGCAAGACTTTGCGAGAAATGCGGAATTGCTTTTATTGGTCCCACCGGCGACGTTATGGACGCTATGGGCGACAAGGCGAGCGCAAAGCAGACGATGAAAAATGCGGGAGTTCCGGTTATTCCCGGCTCGGACGGCGTTGTGCCGTCGCTTGAGCGCGCCTACGAGGTTTGCCGCGAAATCGGTTATCCCGTTATGCTGAAAGCTTCGGCGGGCGGCGGCGGACGAGGTATACGTCTTGTAAACACGGAAAGCGAGCTTGAGAGCAACTATCTCTCCGCAAGCAAGGAAGCGCTCGATTATTTCGGAAACGGCGATATTTATATCGAGAAATTCCTCGTAAATCCGCGCCATATAGAGTTCCAGCTTCTCGCGGACAACTATGGGAACGTCGTTCATCTCGGCGAGCGCGATTGTTCGCTTCAGAGAAGAAACCAGAAGGTTCTCGAAGAAAGTCCCAGCCCCATTATGACCGAGGAGCTTCGCGGGAGAATGGGAAGCGCGGCGGTGAGCGCGGCGAAAGCCTGCGGTTATCGGAACGCGGGTACGATAGAATTCCTTGTCGATAAGGATAAGAACTTCTATTTTATGGAAATGAACACGCGTATTCAGGTTGAACACCCCGTAACCGAGTTTGTCACGGGTATCGACCTCGTTAAAGCGCAGATAAGAATTGCCGCGGGAGAACGGCTTTGGTTCTCGCAGAACGACGTTAAAGTCACGGGGCACGCTATCGAGTGCAGAATTAACGCCGAGGACCCGCTCCACAACTTCCGTCCCTGCCCCGGAACGATAAATTCGCTTCACTCGCCCGGCGGCTTCAACGTCAGGATTGACAGCGCGGTTTACGCGGGCTACACAATTCCGCCGTATTACGACAGTATGATTGCAAAGCTTATTGTAAAGGGCGGCGACAGGGACGAGGCTATCGCGAAAATGCGCGTTGCGCTCGCCGAGTTCATTATCGGCGGCGTTGAAACGAATATTGATTTTCAGCTCAGACTGCTCCGCGACGAGAATTTTGTGCGCGGTGAGTTCGACAACGGTTATCTTAACCGAAAAAACGTTATGGAGGATTAATCGCCGATGAATATTGAAGATATGTTCAAGGTCGTCAAGGCGCGCTTCACCGACGATAATCATTCTTCCGCGCAGGCGGCGAAGGACGTTGAAATCCCGCAGGGACTGCTGTTCAAATGCCCGCGCTGCGGCGGAGTTCTCTACAACGATGAATTTGTGAACGCGATGAAGGTCTGCCCGAAATGCGGCTATCACGCGCGTCTGACGTGGCAGGAGCGGCTTG
>DPBR01000019.1:9621-9955 GCA_003516865.1 Oscillospiraceae bacterium
TGACGTGGCAGGAGCGGCTTGACCTCACCGTTGACGGCGGCAGCTTCAGGGAGCTTGACGAAAATCTCGTTTCGCTCAACCCCGTGGGCTTCCCGCATTATGAGGAAAAAGTCGCGAAAATGCGCGAGCAGTGCAATATGAAAGAGGCTATCGTTACGGGAGAATGCACAATTCGCGGTTATCGATGCGTTCTCGGCGTTATGGACAGCCACTTTATGATGGCGAGTATGGGAAGCGTTGTCGGCGAGAAAATCACGCGCGCTTTTGAATACGCGACCGAAAAAAAACTCCCGGTGATTATGTTCACGGCGTCGGGCGGCGCGAGAATGCAGGA
>DPBR01000019.1:10157-10983 GCA_003516865.1 Oscillospiraceae bacterium
AGAATGCAGGAGGGTATCATCTCGCTTATGCAGATGGCGAAAACCTCCGGCGCGGTTAAACGTCACAACGACGCGGGCGGGCTTTATGTAACCGTTCTCACAGACCCGACGACGGGCGGCGTTCAGGCTTCTTTTGCGAGCCTTGGCGATATCCTAATCGCAGAGCCGAAGGTGCTTATCGGATTTGCGGGCAGGCGCGTTATTCAGAATACCGTCCGCACAAGACTTCCCGATGACTTCCAGTCCGCGGAATTTCAGATGGAGAGCGGCTTGCTTGATATGATTGTCGAACGCGGAATGATGAGAAAAACACTCTCGAATATCTTGAAGCTTCACGGCTTTCCGAAGGAGGCGCGCTGATGAATAATCTTACCACATGGGAGCGTATGGAGCTTATTCATAACAAGAACCGCCCCACTGTAAACGACTACATTCCCGCGCTTTTCACGAGATTTATGGAGTTTCACGGCGACAGAATGTGCGGCGATGACGGCGCGATTATCGGCGGAATAGGCTTTCTGAGCGATACTCCCGTTACGGTTCTCGCGCAGGTTAAGGGCAGAACGCTTGATGAAAACAAGAAATCCAACTTTGCGATGCCGCACCCGGAGGGTTACCGAAAGGCGCTGCGCCTTGCAAAACAGGCGGAAAAGTTCCACAGACCGATAATCTGCCTTGTCGATACTCCCGGCGCGTTCTGCGGGGTTGAAGCGGAAAAGCGCTGTCAGGGTGAAGCAATCGCCCGCAATCTCTACGAGTTTATGACGCTCAAAACGCCGATTGTTACGGTAATTCTCGGCGAGGGCGGAAGCGGCGGCGCGCTTGC
>DPBR01000019.1:11196-12198 GCA_003516865.1 Oscillospiraceae bacterium
GGCGGAAGCGGCGGCGCGCTTGCGCTTGCGGTCTGCGACGAGCTTGCAATGCTTCAGAACGCGATTTACAGCGTTATTTCACCGAGAAGCGCGGCTTCAATCCTCTGGAAAGACCCCACGAAGGAAAAGGAAGCGGCTGAAATCCTCAAAATCACCGCCGAGGACCTCGTTCGTTTCGGCGTCTGCGATAAGATAATCCCCGAACCGGAGGGCGGCGCCCATCTTCAGCCCGCCGTAACCGCCGACAGCATCTACGAGTATATCGTGGACGCGGTTTCAAGGCTTAAAACGGTCGATATGGAGAAGCTTCTCGACGACCGTTATAAGAAATTTAGAAAAATCGGTATGTTTACCGAATAATTTCGGTAAAAATTACCTGTAAATTTTGGCGTTTTGGTATTGATTATTTTATAACAATGCTTTATAATAGTATTTGACAATTCCGGATAATCCGGGAAAAATATTTGGAGGTTACAAATGGATATTTTTGAAAAAGTAAGAGACCTTATCGCAGACCAGCTCGATATCGCTGAAAAGGACAGCATTACCGAGGGTTCTTCAATCACCGACGACCTCGGCGCAGACTCTCTCGACGTTGTTGACCTTGTTATGGCAATCGAGGACGAGTTCTCCATTGAAATCCCTGAGGACGAGGTTGAGAACATCAAGGTTGTCGGCGACATCGTTAAGTATATCGAAGATAAGCAGTAATTTCAAAATCCAAAAGTCCCGACGGCTTTCCGGCGGGATTTTGTTTTGTCAGCGCTATTTTCGGCGCCGACTTATGCTTTTTACAAATAATGCTATATATTTTACAAAAAATACTTGAAAATTTCGAGAAAATAATGTACAATATATAGTGAGAGTTCTGTTGACTGTCAACAGTAAAATTTTACTCACGAAAGGAATATGAACTATGAGCAAGCTCAACAAGAAGAATGTAGAGGATTTGAACGTAAAGGGCAAGTACGTTCTGGTACGCGTTGATTTCAACGTTCCTAT
>DPBR01000078.1:0-11574 GCA_003516865.1 Oscillospiraceae bacterium
GGGTTTCATAGCGTACTCCTT
The DNA here is from genome assembly GCA_003516865.1 of Oscillospiraceae bacterium. Taxonomy (GTDB): domain Bacteria; phylum Bacillota; class Clostridia; order Oscillospirales; family Ruminococcaceae; genus CAG-115. The sequence continues at coordinate 22 of DPBR01000078.1, forward strand.
TCACAAAAACATAACCGCCATGTCCTTGACAAAAATTCCAAAGCCATCTAATTTCATTGGCTTTTTTCCTTTTTCATTTTTATTTTATTCCTTATGCCTATAATAACCTGAATTATCGCGTTTATAGCAGCCGTGGGGACTGCCATAAACCATAATATAACGAGCGCGATTACCCTGTCGAGATTTGAAAGACTGCCAAGACCGGTGCCGTAGGTGGGAATATACGGGTGGTTAATTTCGGTTAAAATCCTGATTGCGGCAATCACCGCGATTGTTCCCGCGACATATGTCATCACAAGCGGAAAAGGAGGCATTTTCATCTTTTTCACGGCTAAATCGCGCGCGGCAAAGCCAAGCATTATTCCCGAAAATACCGAAAACAAAACTGCTGTTATAAATCCTGCCCAACCGCCGAAAAAACCCAAATATCCCAAAAAATAAAACGCAGTCTGGATTATCGCGCCCGCGAGGAAAAAGCAGATGAATTTTAAGGGTTTCATAGCGTACTCCATTCACAAAAACAGCCTAAAACCAAAAACGCCCTCCTGCCTAAAGCAAGAGGGCGAAAATCCGCGGTACCACCTCAATTTGCGGGAAAACCCGCCTTTGAACAGCTTTAACGGGCTTACCCGTGCGGAACTACTTGCAAACGCGTTCGCACCGCCGCTCCGAGAGGTAATTCATCTTCGGTTTCCTGCCGTTTCACACCAAACAACGGCTCTCTGAAAGGTTTCCCCGAAAACTACTCTGTTCCCGTCAACGCTTTTTCATATTGAGATATACGCATTATAACATATTAATCCGCTTTTGTCAAGCGCTTTTTACAGCGAATTTGCAATATCGAGAATAAGCTTTTCGCTCTTTTCCCAGCCGAGGCACGGGTCGGTAATCGACTTTCCGTAAACTCCTTCTTCGATTTTCTGCGCTCCGTCCTCAATATAGCTCTCAATCATCAGTCCCTTGACCATTTTTCCCACGTCGTCGGGCGAATGGCGCATCGAGTGCAGAACCTCTTTCGCAATTCTAATCTGCTCAAGATACTGCTTGCCGGAGTTTGAGTGGTTTGTATCAACGATAATCGCGGGATTTTTAAGCCCCTTTTCCGCGTACAAATCAGCGCAGAGCTTCAAATCCTCGAAATGATAATTCGGGATTGTCTGACCGTGCTTGTTCTGAGCGCCGCGGAGAATTGCGTGTGCAAGCGGATTGCCGTCCGAAACGACCTCCCAGCCGCGGTAAATGAACGTGTGCTTCGCCTGAGCCGCCTGAATGGAGTTGAACATAACCGAAAGCGTGCCGCTCGTGGGGTTTTTCATTCCGACGGGACACTCCATTCCCGAAGCGACAAGACGGTGCTGCTGGTCCTCAACGGAACGCGCTCCTATCGCAACGTAAGACAGCAAGTCCGAAAGATAGCGGTAATTCTCCGTGTAGAGCATTTCGTCCGCGCAGGTGAGGTGAGATTCCTTTATTGCGCGCGCGTGAAGCTCGCGGATTTTGATGATGCCCTCAAGCATATCTTCGGGCTTCGCGGGGTCGGGCTGATGCAGCATTCCCTTATAGCCCATTCCGTTTGTGCGCGGTTTTCCCGTGTAAATTCTCGGTATAATCACAAGCTTGTCCTTAACCTGCTCGTTTACTTTTGCAAGCCTGTTGATATAATCCATAACCGAGTCCTCGTTATCCGCGGAGCAAGGCCCGATTATCAGAATAAACTTGTTCGATTTTCCCGTCAAAACGTCCGCGATTTCGCGGTCGCGTTCCGCTTTTACCGCCTTTATCTCGTCTGAAAGCGGGTACATTTCTTTTATCTCCTTAGGAATGGGAAGCTTCCTGTTAAACGTCATCGACATAGTATGTTTTTCTCCTTTTTTCTGTAATTTGCAGTGTTTTTCTCGTGTGCATTTCACCGCTTTAGGCTATTGTAACACAAAAGCGCTAAATTGTCAAGCGTTATTTGCGTGATTTTTGCGAAACGCAAGAAAACTTTCGAGAATTATCGCGGCAGCCGCCCCGTCAAGCGCTTCTTTGCGCTTTTTACCGCGGCGGTTGTTCTCGTTCATTATGCCGATTGCGGAAACCGTCGTCGAGCGCTCGTCCCACATCTGTACCTCAAGTCCCGAAAGCTCGCGCAGCTTCTCCGCGAAAACACGGCATTTCTCCGAGCGTTCGCCGCGCGTTCCGTTCATATTTATCGGGTCGCCGACGACAAGCATTTCCGCTTTGTTTTCCGCCGCCTTTTTCGCAACCTCCTCCGCGCATCTGTCAAAATTCTTCTCAAACACCGTTGCAAGCGGCGAAGCCAGAATTTCGCCCTTGTCGCAGACCGCAAGTCCCGTTCTGCTGTCACCGTAGTCAACCGCCATTATTCTCATTAAATTTCACCTTTCCGTCAATACTGCTTATTGAATTGTATTATAGCATATCCCGCGCTTTTTGTCAATGAAATAATTTGCAAAACCACTTGCAAAAGGCGCGGAAATATGATATAATATTTCTTGTATATCAATTTGGATTTTTGTGTTTGGAGGCAATTTTGAAAGGTCCTTTATTTTATCTTGTCGATTATTTCAGAGGAGTGGGAGCGCTTGAAACGTTCATTTACTCCGTTTTCGGCGTTCTGGCGTTTATTTTTATCTGTATTCCCGTTCACGAATGCGCGCACGCTTTTGCGGCGAAAGCTCTCGGCGACGATACAGCCGAGCGTCAGGGCAGGCTTACCCTTAATCCGTTCGCTCATATCGATATGCTTGGAACGATTTTGATGTTCGTGTGCAGCATCGGCTGGGCGAAACCCACGCCCGTCGACCTTCGCCGCTGCACCAAAGTGAAGATTAGAACCGCGAACGCTATCGTTTCGGCGGCGGGTCCGCTCTCGAACCTTATTATGTCGTTCTTGTTTATGATAATATTCAAGGTTCTTATGCTTGTGGGCATTAATAATGCGAATTTTACCGTATGTCAGATTGCCCAGGTTGTGTTCTATGTTTCTTCGCTCAACGCTTTTCTTGCGGTGTTCAACCTCATTCCCATTCCGCCGTTTGACGGTTATCACATTCTTTCGAGCTTTTTGCCCGCAAAAGCGCTTTATTTTGTTGAACGAAACGCGCAGATTATCAATCTTATCCTGCTAATCCTGCTTGTATCGGGCTATGCGGGTATTCCGATTTCGTGGCTTTCGGCGAAAATTATCGAATTTTTCAGCTTTGCGACAAGCTTTATCTTATAAATATGACCGAACTTAATTTTAAGCTGGAAAAGCTTGAGTTCGAGGGTCCGCTCGACCTTATGCTCCTGCTTATTCAAAAGCATAAGCTCAATATTCAGGATATCGAAATAACCGTGCTTCTCGACCAGTTTTTGCTGTATCTCGAGCGAATGACAGAGGCGGATATCGAGGTTACGGCGGAATTCCTCGACGCGGCGGCAAGGCTCGTCCTCATAAAATCAGCGGCGCTTCTTCCGCACGACGAAGCCGAGAAAATGAAAAAAGAGCTTCAGGGCGCGCTTATCGAGTACGCTCTCTGCAAGACGATGGCGGAAAGGCTGAAAAAACGCTGGATTGGCGACGCGGTTTACGTCAGAACGCCGATTGAACAGGATATCGACCCGACTTATCGCGGCGTTCATCAGCCGGAGGAAATTCCGTTCGCTTACGGCGCCGTTTCAAAGCGCGCGAAAATCAAGAACGAAACACCGCGCTCGCTTGCGCCGATTGTCGCGAAAAGCTATGTTACGGTGTATACGGGAGTTATAATCGTGCTGAAAAGCCTGATTTCGGGCAGAAAAGTTACGCTCGGCGAATTGTACAACGGCAGACCGCGCTCTTATCGCGTGTCGATTTTTCTCGCGGTGCTGGAGCTGTCAAAAGCGGGAAGAATTGTTATTTCGGAGGACGGAGAGAGCGTTTCGCTGAACGGAAGCAGCGCTCCGAGAACCGACAAAAGGCAGGTGCTTTTATGAAATTCAGCGAGAGAATGGCGGCTGTTGAAGCCGTGCTTTTCGCTTCGGGAGAACCGATTGAGCTTGAAAAGCTCGCGGCTGCCTGTGAAATGGATAAGGACGAAACGCAGCGCATTATCGAGCGGCTGAACGACCGTTATAACGAGCAGGAATGCGCTTTCGAGATAGGAAAGTTCGGCACTTCTTATCAAATGATGACAAGAGCGCGTTTTGCACGTTATATAAAGGCTGCGGCGGAAACCCGCAGACAGGCGCCTCTCACGCAGGCGGCGCTTGAAGTTCTCGCGATTGTCGCGTATAATCAGCCCGTCACGAGAGGCTTTATCGACCAGGTGCGCGGGGTTGACAGCGGCGGCGTTGTAAAGAGCCTTACGGAGCGAAATCTGCTCGAAGAACACGGCAGACTGAACGATGTTCCCGGCAGACCTATCGCTTATCGTACTACCGAAAATTTTCTGCGGTGTTTCGGGCTGAGCGGGCTGGACGGATTGCCGCCCATTCCCGGAAACGCCGACCAGATTGATTTTGACGAATATGAGGAAATGCTTTCGGAGGGCGGCGAACAGCCCGAAGAATAATCGGGGGTGAGGTTTTGGGCTGGATAATTGTCGGAGCGATTTTTGTCGTTATTCTGCTGCTTACGCTCGGAAAAGTGACGATAATTTTCGACTATAAAGACGACCTCATCTTAAAGGTGAAATATCTGTTTGTCCCGATTGTGAAAATACCTGCGGATAAGCCGAAAAAGCCAAAAAAACCGAAAAAGGCGAAGAAATCCGCCGAAAAAAAGCCCGAATCCGAAAATTCCGAAGAAACCGAGAAAAAGCCGAAGAAAAAACCTGCGCTTGAGGATATTCTCGAAGTTGCGAAGTTTGCCGTGAACAGTCTCGGAAAGCCGCTTAAGAAGATTATCAAAAGGACGATTATCGCGCATCTTTCGCTTGATATAAGCGTCGGCGGCGAGGACGCGGCTAAGACCGCGATTTCGTTCGGCGCGACAAATTTCGCCGTGGGAAGCGCGCTTGGCTGGCTCGATACGTTTTTCACGCTGAAGAAGCCCGACTATATCAATATTACTGCGGATTTTGCGAGCGAAGAAACGAAAATCGACTGCTATTGCGAAATAAAGCTTGTTCTTGCTGCGGGAATTGCGTTCTTCTTCACGTTCCTCGGCAGAGCGATAAAGTACTTTTTCACGCACGACCGCGCGAGGGCTTCTATCAGACATCTTGTTTAATTCGGGGTTAACCCGTTTTTACCGTTAATTATTGCTTTTATTATTTGGAAGGAGTTGTTTTATATGGCACACCCTGTTGAAGGCGTTATGGGAGTATCTATGGAGAAAATCCGCGAAATGGTGGACGTTGAAACAATAATCGGCGACCCGATTGTCGCGGAGGGAGTTACAATTATCCCCGTTTCAAAGGTATCGTTCGGCTTCGCTTCGGGCGGAAGCGACCTCCCCGTTCAGGCGGCGGAGAAGTTTGCGGGCGGTTCGGGCGCAGGCGTTACCGTAAAGCCCGTCGCTTTTATCGTAATCAAGCCCGACGGCGCGGTTAATCTTATGGAGCTTGGCGCAAAAGGCTCTCCGCTTGACGGCGTTTTCGAGGCGCTTCCCGGTATCGTTGACAAGATTAAGGGCTTTATGGCGGATAAAAAGGCGGCTAAGGCTGAGAAAAAGGCTGCCGAGAACGCGGAAGAAACTCCCGCCGAAGAAAAAATCTCCGAGGAAAAGCCGTAATAATGGCATAACCGCGCAATTTTTGGCTTGCGCGTTTGTACGACAATAATTATGCGGTAAAGCATAAGGTATATTTTTCCGATTTTCGGCAAACATATCCGTGAAGAAATTTAACGGAGTGTGTTTGCATATGAAAAAGATTATTTCGGCTCTGCTTGCTGCGGTTATGCTGCTTACTGCGCTTGAAACAAGCGCGGGGGCGGTTTCCACTTCCGCCGTCAGCTCTTGTCTTATTGAAGCGGAAACGGGAGAGGTTCTGTTCGCGGAAAATGCCGACGAACAGCGCGCAATGGCTTCCACAACCAAAATTATGACCGCAATCCTCACGATTGAGGCAGGAGAGCTTGACAGGGAATTTACCGTGGACGAGTTCGCGATTATGGTCGAGGGGACGTCTATGGGTCTGCGAAAGGGCGACAGGGTTTCGCGGCGCGATTTGCTCTATGGAATACTTCTGCCGTCGGGCAACGACGCGGCGAACGCCGCCGCTGTTTCGGTTTCGGGGAGTATACCGGCTTTTGTCGCGCTTATGAACGATAAAGCGGCGGCGCTGGGGCTTAAAAACACGCATTTCGTAACGCCGTCGGGACTTGACGCGAACGGTCACTACACCACCGCGCGCGACCTCGCGCTGCTTGCGGCTTACGCGATGAAAAACGAGCTGTTCAGGGAGATTGTTTCCTGCCGCTCGAAACAGCTTGAATACGGAAATCCTCCCTATCCGAGAACGCTCTATAACTCCAACAAAATGCTCGCGAAATACGAGGGCGCAATCGGCGTTAAAACAGGCTTTACGGACAACGCGAGAAGATGTTTGGTTTCAGCCGCCGAAAGGGACGGAGTGACGCTTATCGCGGTAACTTTGGCGGACGGAAACGACTGGAACGACCACATAAATATGCTCGATTACGGTTTCTCGAAAGTGAGCGCTTATCCGCTTGAAACGGGCTGTTCTTCGAGAGTTTCGGTTGCGGGAACGGGAAAGACTGTCGGCGCTTATGCCGAAAAAGCGACAATCTCGCTTACTCCCGAAAACAGGTCGAAGCTGAGGCGCGTCGTGCTGCTTCCGAGAATGGTTTACGGGAGCGTTGAAGAGGGCGATGCGCTCGGTTCAATCGAGTATTATCTCGGCGAAAAAAGAGTGAAATCCGTTCCGCTTTACGCTGATGAAAGCGTTGCGGCTGATGAAAAAGAATTGAATTTCATTCAGAAAATCCTAGGATTTTTCGGGATTTATGCGTAGAAGAAAAGGTATTGTTATGGAAAAAATCAGAATACAGAAAATTATCGCCGACAGCGGCTTGTGTTCGCGGAGAAGGGCTGAGGAATATATCGCCGAGGGACGCGTTCTTGTCAACGGAAGAAAGTGTACCGTAGGCGACAAAGCCGACCCGCGCGGCGACCTCATCACCGTTGACGGCAAGGAAATATCCGAAGCGCCCGCTCAGAGGCGCTACATAATGCTCAATAAGCCGCGCGGCTACGTCACAACGGCTTCCGATGAAAAGGGCAGAAAAACCGCGGTTGAGCTGCTTTGCGGCGTTGAAGAACGCGTTTTTTCGGTAGGACGGCTCGACAGGAACTCCGAGGGGCTGCTTCTTTTCACGAACGACGGGCAGTTTGCGAACGATATTACTCACCCGTCAAAGCACGTCGGGAAAACCTACCGCGTTACAATCGACAGCGCCGTTACCGAGGACCAGCTAGCGCAGCTTGCTTCGGGGGTTGAACTTGACGGCGGCGAAAAAACTCTGCCTTGTTCGGTCGAGGTGCTTTCGGAAGCGCCTGACCGCACGGTTATCAGGATTACCATTAAACAGGGGCTTAACAGGCAAATCAGAAGAATGTGCGACGCGCTCGGTCTTAACGTCGGCAGACTGCGCAGAACCGCAATCGGCGGCGTAAAACTCGGAATGTTGAAGCCCGGCGAATGGCGCGACCTCACAAAGGACGAGCTGCGTATTCTCCGCGCCGAAATCGGCAAGAAAGCGCAGCAGAACCGCAAAACGCGCGGGTGAGGCAGGATATGGTTGAGATTTTGCAGAATAAGAGGAATACCGAGAAAATCGAATTTAACGCGCGCGACGGGGAAGAGGTCCTCGGAAAAATCGCAGGCGAGCTTATCGGGGACGTTTTCGTTGTCGACGAGCTGGAGTGCGAGGATTTTTTCACGGACGGGCTTGTCCGCGCTATCCTTAACCTGATGACGCTTCACGGTATCGATAAGGCGCGCTTTGAACTGCCCGAAAGCTATGAGCGGCTCAGAAAACTCGGTTTCTTCGGCGCTGAACCGAAAATGGACAGTATCGCGGAATTTTTCAATAAAGGCTGTAAGGGTTGTCACGGTTGATTTGTGAGTAATTACCAAAAAAGCTGCGATATTTACGGACGTTTTTGATGAAATATGAAAAAATATTTTATAATCAAAAATTAGCTTGTTATTTACAGAACAATGTAGTATAATTAATGTGGAATAATTTGAGGCAAGAATATTCTTTCGATTTCCGAGAATGTAAAATCACGGAAAACGGCGGTTTTTTGCCTACTTAATTTTATATGGAGGAGAAAAAATGGCATTTTCAAAGACACTCGCCGAGATGGAAAAGAACATTCCCGAAAGCGACGCGAGAAAACGTCTTTCGGCGTTTTTTGACGACGGTATGTTCAATGAGCTGGACAAATTTCTGTCGGCTGAGGGAGAGGCAAGCTCTGTAATTACAGGTTTCGGAAGCGTTGACGGCACTTCCGTTTACGTTTTCGCACAGGACAGCTCCGTTAAGGGCGGCGCGGTTAACAAGAGCGCGGCTCTCAAAATTGCAAAGATTTACGACCTTGCCGCTAAGTCGGGTGCGCCCGTTGTCGGCTTCTTCGACTCGAAGGGCGGAGAAATCAGCGAGGGTATGGCGGTTCTCGCGGCTTACGGCGATATTATGAAGGCTTCCGCGGCTGTTTCGGGCGTTGTTCCGCAGATTGCCGTTGTTACGGGAGTTTGCGCGGGCTGCGCGGCTATGCTTGCGGAAATGGCTGACGTTACGGTTATGAGCGAGGACGCAGAACTGTTCCTCACCTCTCCGTTCAACACCCCCGACGGTAAGCTTGAGGGCGCGGGAAAGGCTTGCGCTGCGGCTAAATCGGGCGTTGCGGATATCGTTGTAAAGGACGCAGGCGCGGCTGTTGAGGCTGCAAAGAAGCTTGTTTCCGTTCTTCCCGAGAATAATATGGGCGTTGCCGGAAACGTTGGTTTCGCCGAGAACGACGCGGCTATTTCAGCTTCGATGAATGGCGAGAAGCTCGTTGAAGCGCTTGCCGACAAGGATTCCGTTATCGAACTCGGAGCAAAGTTCGGCTGCGCCGCTTATACGGCTCTCGCAAGCGTGAAATTCGGCACGGTTGCTTTTGTCGCTACGGACAAGGCTGAGAAGCTCACCGCAGACGACGCGGCGAAAATCGCTCGTTTCGTTCAGCTTGCGGATTTGTTCTCTATTCCCGTTGTCACGGTTATCGGCACGGAAGGCTTTGAGGGAAGCTCTGCGGCTGAATTCGCGGGCAGCGTAAGAGAGTGCGCGAAGCTCGCTCAGGTTTACGCTTCGGCGACTACGGTCAAGGTTAATCTCATCACCGGAAACGCGTTCGGCGCGGCTTTCGCGGCGTTTGATTCCGCAGATATCTCCTATGCTTGGGAGAACGCGAAGATTGCTCCGATGAGCCCTGAGGCAGGCAAGGTGTTTATGGGCGAAGAGCTTGTTGTAAACCCGTTTGCGGCGGCTTCCGAGGGTATGATTGACGGCGTTATCGCAGCCGAGGATACCCGCGAGGCGCTCGGCGAAGCGCTCTGGATTTGCCAGAACAAGAGAGTTTCCGCTCCCGCAAGAAAGCGCCCGAATATCGCATTCTGATTATCGTGTATTATTAATGAATAACATACAGTGAGGTATTTACAATGAAGAATTACACAATTACCGTAAACGGCACCGCTTATGACGTTACCGTAGAAGAAAACGGCGCGGGCGTTTCCGCTCCCGCGGCTGTCGCTGCACCCGCTCCCGCGGCTCCCAAGAAGGCTGCCGCTCCCAAGGCTGCCGCAGGCGGAACTCCTATCAACGCTCCGATGAGAGGCACTATCGTCGACGTTAAGGTTAAGGTTGGCGATAAGGTTACAAACGGCACTGTTGTCGCTGTTCTTGAAGCTATGAAGATGGAGAACGACATCGTTTCCGACAGGGACGGCGTTATCGCTTCCGTTGTCGTTAACAAGGGCGACGCTGTTGAAACCGGCGCTCCCGTTGTAACCCTTTCTTAATGTAAGGAGATTAATATGGCTAAATTGAAAATTACGGAAACCGTTCTCCGTGACGCGCACCAGAGCCTGCTCGCCACGAGAATGACCATTGATGATATGCGCCCGATTCTTTCCGAAATGGACAAGGTCGGCTTCTACTCGGCTGAGTGCTGGGGCGGCGCAACGTTCGATTCTTGTATTCGCTTCCTCGACGAGGACCCGTGGGAGCGCCTGAGAATTATCAGAAAGGAAATGCCAAACACCAAGCTCCAGATGCTGTTCAGAGGACAGAATATGCTCGGTTATCGTCACTATGCGGACGACCTTGTTGAGTATTTCGTTCAGAAGTCGATTGCAAACGGTATCGACATTATCAGAATATTCGACGCGCTCAACGATATCAGAAACCTCGAAACCGCTATAAATGCGGCTAAGAAGGAGCAGGGACACGCGCAGGTCGCGATTTCCTACACCACGGGCGAGGTTTTCACTCACGAGTACTATGTGAATTATGCGAAGCAGATTGAGAGCGCAGGCGCTGATTCTCTCTGCATCAAGGATATGGCGGCGCTTCTCACCCCTTACGAGGCGGAGAGCCTTGTAAAGGACCTCAAGAGCGCGGTTAAAATCCCCGTTCAGCTTCACACGCACTATACTTCCGGACTTGCTTCGATGTGCATTATCAAGGCTGTTGAAGCGGGAGTTGACGCGGTTGATACCGCTATGTCGCCGCTCGCGCTCGGTACTTCTCACGCTCCCACGGAGTCGATTGTCGCAACGTTCAAGGGCACGGAGTACGATACCGGTCTTGACCTCATCAAGCTTAACGAAATCCGCGAGTATTTTATGGGTCTGCGCAAGAAGTACATCGACAGCGGTCTGCTCGACCCGTCTATGCTTGCCGCAAACACCAAGGCACTTATTTATCAGGTTCCCGGCGGTATGCTTTCAAACCTGCTTTCTCAGCTTAAACAGGCGGGCAAGGCTGACCAGCTCGAAGAAGTTCTCAAGGAAGTTCCGCGCGTTCGTAAGGACGCAGGTTTCCCGCCGCTCGTTACGCCCACGTCCCAGATTGTCGGCACGCAGGCTGTGTTCAACGTGATTATGGGCGAGCGCTATAAGACCGTTACGAAGGAATTCAAGGGTCTTGTAAAGGGCGAATACGGAAGAACTCCCGTTGAAATCGACCCCGATTTCCGCAAGAAGATTATCGGCGGCGAAGAGCCGATTACCTGCCGTCCCGCAGACCTCCTGTCGCCCGAATTTGACGCGATGAAGGAAGAAGCGAAGGAATGGATTGACGGTTCGTCTGTCGAGGACGTTCTCACTTATGCGATGTTCCCGAAGGTTGCTCCGAAATTCTTTGAAAATCGCCGCGATAAGCAGCTCGGAATAGACGCTGTGCACGCGGACAAGCAGAACAAGGTTCACCCTGTATAATAAACTCAATCCCCGCAGATAAGGCGGGGATTTCAGACTGTCGATAAAGGCACATCTGCGTTGTCAGCACCGATTTGGCAGGCACAAAGCCTAGCCAAATCGGCGCTTCCTAGCATCTGTACCTTTCTCG
>DPBR01000078.1:11771-12410 GCA_003516865.1 Oscillospiraceae bacterium
TCCTAGCATCTGTACCTTTCTCGTCAGTCTGGTTAATTTACTTTTTCGACGTTCTGAATCCCTGCAGATAAGGCGGGGATTTTTGCTTTATTAGGATACAATGGAGTTTTTAACAGGACGGGATTGTTAAATTTGCCGAAAAATCAAACTTTGCGTTTAATGCAAGCATTTTTTACTTAAATTACACGGAATAGCCCATTTTTAGTGGTATCGTTTACAACTGCAAATAGCAAAAAATCGTCATTTTGCACAATTCAAAGGTTACAAAATGGTAACATTATAGTCAGAAAATCGGTCTTTTTTTAATTAATAAATAATATGATAAAAAAGATGGCTTTGTTGTGCGATTTGTTGTGAAAATAATTTTCATAAATCTTGTTAAGTAATAAAGTAAAAAATGTGGCAAAATAAACAAGTTGTAACGCGGAAAGGAGGTTTTGCAGGGTCTTTTGAAAAAAAATTGAAAAAACCACTTGCAAAAAGAAAAAAAATATGTTAAACTTACAAATGTAATCGAGTGGCACCAAGTTATGTGGATTGATGCTAACTCGGTCAATTCTATCCGTACCGATAAAGCCGCGAAAGCAGATTTCGGGCGTCGGACGGAACCATCTATTTTTAGGAGGAAAAACCAATGAA
>DPBR01000078.1:12708-29438 GCA_003516865.1 Oscillospiraceae bacterium
TCCAGCTCCAGCACCAGCTCCAGCTCCAGCTCCAGCTCCACAAGCGGCTCCAGCTCTTCCGTAAGCAAGACTGAGGAGTCCAAGCCCGCTGAAGATGTTAAGGATGACGATGACACCCTTACCATTCTGACTTGGGAGTCCAACAACGATATCCAGGTTCAGAAGAAGTTCTTCTGCGAGAAGACCGGTATCTCTGAGGACAAGATTAACATCGTAACTTGCGGCGCTGACGGTCCCGCAGGCCGTGACGGCATCAAGCAGTACATGAAGGGTTCTGAGGACGCTGACCTCTTTACCATGGACGCTGAGTGGACTTCTCTGTACACCAACGACGACACCCTTACCCTTCCTTACAGCGAAATCGGTCTGAAGGCTACTGACTTCCCGAACGCTTATAAGTACACCATCGATATGGGTACCGCTGAGAACGGCATCTTCAAGGCTGCTTCTTTCCAGTGCACACCCGGCGGCTTCGTTTACAGAGCTGACCTCGCTAAGGAGTACCTCGGCGTTAACTCTCCCGCAGAGATGCAGGAAAAGGTTAAGGATTGGGATACCTTCAAGGCTACCGCTGCTTCCCTTTACAGCGCTTCCGGCAACAAGACTTCTATCTGCGCAACTACCGGTGGTCTGTGGCAGGTATATCAGTGCTACAGAACTCAGCCTTGGGTAAAGGATGGCAAGTTCCAGATGGATACCGCTGAGAACTTCTACGATATCGTTAAGGAGTACGTTGACAACAAGTACTGCGCAGACGTTCCGCAGTGGGATACCGCTTGGTATGCAGCTGTTCGTGACGGTTCCGCACTTGGCGACTTCGTTCCTACTTGGGGTCTTACCACCGCTGGCGGCGGATCTATCCTTGAGAACTTCAACGGCGCAACTGTTGAAGGCGCAACAGACGTACTTGCTAACGACGCTCTCGCAATCTGCGAAGGTCCTTCCGGCTGGTACTGGGGCGGTACATACTATGCAGTATCCGCTCGCTGCAACACCAAGGCAACCGCTAAGAAGTGGATTGAAATCTTCTGCAACGACGACGCTGCTATGAAGGAATACGCTGAGAAGACCGGCGACTTCGTAAACAACAAGCCTGTTATGAAGGGCATCATCGACGCTAAGACCAACAAGAACAAGTACCTCGGCGACCAGGATCACTTCGCAGTTCTTGCTAACGTTGCTGACACCATCGACGTAACCGGTAAGGTAACTAAGTATGACTCTCAGGCAAAGACTTGCCTCAATGACTCCGTATCCGCTCTCCTCAAGGGTGAGGTTGCTGATAAGGCTGCTGCAATTGAGAAGTGCAAGAACGACTTTGCTGCTGCTTGCCCTGATGTAGTAGTTGAATAATTAATCAGCTTCGCATCAAAAACAAAATCTAATACCTGAAATCAACAGTATATGCTTATGGGCTTCGGCTCATAAGCGTATATTGTGATTTTTTAACAGGAAAAAAACGAAAGGGTGTGCAATATGCAGTCTGCTGCTCCAAGATCGCGGAAAATGATTAGCTACGCAAAGTACGGCTATCTGTTTATTCTGCCGTTCTTCCTTGTGTACATTATGTTTATGATTTATCCGCTCATAAACACCATTTTACTGAGCTTCAAGGGTAATGGCGCCTCTCCCGACCAGTGGGTAGGTTTGCAGAACTACCAGTCAATCCTGTTCGGCGGCGAAACAAGAGCGTCCAAGGCTTATTTCAATGAGTTTTGGCGTGATTTCGGAAACACTCTTATCCTTTGGGTAGGAAACTTCGTTGTTCAGATTATTCTTTCGCTTCTTCTCGCGGTTTGGTTCTCCGATAACCGCATTAAGGTTAAGGGAACGGGTTTCTTCAAGGTTGTAATGTATATGCCCAATATCATCACAGCCGCTTCCGTTGCTTCGTTGTTCCTTATGCTTTTCGCAAACAACAAGTACGGCGCAATCAACTCGCTTCTTCTCAACTCCAAGGCTATTCTTGAGCCTGTAAAGTTCCTGAACGACCCAGTCATTGCAAGAGTTCTTGTAATGTGCATTCAGTCGTGGATGTGGTTCGGAAACACCATGCTCCTGCTTTTGTCCGGTATTTACGGTATCGACCCGTCAATATACGAGGCGGCGTCAATCGACGGTTCCAGCGGAGCAAATACATTCTTTAAGATTACAATGCCTATTCTGAAGCCGATTTTCATTTATGTATTTATTACGTCAATGATAGGCGGACTTCAGATGTTCGATATCCCGTATCTGCTGCACGAAGGAAATACTCCCAGTATGCAGCTCGAAACAATCGCGGTATTCATCTATAAGAACTTCCATTTGGCTGTACCTAACTACGGAATCTCGGCGGCTGCGTCTGTTCTGTTGTTTATTCTTACCTGCGTACTCGGTATCTTCGTTTACAGGTTCAACACAGACTCCACTGCGCCGAAGAAACGTAAGAAAAGTAAGTAAGGGAGGAGAGATGAATTATGGCTGATTCTTACAATCAATCAACGACGGAATACAGACGCAGTATATTGATTCAATCAATAATCCGTCTTGTAGTCTGCATTATTATTACAATCATCGCTCTGTTCCCGATTTACATTCTTGTCATCAACTCTACAAGAGCTTCGAGCGATATCATTATGCAGGGCGTTTCCCTCATACCGGGCGGCTCCCTCATCGATAACTTCAAGACGCTGTTTGACCCCACTGCCGCGAACGGTACTTATGTAAGGTCGTTCCAGATGTGGACCGGTTACGCAAACAGCTTGATTATCGCAGTTTCCTCCGCTGTTCTCACCGTTTTCTTCTCAGGTGTTACAGCATACGGTCTTACTGTTTATGATTTCAAGCTTAAAGGATTTGCGACAACGTTCATTCTTGCGGTTATGATGATTCCTACGCAGGTTGTTTCAACCGGTTTGTTGGAGTTTATGGTTCAGATTCACCTGAATGATAACTACATTCCGCTGATTCTTCCCGCTGTCGCTGCTCCTCAGGTCGTATTCTTCATGCTTCAGTACATGAAGTCCTCGTTCCCTCTCGATATCGTAGAGGCTGCGCGAATTGACGGCTGCGGTGAGTTCCGTACATTCCTCCAGATTTCGTTGCCTATTTTGAAGCCCGCGTTCGCGGTTCAGGCGATTTTCGCATTCGTAACGAGCTGGAACAACTACTATACTCCTTCAATGCTCCTTATTTCGAGTAAGCCTGAGCAGAGAACAATGCCGATGATGGTTACTTACGTTCTTAACAACGATAAGGTTACAAACTTCGGCGTTAACTACCTCGTAGTTGCAATTTCGATTGTACCTGTCGTAATTGTTTACCTCTGCCTCTCCAAGTTTATCGTTAAGGGCGTTGCACTCGGAGCTGTAAAAGGTTAATTTTCCGCTTATACACCCGATTTCCCTCCGAATATTTCGGAGGGAATTTTTTTGTGCTGTTGACAAACTTTTCCGAATATGTTATAATAAGAAAAAAACTCGGAGGATTTTATATGTATTGCAAATATTGTGGTAAGCAAATTGACGATAATACTATAGTATGCCCATATTGCGGGGTTCAGACAGGCGCAGTTCAGATAATTCCGCCGCAGCCGAATTACGGTTATCAACAGAATAATCAGCAATATACGCAGAACGACCCCGACGAGATAAATGTCGGAATTGTGGTTTTGTCTGTTTTTATCCCGATTGTTGGAATCATTCTCGGAGCGGTAAATATGGGAAACGGCAGGAAAAAGTCCGGAAAAGCTTATCTTACCGCGGGTTGCGTTGTCGTTGGAATTGAGGTTTTAATCGGAATTTTACTGTGGGTTTTCGCTATGATTTCGATTGCGATTTTATAAAAAAGTGCGTGTTTACAGGAAAATGCAGTTGTCTTGCGGATAAATTCCGACGTTTTGCAGAAAAATGCAGCTTTCACTCATAACATAAAAACCGTCGGGCGAGAACCCGACGGTAATTTTATTGTTTTTCAAAGCTGGTTTTGTCAAGACCGCAAACGGGACAAACCCAATCATCAGGAATGTCCTCAAACTTCGTTCCGGGAGCAATTCCGCTTTCAGGGTCGCCAATTGCGGGGTCATAAACGTATCCGCAGGGGCAAACGTATTTATCCATAATTTCGCATCCTCGCTTACTTAAAATATCTGTTCAGCAGACCTTCGAAAGCCTTGCCGTGACGCGCTTCGTCCTTTGCCATTTCGTGAACTGTGTCGTGAATAGCGTCAAGATTAAGCTCCTTCGCCTTTTTCGCAAGGTCAAGCTTACCCTCGGTTGCGCCATGTTCAGCGGCAACGCGCTTCGTGAGATTTTCCTTTGTTGAAGCGGAAACAACTTCGCCGAGGATTTCCGCGAACTTTGCCGCGTGCTCGGCTTCCTCCCAAGCCGCCTTCTCGTAGTAAAGTCCGACTTCGGGATAACCCTCTCTGTGAGCCGCCCTCGCCATTGCAAGGTACATACCTACTTCGGTACATTCGCCCGTGAAGTTTGCGCGCAGACCCTCGATAATCTCCTCGGGAACGCCGTCGGTTATACCGATTTCGTGCTCGCAGGCGAACACAAGCTTGTCGGTTTCTTCCATTGCCTTGAATTTGCTTCCGGGAACGCCGCACTGGGGACATTTCTCAGGGGGATTTTCTCCGATATAAACGTAGCCGCATACAGGACAAACATATTTCATAATTAAAAACCTCCTTAGTTTTTATACTCTAATTTTATCATATTCATACACAAAAGTCAAGCTTTTCACATACTTTTCATTATACAGTATTATTTCCAAAATGTTAAAAATATATACTTAAAAATTAAAAAACACTTGAAAAAACAAGCAAAATATGATATAATTATTTAATGTATTGAATTTTTTGGTTGGGCGAGGTGAATTTTTTGAAAAAGGAAAAGCAGAAGTTTCTTACCATTGACAAAAACTTTAAGCTTCAGATAATTCTTTCGGCGTCGGCGCTTATGCATCTGACATTTATGGTAATGTTTTCCATTATGCAGGCGTATCTGATGATGGTATTTAACGTTTTCAGCGTTGTTTTATACATCGCGGGCGCAATAGACTGTATCAGGGAAACGGTTGAAAAGCACAAGTATTTCTGGATAATTGCGACTTTTTCGGAAATAGTTCTTCACGCGATATTCTGCACGGTTATTTTGGGACTGGAAACATTTTTTATACTTTACCTTATTCTGACAATTCCGGTTGCGGGATATTCGCTTTTCTTTTACGTTGACAGAGCGCAGTTCAAGAAAATTACGAAAGCTTTCTCGGTTGCAACCTCTGCGGCGCTTGTTTTTTGCGTTGTTTTCGGGAATATCTGGGGTTCGCTTTATGAGATTTTCGATGTTCCGAATCTCACGGCTTCCGGAATGTGCGCGGTGCGTTCGGTGAATATCGCTTTTTCTGCGGCAACGCTGTTCGGATTTACGTTCTTGTTTTATACCGAGATTATCTCGCTTATTGAAGAGCTTAACGAATCAAACAGGAGGTTAGAGTATATCGCGACGCATGATGAACTTACGGGACTTTCAAACCGCCATAGCCTTTGGAAGTATTTTGACGGGCTGATAAAGAGCGGCGACCATTATTGCATTGTTATGGGCGATATCGACGACTTTAAGAAGATAAACGACACATACGGTCATGAATGCGGCGACCGTGTTCTGAAGTCGGTTGCCTGTATTATCCTGAACAACACGGAAAACAGCGAAATGGCGTGCAGATGGGGCGGGGAAGAGATGCTTTTGATAATGCGCGGCGAAAAAGCCGAGTGCATTTCGCGCGTTGAGCAAATCAGGCGGCAGATTTGTTCGCTTGATATCAAGGATAACGGTAGGTCCGTGAAATCGAGTATGACGTTTGGCGTTGCGGACTGCGACGAGCCGGAAAAGCGTCTTTCCGAGAACGAATCCGCGCAGAATTCTCACGTCAGTATTGACAGAATGATTTCGCTTGCCGATAAGAAGCTCTATATCGGCAAAAACAGCGGTAAGAACGTTATAATTTCCTGATATGCCAAAATCGCCGCTGAAATCAACCGCGCTGATTAATTTTCATAAACAAACCAAAACCGCCGATTTAACTCGGCGGTAATTTTATGCTGGTTTATCCGAAATCGAGGGAAATCACTGCTGCATACTATGCTTGACGCGGTTTTTTTCCTCGGAGCGCTTTGCGTTGTTGAAACGGTCGAGCGTTCCTACGAGATAACCCGTAATTCTTCTGATACGCTGAAACGGAACGTCCGCGAAATGATATTTCACATTCACGAAATCCCCGTCAAGTTCAAGGTCAATCGCGCGGAGGTGCTTATTCGGATATTGAACCGAAGCTGCCTCAATATAATAATTAACCTCTTCGCGGCTTATTTTTCCGCCGGTAATATTAACGTCAATCATTTTAATCACCTCAATATTTTGTAGCCGCATCGCGGTGTATTATTAGTATAACACAATATCTTGTACAAGTCAACCGTGATTTTGTACAATATTAAGATAATTTTTTTGTGACAAACGCTATATTTTGTAGAGACCGTCGAAAAAGTCCCGTTGGGACTTTTCCGCCGAAGCATCGGCATTGCCCGCACTCATTGTCGGCAATGCCGACAATTCGCACAGTTGTGCGGATAGAAGTGTTTTTTGCCACGGGAGACCCGTGGCAAAAAACGGATTAAAATGCCCGCTTCGCGGTCAATTTCGATTTTTTCGACACTTTGGTATTTATCCCTTTTCTCCTCTTGCCTGACGAACCATATCTTCCACAACGATATCATAGATTTCGCCGAGGGTGCGGCAGTATTCAAGGATTTTCCAAGGCTCGTTCGTGTGATAATGCAGCTTTGCAACGTCGTCGTCCGCAACGACAAGCAGGCTGTCGCCGTCGAAATGCTCGCGGATATACTCGTCGATAACGTCCTCGTCGAGGTCCTGACCGTCAATCAGGAGCTGTGTGTCGTATCTGTATTGAATTTCTTCCATTTTAATTATCCTTTCTCCACTTCATTGAAATATCGAACGCTTTTACGCTGTGCGTAAGCGCGCCAAGACTGATTATATCAACGCCCGTTTCCGCTTTTGCGCGGATATTTTCAAGCGTGACGTTGCCCGAAGCCTCTGTTTTGGCTCTGCCGCCGATATAATCGACCGCTTCCTTCATCTGCTCGTTCGTCATATTATCGAGCATAATCACGTTCACGCCGCACGCAACCGCTTCCTTAACCTCGTCGAGATTTCTCGTTTCAACCTCAATCTGAAGCATATGCCCCGCCTTTTTGCGGAGCGCACCGACAGCCGCGGTAATCCCGCCGTAAGCGTCGATGTGGTTGTCTTTGAGCATTGCCGCGTCCGTGAGGTTATAGCGGTGATTTTTGCCGCCGCCTATCGTAACCGCGTATTTTTGCAGCGCGCGCAGTCCGGGAAGCGTTTTTCTCGTATCGGTAATCGAAGCCTTTGTTCCCGCGACAGCCTCGACGCATTTGTTCGTATACGAAGCAATTCCGCTCATATGCTGGAGAATGTTGAGCGAGGTGCGCTCGGCTTTGAGCATAAGCCGCGTGTGACCGCTGAAATTCGCGATAATATCGCCTTTCTTTATCTTATCGCCGTCTTTTTTGAACAGCTCGATTTTCATTTCGGGGTCGAGTATCGTGAAAACGCGCAGCGCAGGCTCGATTCCCGCGAGAACGCCATCGTCCTTCGACACGAAATACGCTTCCGAAACGCTTTCTTCGCTTATGAGCAAATCAGACGTGCTGTCGATGTAATTTATGTCCTCGGAAAGCGCGGTTTTGATTATATCGTCAATGTAAAAGGGCAGAAGTATCATTCTTCGTTTCTCCTTTCGAGAATTTCTTTGAGGATTATGTATGCGACGGTAACGAGCGATTTCGTTTCAACATAGTCCGCGTTAATCTCAAATTTGCCCGCGTCAAGCATATCTTTAAGCTCGCAAACGCGCCTGAAGCCTTTCTCCGCCTCGTCATAATCGGGGAAAACAAAGTATGCTTTCTGCATAATATCGCGGATTTCGGTCTTGATACCCTTTGGAAGCGTTTTTCCCTTGGGAGAACTCATCGGGTATTCAATCTCCGTGCGCCTGTCGGGGGTGAAATGCTTGTTTATATCCTCGGCAATCAGCCGCGAGAAAACAAGCGCTTCGAGCAGCGAGTTAGAAGCAAGGCGATTTTTTCCGTGAACGCCCGTATGGGAACATTCTCCCGCCGCATAAAGCCCGTCAATGTTTGTCGCGCCCTTTCCGTCGACGTTTATTCCGCCCATAAGGTAGTGCTGGCAGGGATAAATCGGGATAGGCTCTTTCGTCATATCATAGCCTTTTTTGAGGACGTTTTCGTAAATCATCGGGAAGTGATTTTTGATGAAATCCGCGTCCTTATAAGAAATATCGAGCCAGAATTCGTCCGAACCCGTTTTCTTCTGCTCCTCCATAATGCACTTTGACACGACGTCGCGCGGAGCAAGTTCCTTGCGCTCAGGCTCGTAATTCGGCATAAAGCGCTCTTTTTTGCAGTTGAGAAGATAGGCGCCCTCGCCGCGCACAGCCTCGGATATCAGAAAGCATTCGCGTTCTTTTCTGTCGGCAAAAGCGGTCGGGTGAAACTGAACGTAGCTTAGGTTGCGGATTTCAGCGCCGAGATTATAGGCAAGCTGAATACCGTCGCCGGTTGCAATCGCGGAGTTTGTGGTGTAGTTGTAGACGCGCCCGATGCCGCCCGTCGCGATGATAACGTCGTCCGCGCAGTAATATTCGTGCTTGTTGTTTTCGGTTGTGAGAACGTCCGCGAAGAAAATCCCGTCCTTTTTCTCCAGACGGCACAGCACGGAATTGTTGATAACCGAAACATTCTCCAGCTTCGACACCTGACCTATGAGGTTGGTTTCGATTTCCTTGCCCGTGGTATCCTTGTGATGAGCAATTCTGCGGCGCGAATGACCGCCTTCAAGCGTGAGCGCAAGCGAGCCGTCCTCGTTTCTGTCGAAATCAACGCCGTATATCTCGACAAGCCGTTCAACGTCGCGCGGACCCTGTTCAACGAGGATTTTCACGTTATCGAGATTATTCTTGTATTGACCCGCGATAAGGGTATCCTTGATGTGCAGCTCAAAATCATCGTTTTTGCTGTCCATGACGGCGGCAACGCCGCCCTGAGCGAGCGCCGAGTTGCAGAGGGTAAGCTCGCGCTTGCTGAGCATAAGGATTTTCAGCCTGCTGTCGAGGTTGAGCGCGGCGTAAATGCCGGAAATGCCTGTTCCGACGATGAGAACGTCGTATCTTTTGAATTTCATAATTCAGCCTTTCTCATAATATTGACAAGAAGTTAATTGTGTGATATAATAACTTCAAGTGTGTTTGTCAGTCAGCGCTCCGTTTCTCACGGGAGCGGGTGTTTCCGCCGTTACCGGAAACCGGTAAGAGGGAGGATTATATGAAAGAAGAAAGAGTAATTTTAGTAAGCGCCGATACCGGCGAATTTGACGTTGAAGCGTCGCTTGACGAGCTTTCGGAGCTTGTCGAAACGGCTGGCGCGGAGGAAATCGCGCGCGTTGTGCAAAAGCGCGACGCATACTGCGCGGCGACTGTAATCGGCGAGGGAAAGCTTGCCGAGGTTAAGGAGCTTTGCGAAAAGCTCGGCGCAAATCTGCTGATATTCGACTGCGAGCTTACCGCTTCGCAGATTCGCAATATCGAGGAAGAAACGGACGTCCGCGTAATCGACAGAACGATGCTTATTCTCGATATTTTCGCGGGAAGAGCGGTTTCCGCCGAGGGTAAGCTTCAGGTTGAGCTTGCGCAGCTTCGTTATCGCCTGCCGAGGCTTATGGGAATAGGCGCGAGCCTGTCCAGACTCGGCGGCGGCATAGGAACGCGCGGTCCGGGTGAAACGCAGCTCGAAACCGACCGCCGTCATATCCGCAGGCGCATTGAAAAGCTGTCGGACGAGCTGAAAGAGCTTGAACAGCGGCGCGTTTTTTCGCGCGGCAGGCGCAAAAAGGATAATGTACAGGTAGGCGCGATTGTCGGCTACACAAACGCGGGAAAATCAACGCTTCTGAACCTTTTGACGGGAGCGGGCGTTCTCGCGGAGGACAAGCTTTTCGCGACCCTTGACCCGACTTCGCGCGCAATCGAGCTTCCCGACGGGCGAAATCTGCTGCTTGTGGATACGGTAGGGCTTATCAGGCGGCTTCCGCACAACCTTGTGGAAGCGTTCAAATCAACGCTTGAGGAAGCGGCTTCCGCGGATATAATCCTGCACGTCTGCGATGTTTCCGACCCGGAAATCGCCGAGAAATCCGAGGTTACGCTGCGAACTCTCGCGGAGCTTGGCGCTTCGGAAATACCGGTTGTGACCGTGCTGAACAAGTGCGATAAAATCACGGAGAATATTCCCACGGACGAAAAAACCGTCAAGATTTCCGCGAAAAACAACGAGGGAATTGACGAGCTTCTGCGCGCAATTTCACGAAATCTTCCGCAGACCTCGAAGCGAATGAAGCTGCTTCTGCCTTACGATAAGGCGGGTCTTTCGGCGCAGATACGCGAAAACGGCAAGATTTTCTCCGAGGAATACACCGAAAACGGCGTGCTTTTGGACGCGCTCGTTGACGTTGTGCTGATAAAGCAGATGAGCGATTTTGAGGTTGAGTAATCAGAAAATAACCTCGCAGCCGCCCGCGCTTCTGACGGAGAGGACGTGGCAGGAGTTTACGCCGAAAATCTTCTCCATTTTCATCTTGAACTGCTGGATATCCTCAAACGGCACAAACGCCTGCATTGAGCCGAAATATCCCGCTCCGTGAACGCGGCACGCGCCTTTTCTGTGAAGCGCGTCCTCGGCGACGTTGAGCGCGATGCTGAGCGGCTGGTGGCGCACGTCCGAGGGAGTGTAGATATTCTGCAAATATTTGAACGACGAGTCGCCGCTTTCTCTGACGGACGACAGAAAACCGTCGAAATTATCGTTTTTCAGCGCGTGGACAATCTTCTCCACGCGCTCGTTTTCGCGGAAGAAGTGGATTGCGCGAAGAACGGCTCTGTCGCCGAAATTTTGGCGCAAATCCTTTATATTAAGCGTGATATCCTCAATCGCGAGCTGACGAAGGCTTTCGCAGTCGAAATATTCTGCAATTTCCTGCATTTCTGCGTCAATAAGCGAGTATTCCTTGGAAAAATCGCCATACTTCACACCTGCGTTTACAATGCACAGAGCGTGGTGATAATCGCTCAGATTGGCGTGAATTTCCTCGATAATCGGCATATCGTCGTCCTTAAAATCAATCGCGACAAAACCGCCGACAGCGCAGGCAACCTGGTCGATAAGCCCCGAAGGCTTCCCGAAATACTCGTTTTCGGCAAATCTCGCAATCTGCGCGATTGTCGCGGAACGAATTTGACCGTTGTTGAACATATGCGTGATAATCGTGCCGATAAGCACCTCGAACGCCGCGGAGCTTCCAAGACCGCAGTCGGGGATAATCTTCGACGTTGTGTAAGCCTTGAAGCCGCCGATATTGTAGCCGTTCCGCCTGAACCCTTTCAGCGCACCGCGTATAAGCGCCGCCGCAGTAAGCTTTTCCTCCTCTTTAACGTCGAGGTCGTCAACGCTCACTTTTTCTTCGGGGAACCCCTCTGATTTTATCGTGATAAAACCGTCGTCGCTCGGCTGAACGACAGCGATTGTGTCAAGGTCGATACTCGCCGCAAACGCTTTTCCGCGGCTGTGGGTCGTGTGATTTCCGCAGATTTCCGTTCTGCCCGGAGCGGAAAAAAAACGATGTTCCCCAAGCGTTCCGAAATGCTCCGCGAACCCGCATTCCGCTGCGCGATAACGCATTTTCTGCGCTTCGAGAACATTCGGCGCGTATATTTCGTCAATCTTTTTTACGGCAGGTCTCATAATTCGTCCTTTCAAATGCAGTATTTTGCAGTTGTAAATAAGCCGTTTTGCAGCTTTTTTCAGTCTTTTTCCGTATAAAACATATGCTTTGCTTTCTCTTTATGCGCGGATACGCTCAGCACAAGCCCCATACACGCGTGCATCATAAACATTGCCGTGCCGCCCGTACTCAGGAACGGAAGCGGTATTCCGATTACCGGCACAACCGAAAGCACCATTCCGATATTCACAACGCAATGGAAGAATACCATCGCGAAAACGCCTATGCAAATCAGCTTTCCGAGCGGGTCGGAAGCTCCCGAAGCGTTTGAAATGAGCTTTAGACAAAGCATCGCGAGCGCAATCACAACCGCCATACACCCGATAAATCCAAGCGTCATTCCGATATACGAGAACACAAAATCGTTGTACATTTCGGGCGTGTAGGTGTAATTTGAGTTATCCTCGAAGCCAAGCCCCGTGAGCTGCCCCGAACCAAGCGCAATCGTTCCGTTGTACTGCTGCAAATAAAGGTTCAGCCGTTCTTCTTCCTGCATCTGCTTGTCAAACAGCAGCAAAACGCGGTATCTGTGGTGGTCCTGCATAACGTAATTCCACACCACAAGCAAAATCGGCGGCGTTATCACAAGCGTTCCCACGATATATTTCCAAGAAATCCCGCCCATAAAGAGCATACAGATGAATATAAACAGGAAAACAAGCGCCGAGCCTGCGTCGCCCTGAATTATTATCAGTCCGACCGGAAACAGTCCGTGAGCGCACACAAGCAGAAAATGCTTCGGGGAGTTTAGCTTGTCGCCAAGCCTTGAAATGTGCGTTGCAAGCGTTATGATAAACACGAATTTCAGTATCTCGGACGGCTGAATGTTGATAAATCCGAAATCAAGCCAAGCGATATCGTCGTCGCGATGCCGTCCCAGCGGCGAGAACAGCAAAAGCTGCAAAATCACCGCAACAGGCGCGTAAACAAACCAAATCTTCGAGATGAATTTGTAGTCGATAAAGCTTATTACAGTCGCTGTGACAATCCCCAGTATCGCCGCCGCAAGCTGCGTCGTCACAACGGACGCGCTGTCCACAACTCCCGTGCGGTACATCGAGTCCACAAGAAAAATGTCAAAAGCCGTTATCGCTGTGCAAATCAGCGGAAGCAGCTTGTCGGTGCGCTTGAAATGTGTCAGAAGATATTTAAATATAGATTTTATTTTAGTCATAATTTTTAGTCCGCATTATTTTATAAGTTTCATACATTCCCATATTATTATATACCTTTTTTTCGCTATTTTCAATAGAAATTGCACGAAATAATTTTTCAGACGAAATTTCGCCGAAAACGCCAAAAAGCCGAGATTTTTTTCAAAATCTTCGGCTTTTTTTACAATAGGTAACCTCTAAAAACCTCCTTCACGGCAGATTTCTATGACTTATATCATCTGCTGCGTTACCAAACCTTGAAATACATCAAGTATACGCATTATCGCTTCGCGAAAACGCTGCGGTTTGGTGCCTAGCATCTGATATAAGTCATATACAAAATCTGCTCGTGTTCCGGTTTTTAGAGGTTACCAATAATTTTACTGTGGTTTTACTTTGCCGCGTTCTTTCCGAGAACAAGCTTTCCCATAAAATCACGCGTGTGAAGCGGTCTGCCGTTTACTATGCCCTGAATGTAGTCTATCCCGAATTTGCTTGCGGTTTCGAGAAGCTTTGCGTTGTCGATGCCCTTTATGCAGATTTTTATTCCCTTATCGTGCGCTTTTTCGATAAACGACTTTACATACGCCGTCGATACCTCGTCGCCGCAAAGACGGTGCATATGAAGCTTTACCACCTTTATGTACGGATTGTCGAGAACCGCGTCCGTGAGGAAAATTCCCTGCTTGTCGTCAGCGACGATATTCGCTCCGAGCGCGTCAATCTGCTTCAGATTTACGTTGCTTCTGGCGAGCGTTCCCGAACTCTCTGAGGTTATCACGTTCACGGCGTTGGGCGGCAGCGAGTATTCCAGAAGCGCCTGTTTAAGCACGATAACGCTGCTGTCCGTGCTGAGCGTCGATTCTGAGATATCAAAGCCTATCTTGAAGTTTTCAAGTCCGCTTTCACGAATGTTCGCGCAAAATTCGCACATTCTGTTCATCGCGTAGGCGTATATCTTATCTCCCAGACCTATCCTGTCGATAATCGGCAGAAAACGGTCTTTTGTTACAATCAGGTCGTCGTCGGACCAGAACATATGTCCCTCGCAGCAGGCAAGCTCGCCCGTGTGAGCGTCGATTATGGGCGTGTAGAGGAAATAGAATCCCGAAAGGTCGTTTTCAGCCGCATTTATAATCAGCTTTCTCACGCGCAGATTTTCGTCAAGCTTCTCCTCAAGGTCAACGGAATAGCTCACGGGTTCGCGCGAGCCTCTTTCCTTGGCAAGACGGAGCGTCCTCGTCGCCGCTTTTACGCAGTCTGCGAAGCTGTAAACGTCGTCGGGGCAGAACGTAATTCCCGCGTACATCTCGATTTTGTACTCGGATTCATTCAAAAACCACGGCGAGATGAATTTTCCGAGAATTGCCCGCGCGAGTTTCATCGTGACGTCCTTGTCGCCGATATCCAGCGTTACCATAAGAATATCGTTTGAATAGCGGTAAATTTTCTTCCTGCCCTCAACGGGAATTGCCGAAATGTACTCCGCGACGCTTTTTATCATATCGTCCGCGTAGTGATAACTGAACGATTCCGACATCGACTTGTAGTTCGAGATTTCGATTGAGATTATCGAACAGGGATTTCCGTGCGTGATTTTTTCTTTCATATCGCGCTCAAACGCGCTCTCGTTCGGAATACCGGTCGCGTGGTCGGTGTAGGCGAGCCTTTCGAGGTGCTCCTGCGACAGCGCGAGCTGATTTTCCATAAGCGAGCGGTATATCAGCGTTGCGAGTATTGACGTAAGGCTTCTGAGCATCTTTCTGTCGCGGTTTGACCAAACCCTGTCGGGCTGATTTGACACGAATACGATAACGCCCTTCGCCATTCCGTTCTCGAAAAGCCGCGAAATCGCGCAGCTCCTGTTTTTGCTCGGTCTGCCGCGCAGCTCGTTTTCGCTCGTGCAGACAACCGCGTTCGAGTCCAGAAGCTCGTTTATCTTCTCGCAATTCACAAGGTCCGTCACGGTCGGCTGTAAATTTCCCGATTCGTCCCAGCGATATACCTTCACGGGATTTTCGTCGTCCGTGCAGTAAAGCATTTTGTCAAGCCCGAAATAATCGCTTATTATCGGTATTATATTCGCGAACGCAGCCGCAGTGTTTTCGCTTTTGAGCGTGAACGAATAAACGTTGTTTATGATAATCTGGTCCTCGAAATTCTCGCCCAGAAGCTTGTTTGCGTTCTGGCTGTTCTCCATTTCCTCGCCGATTACCACATACGAATTTGCAATTTCGGATACCGTCTGAACCATTATTTCAAGCAAAGGCGCGTTATTATTGATATCGTCAAGCGATTCTCCCGCGATAATCCAGTTCGCGAGAGTTCTGTGCTTTACGCGGATACTTTTCTTGCGCTGATAGCTCATTTTGTTCAGATTTGCTTTTTTATCCTGATGAAGCGCGGACGCGATTACGCTCCCGTCGTTTGCCACAATAGCGGAGTAAAGTCCTTTGATATGCGCAAAGGGCTGCTGTATCAGCTCGAGATAATCTTCGCCGAGAATATCCCGCAAATCAGGCTCGCCGTCGGATTTTATCGCTTCCTTTATCTTCGTGCGGAACCTGTGCATAACGGCGTCCTCGCTCTCGCACTCAAGATATTCCGTCACGTCGAACATCATACCGCAGAAATCCGTCGCGCCTTTCGAGGGGTGCTCCGCGCCCGCCGACATATAAAACCAACTGTATTCTCCGTCGGCTTTCAGGCGCGCGTGCGTTTTTATGCTGTTTCCTTTTCCGTTTATAATCTCGTTTACCGCGCTGCAAAACGGCATATAATCGTCAGGGTGGATTATTTCGCTTAACAGCGCTCTTTTCTTATCCGAAAACGGATTTGTTTTCCCGAAAAACTCAATCGGGAAACCGGGCTTATATTTCATACAAAATGCGTAATTTCCGCTGTTCATAACAGCCCTGTCAAGTTTCGACACCTGTATCACCTCTCAATAATCGGACTTGTGAAATATACGCTTTCAATAATTCACACATTGAACATCATTATTCATTCATTATATACATTATACCAAATCATTTTCAACTTTTCAAGTGCTTTTTCGCCTTTTTCACAAAATAAATACAAAAATATAATAACTTTTGTTGAAATTGATGATTTGGTTGATTCTGCTGTCATTTTTTGCCGAGCGGCTTTTAAAAACCCCTTGCCGTAACCGCGGGATTGTGTTATAATGAAAATATATGTACAAGAGAATAGAGGAAAATTATGGTTATTATCAACGTAAACATCAAATCAATGGCGGACAGCGACTTTGAAAACGGTTATGTCCGCGCGAACGGCGGAGTTTTCACGGAAATCGGCGATATGAAGGACTATTCTCCCGCCGACGAGGAGGTTATCGACGGAAAGGGCGCCGACCTCTATCCCGGATTTATCGACGCGCACTGCCATCTCGGAATGTGGTCTGACGCGCTTTGCTTCGAGGGCGAGGACGGAAACGAGGATACCGACCCCGCAACTCCCCAGCTTCGCGCTATCGACAGCATAAACGCGCTTGACAGGTGCTTTGCGGACGCGGCGGGCGCGGGAGTTACCTCCGTCTGCACGGGCGTCGGGAGCGCGAACCCCATCGGCGGCTCTTTCGCGCTTATCAAAACCTACGGCTCGAAGCGCGTTG
>DPBR01000078.1:29624-30131 GCA_003516865.1 Oscillospiraceae bacterium
CGGCTCGAAGCGCGTTGACAGGCTTGTCGTAAAAAGTCCCGCGGCAATCAAGTTTGCGCTCGGCGAAAATCCAAAAAGCACCTACAACGACCGCGATGAAACTCCCGTTACGCGAATGGCGACGGCGGGTATTATCAGGGAAAATCTCGCAAAAGCGCTTCGTTACAAGGAAGAGCTTGACGAATACAACCGCACGAAAGGGACGGACGATGAAACTTCCCGCCCCGATTTCGACGCGAAATGCGAGGCGCTTTTGCCGCTGTTCAACGAAAAGGACAAGCTCAAAGCGCATTTTCACTGCCACCGCGCGGACGATATCTTCACGGCGATTAGGCTTTCAAAGGAATTTAACCTCGATTACGTTCTCATTCACTGCACGGACGGCGCGGTTATCGCGGACGAGCTTGCGGAGGATATGCCGCAGGTTATTCTTGGACCGCTTATGGGCGACAGGGGAAAGCCGGAGCTTGCAAATCACGATATAAGAACGCCCGCCGTTCTGCGCGA
>DPBR01000078.1:30348-31105 GCA_003516865.1 Oscillospiraceae bacterium
CCCGCCGTTCTGCGCGAGAACGGAATTAATTTCGCAATCTGCACCGACCACCCCGAAACCCCTGTTCAATATCTCCCGCTTACCGCGGCTCTCGCCGTAAGAGGCGGACTTTCGCGCGGGGAAGCGCTCAAAGCTATCACGATAAACGCGGCGAAAATAATCGGCGCGGAGAATAGAATAGGCTCTGTCGAAGTCGGAAAGGACGCGGATTTTTCGCTGTTCAGGGGCGACCCGCTCGATTTAACCGTAGTTCCGGAACTTGTATGCGTTTCGGGTAAAATTGTTGAAGGAGTGAAACCGCTATGAGAGAAATCAATTCGCAGGAAATTACCGAAGCCGTCGCAAGGCTTTGCATTGAAGCAAATCTTCATCTTCCGGACGGAATGAAAGAGTGCATCGAAAACGCGCGTAAACTTGAAAAAAGCGAGCTTTGCAAAAGCGTTCTCGGCGACCTCGAACAAAATCTTATCGCCGCGGACGAGCTTTCCGTGCCGATTTGTCAGGATACGGGAATGGCGGTTGTTTTCGCGGAAATCGGTCAGGACGTTCACATCGCGGGCGGCGCTTTCGAGGACGCAGTGAACGAGGGCGTGGCAAAAGGCTATGTCGAGGGAAAACTCAGGCTCAGCGTCGTCGGCGACCCGATTGAGCGCGTAAACACGGGAAACAACACTCCCGCCGTTATTCACACAAGAATTGTGCCGGGCGATAAAATCAGTCTCACCGTTGCGCCGAAAGGCTTCGGAAGCGAGAATAT
>DPBR01000078.1:31302-31509 GCA_003516865.1 Oscillospiraceae bacterium
GCTTCGGAAGCGAGAATATGAGCAGGCTCAAAATGTTCACGCCGTCAGCTTCAAAAGAGGATATCATTGATTTTATCGTTGAAACGGCTTCCGTTGCGGGGAGCAACCCTTGTCCGCCGATTGTCGTCGGAGTGGGAATAGGCGGCGATTTCGAGCAGTGCGCGTATCTCGCGAAAAAAGCGCTCTGCCGCGACCTTTCGGCGAGAA
>DPBR01000078.1:31751-31962 GCA_003516865.1 Oscillospiraceae bacterium
AAGCCGCTTTACGCGGAAATGGAAAAAGCCGCGCTTTGCGGGATAAACAGGCTCGGAATAGGCGCGCAGGGCTTCGGCGGTACGCAGACCGCGCTTTACGTCAACATCGAGCAGGCGCCCACGCATATCGCGGGACTTCCCGTCGCCGTTAATATGGGCTGTCACGTCACAAGACACGCGGGCTGCGTCATCTAAGGCAACACCGCACAAT
>DPBR01000006.1:0-3047 GCA_003516865.1 Oscillospiraceae bacterium
GAGCCGAAATCAACCTCGTTTCGTACATTATCGCGGGAAGTTCTCGCAGAACCGCCGAAATCCGCGCCGGAAAACGGCGTAAACTCGCCGCGCGGCGCTTCGTCAGGTTCGCTCTCACCGCGGCTCAACTTGCGGCGCAGTTCTTCCTCAAGCCTGCGCTCAAGCCGCGCACGGTCCTCGGCAGCCTTTTTCCCCGCGAAATCCTCGGCTTCCGAAAACGGCTGAAACCCCGCTCCGCCGCCGTTATCCGCGCTCCGCGGCTCGCCGCCTCGAATGATGTGCGAAATCTGCTGACCCTCGTTCTTGCGCCTGAAAACGGTTGGCGATGTGAAAAATCCGTCCTTCGGCGGTTCTTCCACGGGTTCGGGAATTTCCGGTTCAGGCTTCGGAGAAAGCTCGCTGCGCGAAATTCTCTCCGGCACAAACGGCTTAACAACGCGCTCCCGCGAAGGCCGTTCCTCGTGCTTCGGCACCTCGACAATCGGTCTTGACCGCGAAATATCAACGTTCAGCGAATAGTCAAGGAACGCATCAAGCTCCTCAGCGGTAATCTCGCCGCTCGACACCTTATCCCGCATTGCGCTCATATACGAGTACCAGTACTCGTACTCTTTCTCGCTCATAGACGTGCCGACGCGCGCGTAAATCTCGTCCGTAACCGTCCTGCACTTCTCCAGAAGTTCCGCAGAAATCACGGGAAGCGGATTTTCCTCGCGGTACAGTTCAAGGCAGGTCTTGCCGTTCGTGAGGTAAGTTCGGCAGTAATCCTCGTTATACTCCTCGTTTCTGAGATAGAGCCGCCCGCAGCGCTTGCAGGCGCAAAGAATCCCGCCGTTTTCGATTATCGCGTCAATTTCAAGGTCGATAACCGCCTTCAGGCTGCACGGCATATAGATTTTATCCGTGTAATTCTCCATTTTCCCGCGCACGATGTTATAACTCGAAAGCTCCGCGGGCAGTCCCGCTTTCATCTTCGAGAACGCGTCCATGGCTATCTGGTCGGAAATCTCGCTGTAATCGCTGATATCCGAATAGTCATCCGAATAGTCAAAATCCGCGAGAACGTGCCGCACGATGTCCTTTGATATCGTCGAGAACATAAACGGCGAACTCGGCGTTCTCCCCACGGAAAACACCTTGATTTCGCCGAGATTTTCAACGCTGCAGCCCATTTCCTGCGCGGTCACGCTGAACATAAGGTCGAAATAATTTCGTCTGGAGGCGGCTTCGCGGGCGTTTTTCACGTCTTTTGTGAACACGAAGTCAATCTTGCTCTTGGCGTAATCCTGCACCCTGACGATATTCAGCCACTCGTTTATCGCACGGTTATACCTAAACTCGCAAAGCCGCGCGAATACCATTTTGTCAAACGGCGTGCGGCAGCTTATATAGCGGTTCCAAAGCGTTCCCGTGCCTATGCTGTCGCGGCGGCAGAGATAATCAATCCAGCAGTCCAGCGCGACTTTTTCATAGGTTGTGCGTATATTATGAGCGATGTAGCAGTGCGCGTTCTGAATATCGCGGCGAAGCTGCGCGAAAACATCGGGGTCGGCTTTTCCGGTTTTCTGAGCCTCGCTGCACGCGTCAATAGCCATTTTCGCGAAATAAGCGAGGTCAAACCCGCAAAAATCAAGCAGCGACGACGGATAGCGCAGGAGAAAAATCTCGTTGGAATTTCGTCCCACAAGCTTTAACGTATCTTCCATTAAAATCCTCCTTCCGGCTTGTTTTCGCCGTCACTCGGCGCTTGACGAGCTTGACGAGCTTGACGAGCTTGATGTGCTTGACGAACTTGTACTGCTTGATGAACTTGAAGAACTGCTTTCCGCGTCGATTTTCTTGATAAGATAGGGATTTTCTCTCAAAATACCCTCGACATAAAGCACCTCGGTCGTCTTGCCGTTAACCTTCTGCGTGCTCCATTTAACGTGGTCGTAATTTATATCGGTAAGCGCGGCGGTGTGGATATGGCGGCAGCCCGCAACCCTCTTGCACACGCCAAGCGGGATTTTCACGTCCTCTTTCGCACATTCAACGTAATAGGATACCGTTTTCCTGTCGCCCGTTGACGTAATATACCGCACAACGCGATAATCTCCCGACTCCGATACGTTTTCGTAATCCGGGTCGCGGAGCGAGGGGTCGAGGTCGCTTAAGGAAAAGCTTCCGCTCTCGTCGAGCGTGAACGTGATGTTGCCCATAAACATTCTCATCGCGATAAATCCGACCGTTCCAATAACGAACATAAGGAGATACATCGTTCCAAGCACGGTTTTAAGCGTTTCGTTGGACTTGTTGATGAAGAAAAGCGCGATAACAACAGCGAGAGGCGGAGCTATGATAAACCACTTTCCGAAGCCGAAAATCAGTATCAGAAAGGCGATTATCGGCAAAACGTAAGCGTTCACCTGCGTTATGACCTGTTTTCTTGTGAAAACAAGCAGACCGAAAGCCGCGATATTAACGAAAAGATAGAGAACAAAAAGGGGCGCGGGGTTCTCAAACTCAAAGTGGAAGCCGAAGCAAAGCCAAGCCACCCAAATCAGAAACGCCGTATAACCCCAGCAAAGAACCGCAACAGAGCGCCTGAACCAAACGTTTTTCAGAATTGCCGTAAGCTTGTCCATACTCAAACCCCTTTACTTGATTACATATTTCTACATATATATTGTATAACAAAATCGCGAAAAATGCAAGTGCTTTTTTCAATTTCCCTGCGAAAACAAGAAATCCGAGCCGAAGCCCGGATTAAATGTTCATCTTTGCCGCAATCAGTTTTCCTTATTCTGGAATTTCCTCAGAAGCAGCTCAATATCCTGCGACTCGGTATATCCGAGATTTGCGCCCATTCCCGTTCCCGCGGGTGCGGAAGCTGCCTGTGCAGGCGCGGGAGCAGCCTCTCCGTTCGCCTGAGCGGGAGCGGCGGTCTGAGCCGTCCCCCCTGCCGCGGCGGGCTTTTTCGCCTGAGGAGCGGGCTGTTTTACAGGCTCGTCCTCGAAATCCGTCGCGACCGCGATAATCGAAATTTCATCATCGGCGAGATTTTC
>DPBR01000006.1:3202-5684 GCA_003516865.1 Oscillospiraceae bacterium
AGATTTTCGTCAAACTCAACGCCGCACTTGTATCTTGCGTTCGGATTGAACTTCTCGGCAATCTTCTTTGTGAGGCTGTCGAACTCCTCAAGCGACATAGAATCCGCCGCAGGAACGCTGATATTCAGCAGTCCTCTCTTTGCGCCGCTGATTGAAGTTTCGAGCAGCGGGCTGTTGAGGATTTCATCAAGCGCGTCGTCGACCTTGTTGTCGCCCTTGCCCGTACCGATAGCCATATGCGCGATGCCGCTGTCCTTGAGCGCCATGCAGATATCCGCGAAATCGACGTTTATGTAGCCGTTTCCGTGAAGCAGAGTGATAATTCCCGTAACCGCCTTGCAGAGGATTTCGTCAACCTTCTCGAAAGCGTTCTTGATTGTGATATTGCTGCCCTTAAGCTGGCGAACTCGGTCGTTCGGGATAATAATGAGCGCGTCAACGTTCTTTTTCATCTCGGAAATGCCCTTGACAGCCTGCTGCATTTTCTGCGCGCCTTCCCAATCAAACGGCTTTGTAACGACGCCAACCGTGAGAATATTCTTCTCCTTTGCGATAGCCGAAACAACGGGAGCAGCGCCCGTTCCCGTGCCGCCGCCNNCGGCCGACGCCCATGTGGGCAAGACCGGCGTCCTTCATGATGGCCGTCACGTCCGCGAAGTCCAGGTTGATGAACCCGGTGTCGCGGATCAGGTCGGAGATGGACTGCACCGCCTGGCGCAGCACGTCGTCCGCGATCTCGAAGGCGTTGGCAAAGGTGATCTTCTGGTCGGTAACAAATTTCAGGCGATCATTCGGGATGATAATTAGGGAGTCTACCTTATCGGAAAGGTTCGCAATGCCACCCTCGGCCTGCCGCATACGGTTCGCGCCTTCAAACTTGAAAGGCTTCGTCACAACGCCGACCGTCAGAATGCCCTTGTCGTGCGCCAGCTGCGCGATGATGGGAGCCGCGCCCGTTCCCGTGCCGCCGCCCATTCCTGCCGCGATAAACAGCATAGAAACGCCGTCAAGCTCTTTTGCGATATCGTCGCGGTTTTCCTCAGCGGACGCCTGACCGCGCGAGGGGTCGTTTCCCGCGCCCTGACCGCGCGTTGTTTTTCTGCCAATCTGGATACGGTGCATTTTGCTTCCGTCCTTGCTGCGAAGCGCCGCGACATCGGTGTTTGCGACGACGTAATCCACATCGCAGACTCCCGCTCCGACCATATGAGAAACCGCGTTTCCGCCTGCTCCGCCAACGCCGAAAACCATAATTTTAGTCGAATATTTAAAATCGTCGACTACGTCAAATCCATCATCGTTATTATTCAGTTCAAAAGCCATACCGATTTATCCTCCCGAATTTATAAATCCGCGCCGCGAGGACGCTTTTAAACGTTATCCGAAATAGTCCTTTACAAAATATTGTCAAAAAAGGGAAATTCGGAACAACATATTGTTAAAATCGCATATAAAACGCTACTATATATTATAACACACTTTTATTGAAATTGCAACCTTTTTTTGAAACTTTTTTGAAATACTTATTCCTGCGGCTGTGATGAGGTATTTTCTGCCAAATCGGAAGAATTTCCCGAAGAATTATCGGAAGTTTGCTTGTCCGACGATGAGGAAGTCGGCTTGCGCTCCGGCTGGATACTCTCAACCGCGACCTTTTCGGGATTTGTGAGGAGAACGGAAACGCGCTCGTCCTCGCCGATTTCCTTTTCGATAAGCGCCTGAGCGACGCGAAGCTTGCTTTCAAGCTGATTTGACGAGCCGATGTTAAGGACGATTCTGCCGTCTACCGTGATTTTTATGGAAAATCTGTCGGTGATGTCGATTTCGGTCATTTTTTCAAGACCGACCTTCTCCGCCGCATTGAAAATCTCCTCTGCAACCTTATTTTTCGCCTCGACGGCGGAAGAAAGGCGAGCTCCGACCTCAAGCGACTGTGCCTCAAAGCCCTTGAGAACGACAAGACCGTCCGCGGGAAGCTCGCCGAGGACCCTTTCGCCGCGCGAAATCACGTTTGTTTTGCCGTCCTGAACGAGCGCGAACCATTTCACAGCCTCGGTTATCTCAATGACGATTTTTGTCGGGTAATATTTCTTCACCTGCACGTTATCGACAAAAGCGAACGTGTTCATAACGCTCTCGGCAGCCTTTTTCTCGTCGATATGCAGGAGATTGTCGCCCGTTTTGACGCCGGAGCCTGCGATAATTTCATCGGCGGAATAGCGCGTTGCGCCGCTGACCTCGATTGTGCCGCACTTGAAAAGCACCGTATTCGACAAAACCGCAAGCACAATCCCAACGACAACCGCCGCGAGAATGAAATAAAGCGTGTAATTTCCGCCGCGATAAGGACGCTTCGGCTGTTCGGTGCGGGTTTTCGCGAGAGTCGCTCTGTCGGCGGCTTTTCGCGCCTGTTCGGGAACCGGCTTCAGCGGCTTTGCAGCAGGCCTCTGCGCGTTATTCGGCGCGGGTCTGCCCTGAGCGG
>DPBR01000083.1 GCA_003516865.1 Oscillospiraceae bacterium
CTATAAAAGCAACAGGACCTTACAGCTATATTCCGAAAAGGTTTTTCGCAGAACGCTTTATATTTCGATTATAAGCCTTTCGCTTGATATCGTTTCAATTGTCGGCATAAGTTTTTCGGACGCGCTTCCGAATTTTATCGTTATTTCAATATGCAAACTGTACATAATGTCGCTTTTGTGGGAAATGGTTTCCGTGCTGTGCTACGTCCTGACAGACCTTTTCAGCGAGAAAAAGCACGCTCGCATATCGAAAATAATCTCGGCTGTCGTGCTTGCGGAGAGCGTTATCGTCGCATTTTTGCCTATTCACGTCTTTCACGAGGGAACGGTTGTATACACCTACGGCGCGTCTGTCGTCACGGTATACGCTTTCTCGATAATCTACATAATCTGCATAATCGGCACAATTTTCGCGTTCCGCAGAAAAATCAACAAGCGCAGACGTTTCGCAGTCGGAATGTGGATGACGCTTTGGATTGCCGCGGCTATAACGCAGTACCTCAACAACAGCCTGCTGATTGTCGGATTTGCCTCGGTTATAGGTATGCTGATAATGTTCGTCGTGATGGAAAATCCCGAATCAAATCTCGACCGCAGGACGGGCTGCTTTAACTCGTACGCGCTCTCGGAATACTCCCGCAGGCTGTTTGAACGGAAAAAGCCATTTGCGCTCCTTGAAATCCGCGACAAGGGCGCAGACGAGCAGGACGAAGAAGATATTTCCGAATTTCCGCTTCAAAGCACGGCTTCCCTTGCCGCCGCAAACCATGAGCTTTTCGTTTTCAGGAACGTAAACGGCCTCATTATTATCTCGGAAGACGCAGAGCTTCTCCGAAACGTCAGCGACAGGCTTGTTGTCGAAGCCAACAATCAATGTAAAAACTGTAAAGGACATTTTGCGGTTCTTGTGAAAAACGGCGAATATTTCAGCAATATGAGCGAACTTACGCGTTTTCTCGCCTTCGTCAGCGGAAGCTATGCGGAAACCGACAATATGCTTCATATCGCCGATGAAAACACAATCAAGAAGTACCGCGAACGCGCTGTTATCGAGCAGGAAATCACAGACGCGCTTGACGAGGACAGAGTTGAAGTGTATTTGCAGCCGATTTACTCGAACACCGAGAAAAAGTTCACCTCAGCAGAGGCGCTTGTGCGTATCCGCCAAAAAGACGACAGCCTCCTCTCTCCGGGAGTTTTCATTCCTTTCGCCGAGGACAGCGGGCTTATTATCAGGCTTGGCGAGCGCGTTTTTGAGAAGGTCTGCAAGTTTCTGAAATCAATCGACGCGGAAAAACTCGGCGTTCACTACATCGAGGTAAATCTTTCCGTTGTACAGTGCGAAATGGACGACCTTGCGTACAGGCTTATTTCGATTATCGAGAAATATAACGTCAATCCGAACCTCATCAATCTCGAAATTACGGAAACCGCTTCAGTCACCTCGCAGTCCGTTCTCCTGAAAAATATGGAGAAGCTGATTGACTACGGTTTCACGTTCTCGCTCGACGATTTCGGAAAAGGTCAGTCAAATCTGATGTATGTCGTGGAAATGCCCGTTTCGATTATCAAGCTGGATTACGATATGTCAAAAGCGTTCTTCAGCTCGCCGAAAGCAAAGCAGGTTGTGCGCGCGGTCGTTTCTATGGCTCACGGAATGAATTTGAAGCTTGTCGCCGAGGGTATCGAAACCAAAGAAGAAATCGACGGAATGAACAAGGAAAACATCGACTATATTCAAGGATTTTACTACTCAAAGCCGCTTCCTATGCAGGAATTCGTTTCGTTTATCAGCAAATAAAACAGCGCCGCAAAGTTTTTCGCTTTGCGGCGTTTTTCTCAATAATTCAAAAGAAATTCAACCCATTCGTCATAAACCGCACGTTTTGATTTCCCGAAGCAATCTTCATAATTCTGCGATTTAATAAGTTCCAAAACCTTTTCCCAGCCGTAGGTTTTTTCGAGATAT
Organism: Oscillospiraceae bacterium; assembly: GCA_003516865.1. Lineage (GTDB taxonomy): Bacteria > Bacillota > Clostridia > Oscillospirales > Ruminococcaceae > CAG-115. Next base: position 1,970 of record DPBR01000083.1, read on the forward strand.
TCGATATAAGTATGCGCGAAAATATAACCGCCGCAGTTTGAAAACTCAATCGGATTTCCCGTGCAGGTCTGCTCAAACGTGGGAATATAGCTTGAATTGAGTATATCACGGTTAAACGGCTCGCCGTTGCTCAGATAAAGCGCCATACCCTCGGTGAGCCAAAGCTCGACCCTGCTGTTTATCACGCTCACATAAGCGTGTACGATTTCGTGAAGCACAGCGTATTTGTTGTTGTCGTAATCGTGAACTTTTCCGGGATTTGCGGGCGATGTGAGAATAACGTTCGTTCCGATATTGTCGCCGATGTACCAGTCAAGCCCCAGAAGCGGCGCTATCAAGCCGTATTTTTTCGTCTGCATCGTGCTTTGATTATCGTAAATATAGACGTTTATGTCCTGTTTTTCCGTGAAACCAAGCTTCTCGGCAATCGCCGCCGTTTCTCCGTCCGCGTACTCGAAAACGTCCCTCGCCGCGGCTTCCTCTGTTTCGTAATAAACGTTAATCCAGCTGCCCGAAAACTGCTTCATACCGGCGGTTTTAAGGCTGAACAGAGGTATAAAATTCACGAAAACCGCAAGCGCGAGAAATATCGCAATGCCGATTACAATTCGCAGCACAATCTTTTTCTTTGTCAGAGCCATTTCAGCCCTTCTTCCTCATCGTAAGCGAAATTCTTCCGCGCTTGAGGTCAACGTCAAGCACCCTCACCTTCACGACGTCGTTCACCTTGACAACCTCGAACGGGTTCTTTACAAACCTGTCGGCAAGCTGCGAAATATGCACAAGTCCGTCCTCGTGAACGCCGATATCGACGAACGCGCCGTAATCCACGACATTCCGCACCGTTCCCATAAGCTCCATTCCGGGTTTCAGGTCCTTCAGCTCCATAACATCGCCGCTTCTCATCAAAGGCGGCGGAAGCTCGTCGCGCGGGTCGCGCCCCGGCTTTTCAAGCTCCTTTGCGATATCTTCAAGCGTGGGAAGTCCCGTTCCCGTTTCCTCGGCGATACCGCGCAGCTTCACCGTTTTCAGCTTCCCGCGGATTATCTCGGATTTTCCGAGTTCTTCGGGAGAAATTCCGCTTTTTTCCATAAGAATTTTCGCCGCAGAGTAGCTTTCGGGGTGTATTCCCGTGTTATCAAGCGGATTTTTGCCGCCCGAAACGCGCAGAAATCCCGCGCACTGCTCATACGCTTTCGCGCCGAGCTTCTTTACTTTCAAAAGCTGCTTTCTGTCGGTAAACTCGCCGTTTTCCTCGCGATAAGCCACGATATTCTTCGCAACCGCCGAATTTACTCCCGAAATATACGATAAAAGCGAATAAGAAGCCGTGTTCAAGTCAACGCCGACAGAGTTTACGCAGTCCTCGACAACGCCTTTCAGCGCGTCGTCAAGCCTTGCCTTTGGCATATCGTGCTGATACTGCCCGACACCGATTGCTTTCGGGTCGATTTTAACAAGCTCCGCGAGCGGGTCCTGAAGTCTGCGTGCAATCGAAACCGCACTTCTGAGCGAAACGTCGTACTCCGGAAACTCCTCCGCCGCAAGCTTTGACGCAGAATAAACCGAAGCTCCTGCTTCTGAAACCACCATATACTGAACTTTTCGTGAAATTGACTGCAAAAGTCCCGCCGTAAACTGCTCCGTTTCACGGGAAGCCGTGCCGTTTCCGATTGCTATTGTCGTGACGTGATGCTTCTCAATCATTGAAGAAAGCACTTTTTTCGCGGTTTCAGCCTCGTTTTTCGAGCGTGTGAGATACACAATCGCCGTGTCGAGAACCTTTCCCGTGTTATCCACAACCGCGCATTTACAACCGTGCGCGTATCCGGGGTCAAGTCCGAGCGTTACGGTATTCTTCACGGGCGGCGCCATTATAAGCTGCCTTAAATTCGACGCAAACACCTTAATCGCGCCCTCAGCCGCAGCCGCCGTAAGCTCCGCGCGCACCTCGCGTTCGATTGACGGGAAAATCAGGCGCTTGTAGCTGTCCTCGCAGGCGCTTTTCACGAGCGCGCCGCAAAGGCTCGCGTTCTTCACAAGCTCCTTTACGCACATTTTCTCGCCAACGCCCTCGGAAAGGCTCACCGAAACTTTCAGCGCGCCCTCTTTCTCTCCCCTGTCAAGCGCGAGAACGCGATGTCCCGCGATTTTCCCGACAGGCTCGGAATATTCGAAATAATTCTTATACACCTCGTCCGCTTCCTCTGAAACGGCGCTCGACGAGATTATTCCCACGGCGAAAATCTCCTCGCGGAGCTTTTTACGCAGCTCTGCGTTGTCCGACAAATCCTCCGCGATTATATCCATTGCGCCTGCAATCGCCTCATCAGCCGAATTAACGCCCTTTTCCGTGTCAACAAACGCCTCCGCTTCCTTTTCGGGAACGACAGCCGTGTTTTGCTCAAGAATAATCTCCGCAAGCGGCTCAAGCCCCTTTTCGCGTGCAACCGAGCCGCGCGTCTTGCGCTTGGGCTTGTACGGGCGGTAAATATCCTCGACTTCAACGAGCGTTTCCGCGTTATTAATAGCCGCTGCAAGCTCCTCGGTCATCTTTCCCTGCTCCGAAATCGACGAGGAAATCTCCTCTTTGCGCTTTTCCAGATTACGCAGATATGTAAGCCTGTCCGAAAGCTCGCGCAGAACGGTATCGTCAAGCGAACCCGTCTGTTCCTTTCTGTATCGCGCGATAAACGGTATAGTCTTATCGTCGTCAATCAGCGCGACGGTATTGTCAACCTGCTCGCGGCGGAGCTTAAACTCTTTCGCAAGTTTTTCGTTAATATCCATATTTCTCTCCTGTGGTTTATTTGTCACAAATTATATTGTACCATTTTTTTGCCAAAAAAGCAAGTGCTTTAACAAACAAAATCTCTCCAAAAAGCAGAGTTTTTGCGTTAATTTTACATTAAAATATTATGATTTTTCATAGATTAAGCAATTAAAAAAGGCGCGGAAAGTGTTTTTACACGATTCGTGACTTTATTATCACAAGACGATGAGAGCAGGCGTTGTGAATGCGCTTATTCTCGCGCTTTTCCCGCACGAGGAATTTACGGCGAACCGATACGCTTGTTATGGTGCTTTAATCGGACTTTTGCTCCTTTTTCACGGGAACAAAAAGCTCGCGCAAGCCGAACGCTATCAGAAATAACGCGAAAAGCTTTCTCAAAAGCTCGTTTGCGATTAAACCCGAACCGAACGTCCCGATAACAGCGCCGATTATCCCGCCGAACAGCATCTTTTTCACAATATCTTTGTTTACGAGATGATTTTTCAGGTGTAGAATAAGCGCAATCAGCGCTATCGGAAGAAAAAACAGCACGTTTATACCCTGCGCGGCTTTTTGTTCAACATTCGCAAACAGCGTGAGCCACACCACAAGTATAAACCCGCCGCCAAGCCCCATTGACGCCAAAACTCCCGTCGCAAAACCGATTATCGCTTCAATCATACAAACAAAATCCTCACGGCAGCCGCTATTATCACAGCGCCGAACAGCCTTTTCAACAATACCGAATTTATCTTCTTCAGAAAAAACGAGCCGCACAGCGCACCCGCTATGCCGTATGGAATGTACTTCCACGCCCCCGCAAAGTCAAGGTTGCCCGAAAATCCGTAAAAAACTGCGGTCACAAGGCTCAGCACGAATATCAGCGCCACGGACGACGCGTGAGCTTCATTCGGCTCGCAGCCCTCTTTCTCCAGAACAGGCACCGCAAGCACTCCCCCGCCGCTTCCGAAAAAACCGTTCAGAAACCCGCAGAGCGTTCCTTTGAGAAACCTTTTCATTTCATCACCTCTGTTTTATTCTGTTCAAATGTCGTTTTTTTATTCCGCAGGACGACTTTTCGCGAAAAATTGCAAATTATCGTTGACAGAAACGCTCTTTTGTGGTAAAATAATAAAGTATATAAAATATCTGACAAAGAGAGAGGGTTTTTATAATGATTTTATCCGGTTCGGATATAATTGTCGAATGCCTTTTGGAAGAAGGCGCGAATACCGTTTTCGGTTATCCCGGAGGCGCTGTCCTCAATATCTACGACAGCCTTTACAAGTACAGCGACAAAATCCGCCATATCATCACTTCACACGAACAGGGAGCCTGCCACGCGGCTGACGGATTTGCGAGGGCTACCGGCAAAACCGGCGTTGTTATCGCGACTTCGGGTCCCGGCGCAACAAACCTCACAACCGGTCTTGCCACCGCTTATATGGACTCAATCCCGCTTGTCGCTATAACGGGCAACGTTTCGTGCAGTCTGCTCGGTCTGGACAGCTTTCAGGAGGTTGACATCACAGGCGTTACTATGCCCATAACAAAGCACAATTTCATTGTTAAGGACGTAAAAGAACTTGCTTCTACCCTGCATCTCGCGTTCAAAATCGCGGGAAGCGGCAGAAAAGGTCCTGTTCTTGTCGATATTCCGAAGGATATCACCGCCGCAAAAACGGAATATTCGCCGCTCGGAAAGTCTGTTCCCGATGTTTTTGACGATATCTGCGAAAGCGATATCGAAAAAGCGGCAAAGCTTATCGGCGAGTGCGAACGTCCATATATTTATGCGGGCGGCGGAGTTATCTCGGCTGAAGCCGAGGAAGAACTCGCGAAGCTTGCGGAGCTTTGCGACGCGCCCGTTTCCTGCTCGCTTATGGGTCAGGGCGCGTTCAACCAGCGCGACAGACGTTATATCGGTATGCTCGGAATGCACGGCACGGTTAAGGCCGCCGCAGCGCTCAACGCCTGCGACCTGTTTATCGGCATCGGAACGCGTTTCTCCGACAGAGTTATCGGCGACGCGTCCGTTTTCGGCAAAAACGCTAAGATTATTCACATAGACATAGACCCTGCGGAATTCAACAAAAACGTCGAGGTTTACGCAACGGTTGCGGGCGACGTTAAAGCTGCTCTCAAGGCGCTTTGCGATAAGATTTCCCCGAAGAAAAACGCGTGGACGGAGGAATTTCTCGCGGCTGATTTCGGCGAGCCTGTTCAGCACGGCACGGACGAGTTTCCCGTAACCGCGCAGGCTGTTATCGAGAAGCTTGACGAGCTTACGGACGGAAACGCCGTTATCTCAACCGAAGTCGGTCAAAATCAGATGTGGGCGGCGCAGTATTACCACTATAAAAACGCGCGCAGCTTCATTTCTTCCGGCGGTCTGGGTACTATGGGATTCGGGCTTGGCGCGGCTCTCGGCGCAAAGGTCGGCTGTCCCGAAAAAACCGTTGTCAACATCGCAGGCGACGGAAGCTTCGCTATGAACCTCAACGAGCTTATCACCGCTTACGCGCATAATATTCCCATAATCGAGCTTGTTATCAACAACAGCGTTCTCGGTATGGTTCGGCAGTGGCAAAGGCTTTTCTACAACAAGCACTTCTCCCAGACAACTCTCGATAACCGTCACATCGACTACAAAAAACTCGGCGAAGCCTTCGGTATCGAAACGCTTGTTATCGCGAAAAACGAGGATATCGAGCCTGTTCTCAGAAAAGCGCTCGAGATATCTAAGACGAAGCCTTGTATGGTTGAAGTGAGAATTGACCGCGATTTGAACGTTCTGCCGATGATTCCCGCGGGAAAGCCCGTGGTTAACCCCATTACCGAAATTGACTTGGAGGCGTGATTATGCAGGAACAGGAATATGTACTTTCAGTTAAGGTGAACAACAACAACGGCGTGCTTCTGCGCGTTTCGGGTCTTTTCAGCAGGCGCTGCTTCAACATCAAGAGCCTCAACGCCGCGGAAACCGAAGAACCGAACGTTTCCCGCCTCACAATAGTTGTAGAGGGCAATATCAAGGTTCTTAACCAGATTAAAAATCAGCTTCTCAAGCTCTATGACGTTCATGAAGTCAGAATTCTCAAAGACGCCGTTACCCGCGAACATATTCTCATCAGAGCCGGAAGAAACAGCGAGGACAGGCACAAGCTTATCGAAATCGCAAACCTTTACCGCGCAAAGCCCGTTGACGTCGGCAAAGAATCGATTATGTTCGAGCTTACGGGAGAACCCGCTAAGCTTGACAGCTTTATCGACCTCATAAAGCCGTTCGGAATCATAAAAATGGTTCGCTCAGGCATCACGGCGCTTGAAAGAGATTGACAAAAATAAAGGCTATGCGCTCTGCATAGCCTTTTGTATTATTTTTTCGCGGTCTGAAGATTTTTCAGCATCTTATCAATCGTTGCGCTCATCGCGTTAAGTTCGCTTTTGTCAATGCCCTTTAAAATCGCACGCTCGGCTTTCTTTATCGTTGAAACCACCTTTGAATACAGCTTTTTTCCTTCCTCCGTAATCGAAACGTGCGTTTCACGCATATCGCCGCCCTTTTTCTCGCGGAACACAATCCCGTCGCGTTCCATATTCCTGAGCGTAATGCTGATTGTCGGCGCTTTCAGACCGGTCATCTCCGACAGTTCAAGCTGCGTTAGACTTTCATTCTCCATAAGCGGACGAAGAATATACCTGTAAGAATACCTCATTCCGATTTTTTCCATCACAGAATTCAAGTATTCCCCGTAAAGATAACCCGCCTCGTTAAAATCTTGAAAAACGCTGTTTCCACCATGTACAATAAAATAGTTGTCCGTAGCTTTCATATTCAATTACACCAACCTTTTCACAATACCATCCAAAGCTCAGCAAACGCACGCGCAATCCTGCGTTTTCAATTACATAATTACATTATATCGCTTCTCCCGAAAATGTCAAGCAATTTTTCTCAAAAAACAGTATTTTTAGTTATTTTTGTTAATTATCATAAATAATTATCACTATAAACTATTTTCACCAAACGCAAAGGTCTTGACAAAATGTCAAAAATCATATAAAATTATGATTAAGCGATGAAAAAACCGCTTATTTACAAAGTTTTCCGTAATAATTAATCAAAGCAAAAACAAAAATTCCGATATGGTAAAAAAGACGAAAAAGAGGTTATTTTATATGATTGAAGAAATTCTTTCAAAAAAAGACTGCGCTGATTGCAGAGTTTGCTGTGGGTTTGTCGAGAGCGATAAGTGGGAAATTCCGCTTATTTTCGCCGAAAACAAGGAAAAAATCGAGAAAAAGCTCGGCGTTTCCCTTGAAAAAAGAGGAGAGGAATACGTATTTCCTATGAAATTTGACGGGGAAAAGATTGTATTTTGCCCCGCCGCTTCCGAAAACGGCTGCACTCTCGGCGAGCTGAAGCCGCTTGACTGCGCGTTCTGGCCGTTTCGCGTCAATTCGCTCGGGAATTTCCGCGTTATCACGGTTTCTCCCGTCTGCGAAAGCGTTTCTTCCCTCCCGCTGAAAACGCTCTGCGGGTTTATACGCAAAAACGGCTTCGCGGAAAAGCTTTTCGCCGCCGCTAAACAACACCCCGATATCATTAAACCTTATCTCAGCGGCTATCCCATTCTCGCCGTTGAAGAATAACGCTTTTTTCACGGTTTGCTCTAAGGCAACACCGCACAATTACCGGCTGACGCCTTTATCATTTACTCGCTTGACATTTTTCCCTCATAATATCCAAAACTCCCTTGAACGCATTAT
>DPBR01000090.1:0-187 GCA_003516865.1 Oscillospiraceae bacterium
GCACTGAAGGCGAAGCCGTCTACACTACTCGGATTGTTCGATATCGACGGGGTGGGCGATATTGCCGCGGAGGGTGTAGTCGACGATTAGTCGGATGCCGCCTTTTTCGGGGAAGAATTTTTCGGTTTGGGAGGAGATTTGGTAATCGGAATAGAAGTTTTGTTCAAAGGTGGATTTTTGTTTGCGG
>DPBR01000090.1:412-2899 GCA_003516865.1 Oscillospiraceae bacterium
GCCTTTACGGTATCTTCGGGGGAACGGGTTATTTCGGTTTCAACGTAGGCTGTAAATATGCGGGATTTGAGCTTAATCGGGGAATTTTTGCCGAAGAGCAGGCGGGTTTCCTCGGAATAGAGGGAATTTTCGGCGAAAGGCTCGCCGAGGTAGAGAGGGTATTCGTCGTCGCCTGCTATAATGCTGTCGAAGCGCTTTATTTCGCCGTTCGGAAGGTTGATTTTCTCCGTATACGGGACGAAAAACTCCTGCGTTTCGGTAAATTCGCCGATAATCTCGGCGTCTGAGTGGACGAACATAATCTTGTTTCTTCCGTCGAAAACGGTTCCCGAAACGAGCAAATCTCCCGTGTTCACGCCGCTTCCGACCGAAACCGCCGCCGCGCCTTTTCTCACGGTCATCGAAATAATCCGCGCAGGGCGCGAAGCCGTGATATTGCGCGGATTTTTCCCCTCGATATCGGGCGCTTCCGCACCTCTTTTCACCTGCGCCGTCACGCGGAAACCCTCCCGCGACACGTCAACCCACGCGCAGTTTTCAATCTCCAGCATAAGCCGCTGTTCCGCTTTCGAGAAATTCAGCTCGGACAGCGCGGCGCCTTCCTTTATCCCGCATTCGTCGAGTATCCGCATAACCTGCTCGCGCGGCGCGTCGCCCGTCACGTCGATATCCCGAACGCGCGTTTTTCCGAGCGATATTATCATCATAAACGCGAGAAATCCCGCATAAAGTCCGCTTCTCGTCTTGTAGCGGCTCAGCAGGAAATACAGCCCGCGGCGCTTCTTCACACGCAGAAGAACGCCGTTTTTCCGCGCCGTTTTCGCGGTTTTATAGTAATCGAACGGCGAGCAGACGCCCGAAATCCCGCTTCCCGAAAGTCTGACTTTCCGCAGAACAACGCAGTTTTCAAGCAATTCAGACGTCATTTTCTCCGGAAATCCGCCCATTCCCGAAAATTCAACGCTTCCGAAATATAATCCGTTTCCGTCACTTTTCATCGCCGTTCTCCCGTGTTTCTTCAAGCTCGACAGAGCCGATTTTCCCCGATATCTTCACGCCGTTTACCCCGAAATTCTCCAAAATCAGCGGCACTCCGCTTATCCTGATATTCGCGCCGAAAACGCCGAGCGTTATGAAATCGTCGTCGCAGGACACGATTTTTTTGCAGTTTTCAACGTACATTTCGCGCTCCCTGCCGCCGATTATCTTTATCGTCACCGTACACTCGCGCGCAGCCTGTTCCTCAAGATTAATCAATTTTTCACGCAGTCCCATAAAATCACCTCGTCCGTACTGTACTTGTCTGAATATATGCGGATTTTTCGCGGAAAATCACACTCCCGCGCAATTTTCACGCCCTGTCCGCATATCATTTACCGTAACTCTTTTTCGGAGGCGATTTTATGAAGAAATTTCTCGCGGCGGCGCTTGCGGCTTTTTTCGCGGTTTTCCTCCTCGTTTGCCCGAAAGCCGCTTCGGCAGCCGTTTCCGAGGCGATTTCCGCCTGCCTTGAAATTATCGTGCCGTCGCTGTTCGCGTTTTCGGCGGTTTCGGTTTATCTCCAAAAAAGCGGAATTTATCGGATTGTGCTGAAGCCGTTTACGTTTGTTTTGTCGAAAATACTGCGGTTTGACGAGGAAATCTGCGGCATTTTCCTGCTCGCGAACATAGGCGGCTTCCCCGTCGGAATTACGCTTATTTCCGCGCTCCAAGCCGAGAACCGCATTTCCCGAAAGGACGCGGGAAGGCTTTTGTGCTGCTGTTTCGGGAGCGGGCCTTCGTTCGTTATCGGCATTGTCGGAGCGCGCGTTTTCGGCGCGATAGAGTTCGGCGCGGCAATTTTCGCGGCTTGCTTTCTCTCGTCAATCATCATCGCGGTCATCGTGCGTGCGCGCGGTGAAATTGTCCTCAAACCCGCGCCGCAAAAGCTTTCGCTCACCTCGCAGACGTTCGTTTCTTCGGTTAACGCTGCGGCAAGGGCGATGTTTTCGGTATGCGTGATGATTGCGGGATTTTCGGTTATCGCGGCGGCTATGCGGGAAATCGGGCTGAACGCGCTCGCAGAAACGCTTTTCGCAAATCTTAACCTCGGTGAAAACAGCGGCGCAATCCTGCCCGCAATCCTTGACGTAACGTGCGTTAAGGACGTTCTCCCCACAAAAAACGCCGCGACAATCTGCGCGGGTCTGCTCAGCTTTGGCGGAATTTGCGTCTTTTTGCAGGTTTCCGCGCTCTCGGACGGCGTCCCTCTCGCAAAATTCCTGCTGTCAAGGCTCCCCGCAGCCGCGCTCTCCTCTGCCTTCGCCCTCGCTTTCACACAAGGTCTGCCCGTCGCCGCCCAAGCCATCGCCGCCGCCAACCCCGCTCTCCCGCAAAACTTGGGCTTGTCGCTCTGCACGCTCGCTATGTGCGCTATCTTGCTCAATGAGGAACGCTTCGCTTCGGCAGGGTGACGCTTCGCTTTAGTCGTCGCGCTCCGCGCTCCAG
>DPBR01000062.1:0-18482 GCA_003516865.1 Oscillospiraceae bacterium
GCCACTTCTCCCAGTCGAGTGATTAGCGGCGTGCGTGCCTTTAATCAAAAAATCATTGCTATTCAAGGCGGCTCGGATAAGGGCAACGATCTGTCCGTGATGGTGCCTGACCTGTTGTCCCATGTGAAAATTTTGATTTTGAACGGTGCAACGGCGGATAAGATTGAACAGGCTGTTTTGGCTGCGCCGGATTATGATCCAGATCAGCTGCAAATTATAAAAGTGAAAGATTTGGCGCAGGCGGTAGAAGCGGCACGCAAGGCAGCACAGCCCGGAGATATTGTGTCTCTTTGCCCGGCTTGCCCCGCCTTTGACCAGTTTAAGACATTTGAGTACCGCGGACGGGAATTCAAAAGGTTGGTGAACGCATTTTGAGTACAAACACAGCGGCGCTGTTGCAGGAATTGACGGCAGTTACCGGCACGCCCTTTTATGATGAGGAAGTGCTGAACCTGCTGACTTCCAAGTTGGTGTCCTTTGGCGATGTGCAGGTGGACGCCATGCACAATGTTAGCTGCACCTTTGGCAGCGGTTACCATGTGGTTCTGGAGGCCCACTGGGACGAAATTTGCTTTGTAGTCACAGGCATTAGTGACGACGGCTATGTGCACTTTGCCAAGTGCGGTGGGATTGACCCTCGGATTTTGCCCGGCGCACGGGTGGTGGTTCATGGCAAGCGGGACCTGCCCGGGGTCATCTCCACCTTGCCACCCCATTTGCAAAAAGGGGAGGACGGCAAGAAAGTGGCACCCATTGACGAGCTTTCCGTTGATCTTGGGCTGACCGCCCAGGCGGCCAAGGATTTGGTAGCGGCAGGGGACTGTGTAACCTTTGCGAAGCATTTTACGCCGCTGGACGGCACTCGGGTCAGTGCCAACTGTCTGGACGACCGTAGCGGCGTGGCAGCGGTTCTGCTGGCGGCAGAGCAGCTGAAAGATGTGCCATGCCGGGTGACCTTGTTATTCACCGCCCAGGAGGAAGTAGGCACCCGCGGTGCCAAGACGGCACTGTTTGACCGTGGCGTAGATGCCAGCGTTAGCGTAGATGTGTCTTTTGCCTACACACCCGGCTGTAAAGCGCGGGACTGCGGCGTGATGGGCAAGGGGCCGATGATCGGTATTTCGCCGATTTTGGATCGGCAGTTCAGCAAGGAACTGCTGGACCTTGCTAAGGAAAATCAGATACCCTATCAAACGGAAGTGATGGCCGGGCGCACCGGCACCAATGCAGATGCCATTAGCATTTGCGGCAGCGGTGTACGCTGCGCGCTGGTGTCTATCCCGGAAAAATATATGCACACCCCTGCAGAGGTTGTAGATACCGCCGATGTGGAGCAGACGGCGGCACTGCTGGCTGCCTTTGTGCGAATGAAAGCAGGTGAGCACCGTGCTTAAAACCTTATGCGATTTGAACGGCACCAGCGGCAATGAAGCGGCGGTGCGTGACTACATTTTAGAGCAGATCCGGCCCTATTGCACCACCTGCACTGTGGATGCGATGGGCTCTGTTGTCGCCTTTAAGAAAGGCAAGCGTACCCCGGAAAAGCGGGTCATGCTCTCTGCCCACATGGACGAGGTGGGCTTTATCATCACCGGCGCCACCGAGGAGGGCTACCTGCAATTTGCACCGGTAGGCGGGATTAACCCTTCTGTGGTGCTGGGGCGCCGCTTGGCGCTGGAAAACGGCGGCTTCGGTATGGTCGGCACGGTGCCCATTCACCTGCTCCATGAGGATGCAGGGGAGAAAGTGCCTTCCTTTGATGAATTATTGATAGATGTGGGCGCTGCCGATAAGCAAACAGCGGAAACGATGGCGCCGGTTGGCAGCTTTGCCTATTTCAGTGAGTCGTATGTCGCTTTTGGCGACGGTAAAATTTGTGCCAAAGCTCTGGACGACCGGATCGGCTGCATGCTGATGATCGAACTTTTACAATCGGAGCTGGAGGCCGACACCTGGTTCTGCTTCCAAGTGCAGGAAGAAGTGGGCCTGCGGGGCGCTGCCTGTACCGGCAGTCGGGTCCAGCCGGATCGTGTTTTGGTGCTGGAAGCCACCACCGCAGCGGACTTGGACGGCGTGACCGGCGATAAGCGGGTGTGCGTGCTTGGTGATGGCCCGGTGGTCAGCTTTATGGACGGCGCCACCATTTATGACCGGGCGCTGTATCGTATGGCCAGAGAAACAGCCGACGAGAACGGTATTCCCAGCCAGACCAAAACCGCCATTGCCGGCGGCAACGATGCCGGCGCTCTGCAACGGGCCGGACAGGGAAGTGCAGCGCTGGCTGTGAGCCTGCCCTGCCGGTATATCCACTCCGGCGCCTCTGTGGTGCAGCAGTCGGATATAGACGCTACCCGTGCACTATTGGCCGCCCTTTTGCCCAAATTATATGATTGAGTATCAACAGAATTTAGATCTGCTGCGGCAGTATGAACAAACGGATTTGTTTTCCGTACGGGTGCTGGCCCTGGCAGAAAGCTACGGCTGTGATTACAACTTCGCTCGCTTTTATGTGCAAAGAACGGAGAGCGGGCAAATAACTGCGGTTTTATCGTATTTGGATCGGGACTGCACTTTGTCCTTAACGGAAAATGCGGACCGGGAAGAATTGACGGCCTTTTTTGCGGCCATGGGATATGGTACGCTGCTTTGTACAGCGGATTTTTGCATGGATCGGCCTTACAGAGAGGGGTCGATGATGCAGTCTGTGCGGCGCTACGATGTGCAAAGCGGTATGGCTGTGTTTGACAGCTATCCAAAACTCATGGATCTATATAATTTTATCGACTACGACAGCCAGGATTTTGAAAGCTGGTATGTGGATCTGAGCCATCGTATTCGCCACGGCGGCGCCAAGGCGCTGACCTTGCGTATGGACGGCATGATCCTGGCCAGCGGTATATTATCATCCGTAACGGATAAGGGCGCAGTGCTCACCGCCGTGCGAACCCAGCCGGAATTCCGCCGCATGGGCTACGGCTCTATGCTGGTGCGGCGGCTGGTGGCAGACTGCAAAGGCACTGTATACTTAATGCGTGAGCAAGGGCGCAATGAACAGTTTTACCTGCAAAACGGATTTATCAATCAAGGATTATGGAGACAATATCAATGACCCCCTTTTTTCAACTGGACCCGAAAATCGAGTCTGCGTCTGCCGCTGCGTTGCAGCAGGTGGCGCCACGATTTACGGAGATTGACGAGGTAACGGAATACAATCAGCTGAAGGTGCTGCGGGCCTTTATGGACAACGGTATCAGCGAACGGCATTTTGGCAGCAGCACCGGCTACGGTTATGGCGACGAGGGTCGGGAGACCCTGGACAAAGTATGGGCACAGGTGTTCGGCGCGGAGGACGCGCTGGTGCGCCACAATTTTACCTGCGGCACCCACACCCTGGCGGTGGCGCTGTTTGGTGTGTTGCGCCCGGGGGACAAAATGCTGTGCGTCAGCGGTATGCCCTATGACACCCTGCACAGCGTGATCGGGCTTACCGGCGAGAATATGGGGTCGCTGAAGGACTATGGCATTGCTTTTGACTGCGTGCCGCTGAAAGAGGAACATTTGGACTATGAAGCCATTGCCAAAGCGGTGGACGATACGGTGACCATGGTGTATATCCAGCGCAGCCGCGGGTATGAGTTGCGCGCCAGTCTCTCTTTAGAGGAGACGCAAAAGGTGGCAGAGATTGCAAAAGAGAAGAACCCCAACTGCATTGTGATGGTAGACAACTGTTACTGTGAATTTGTCAATAAGCAAGAGCCCACCCAGGTGGGGGCAGATCTGATCGCCGGGTCGCTGATTAAAAACGCCGGCGGCGGTATGGCCCGCACCGGCGGTTACATAGCCGGGCGCCACGATTTGGTAGAAAAGTGTGCCTTTCGACTGACCACCCCCGGACTGGGGCGGGAAGTGGGCGCCACACTGGGAATGAATCGTGAGTTGTATATGGGCCTGTTCTATGCGCCCCATACCGTAGGCGAGGCGCTGAAATCCGCTGTGTATATTGCGGCGTTGTACCAGTCCTTTGGCTACGATGTGACCCCCAAGTGGGATGAACCCCGGCAGGACATTGTGCAGTGTTTGGGACTTGAAAACCCGGACAGTCTGGTTGCATTTTGTCAGGGGGTGCAAAGCGGTAGTCCGATTGACAGCTTTGTGCTGCCGGAGCCGTGGGATATGCCCGGCTATGACAGCCAGGTGGTGATGGCCGCCGGTGCGTTTACGCTGGGTTCGTCTATCGAACTGTCGGCAGACGCCCCAATTCGGCCGCCGTATTATGCTTGGATCCAAGGCGGTCTGCAATTTCATTCCGCCAAGATCTGTGCGGAACTGGCAGCCCAGCAAATGCAAAACAAAGGACTCTTAAAGCATGACAAATTTTAACGGAATTACCCCAAAAGCCATTGAGTTGCTCAGCGAAAACCGCTTTAACGATTCTAAGGCATTTTATGAAGAACATAAGGAAGAATTAAAACAGCTGGCCACGATCCCCATGCGGCAAATTGTGCTGGATCTGGCGGAGATGATGACGGAGCTGGACGATAAAATGTACACGGATCCTGTGTACACTGTTTCTCGCATTCGCAGAGACACCCGTCGCTCCAAAAGCAAGATGATGTATCGGGAGAACCTGTGGCTGATGCTGCGGCGACACAAGAAGCAGTACCCCTGCGCGCCGTTTTTTTGGTTCGAGTTTTCGCCGGTGTGCTACACCATGGGTCTGGGTTTCTTTGTGCAAAAGCCCGCCCAGTTTGACGAACTGCGCAAGGTGATTTTGGCTCACCCGCGCAAGTGGACGCGTGCAGTCAAACAGGCAGAAGACGCAGGTATTCACTTTGCCTGCTATAACAGCTACAAAAAAGACCGGGTGCCGGATGCACCCAAGGCGCTGCAGCCCTATTTGAACGCAAAGGACATGTCGTTCTCTTATACCGGGTGGAATTTGGAACACATTGGCTCTACTGCGCTGATCGACGAGTTAAAAGCCGGATTTGCCGCGGCATTTCCGTTATATAAAATCTTTATAGAAGCATACGAAAACATGCTGTCGGAGGGATTGATTGATGATGAATAAAAAAGAGTTTTTGCATCTGAAAAGCGGCACAGATGTGCGCGGTACGGCGGTAGAAACGGCGGAGCACGGTGTGCAGCTGACAGACGAGACGGTGCAGAAGATCTGCGTGGGTTTCTATAAGTGGTATTGCGACAAGGAGCAGGTAGATACCTTTGGCATTGCCGTAGGGCAGGACTGCCGCATTTCTTCCTCCCGCATTGCAGCGGCGGCTATGACGGCCTTTTGTGCCTGCGGGTGCAGGGTGTTTGACTGCGGACTGGCAACTACCCCCTCTATGTTTATGAGTATTGTAGAAAATGAGCCGGTGCAAACGGCGCTGGAGATCACTGCGTCCCATCACCCCTTTGACCGAAACGGGCTAAAGTTCTTTACTTCCGGCGGCGGTCTGGAAGGGGAGGATGTAACCGCCATTTTGGAGCTGGCTTATGACGCGGAAGTGCCGGTAAGTAGCGACAATGCACCTGTGGCACTGTCCTTTATGAACGATTATGCCGCCCTTTTGCGCCGGCAGATTGTGGACGGCGTGCAAAATGGTGACCGCCCGCTGGAGGGTCTGCACATTGTGGTAGATGCCGGTAACGGTGTAGGCGGATTTTACGCCGATCAGGTGCTGGCGCCGTTGGGTGCCGATGTAAGCGGCAGCCAATTTCTGGAGCCGGACGGCATGTTTCCCAATCATATTCCAAACCCGGAGAATAAAGGCGCTATTGATGCCGCCTCCAAAATGGTGCTGGACAGCAGCGCCGACCTGGGTTTGATATTTGATACGGATGTGGACCGTATGGGCTGCATTGGCGCCACCGGGCAGGAGATCAACCGTAACACGCTGGTTGCCTTGGCGGCGGCCATTGTGCTGGAGGATCACCCGGGCACTACAGTGGTGACCGACAGCCTGACCTCCGACGGTCTGCGTACCTTTATTGAGCAGGATCTGGGGGGCAAGCAGCTGCGCTATCGTCGCGGCTATAAGAATGTAATCGACAAGAGTATTGAACTGAACAAGAGCGGCGTAGACTCTGCCCTTGCTATTGAGACCAGTGGCCACGCAGCACTAAAGGATAATTATTTCCTGGACGATGGCGCCTATTTGGCAACGAAGATTGTCATTAAGGCAGCCAAACTGCGCCGAGAGGGTAAGACTATTGAGGACCTGACCGCAGCCTTGCACCGCCCGGCAGAGAGTGTGGAGATTCGTGTGCCCATTCTCTTAGAGGACTTTCACGACTATGGGGAAGATGTGATGGCGCAGCTGGCTGCATTCGCTGCCGGCCATGAGAATTGGAGCGTGGAGCCGGAGAATTATGAGGGTGTGCGCATCAATATACCCGGCGGCTGGTTTTTGCTGCGCCTGTCTGTGCACGATCCGATCTTGCCCTTGAACATTGAGAACGATGTGGCGGGTACTGCCGCAAAGGTTGCCGATGAGATTGCGCAATTCCTGACCCGCTTTGATAAGCTGGATCTTTCCGGCTTCAAAAAATAAAAGGAGACCTGTATGCTGCAACTTGTTTTTGGCAGATCCGGGTATGGCAAAACCGAATATATAAGAAATCGCATTGCAGACAAGATTGATCGGGGAGAAACACAGGTGCTTCTCATCACACCGGAGCAGTACTCATTTATCAGCGAGTACAGTCTGCTGGAGCAACTGGGGGAGGCACGAGCGCACGCCGTTCGGTGTCTCTCCTTTTCGCGCCTTTGTGATGAATGCGACCGTTTGTACGGCGCCGACGGCAGAAAACCGCTGACCAAGGGCGGCAAGGCCATTTTGATGAAAACGGCCATTGACCAAGTGCGCCCGGATCTGGAGTTGTTTGAGAAGAAAGGCAGTTCTGCGGCCTTTGTGCAGTCCATGACCGGCATTTATGACGAGATGAAGTCCTGCAATCTGTCCGGTGCGGCGGTATATGCGGCGGCGGACGATCTGGATACGGATATTCTGCGGTGCAAAATGCGGGACTTTTCGCGTATTATGACCGCGTATGAGGCGTTGCTTGGAGACCGTTTTGCGGATCCGGCGAACCGACTGACTCGCTTGTATGACCAAATCAAGGATCAAAACTACTTTGCCGGTCAAACCGTGTTTTTAGACGGATTTAATGGCTTTGTCGCCCAGGAATATAAGATTTTGGAGCGGATTATTGCTGAGGCCAAGGCGGTTTATATTGCACTGGACAGCGACTCCTTTGGTACCGGAGACGGTTATGACCTGTTTGCCTATGTGAATGAGACGGCAGCCATTTTGCAGCGCATTGCCGATAAGGCGGGCGTGCCCACCAACGCGTTGCAGTTGGGCGAAAACAACCGCACGGATTATGCGGATCTGCGCCGGGTAGAGCAGTATATTTTTGCCGACCAAGCGCCGGAGGTGGAGATTCCAGCGGAGCACATTCGCCTGTATGCAGCGTCTACCGTGACGGATGCCTGTAATGATTTGGCCTTACAGATAAAGGGTTTGCTGCGCTGCGGCTACCGTGCCGGGGAAATTGCTGTAACCATGCGTGACCGGGAAAAATATGCACCGGTGCTGGCGTCAGCTTTTGAAAAATACGGCGTGCCGTATTATGCAGATGAACGGCAGCCGGTGACCGCTCAGCCGATCTTGGTCTTTCCTATGTATCTGATGCGATCTGTGATCTACGGCTGGCGTAGCGACGATCTGTTCAGTCTGATCAAAACCGGCCTGACCGATGTGTCCGACAGCCCGGATCTGCACCGTACAGAAAATTATGTGTATACCTGGGGCATCAATGGTGCTGCCTGGAAGCGACCGTTTGACAAGTCTCCCAAAGGCTTTTCCGGTGCGCTTAGTGACAGCGACCGGGTGCAGTTGGAACGGATCAACGCCCTGCGGCAAAGCTTGATGGAGCCGCTCTTAGCGTTCCAAAAGAAAGTGCACGGCGCCACACCGCGGCAGATCAGCACCGCTTTGTTTGAGGCCATAAAAGCCTACCATGCGGATAAGCATTTGCAACAGCTGGCGGCCGGACTTGCGCAGGACGGCGCGTCTGCGCTGGCAGAGGAGCAGGGGCGCACTTGGGATGTGCTGATGCGCATTTTGGACCAGCTGGCAACGGTGCTGCCGGAGAAGCCCATGGCGTTGAAGGATTATTGTGCCCTCTATGCGCTGGTGACCCATACGGAGGACTTGGGCGAGATCCCAATGGGGCTTGACAATGTGCAGGTGGGCCAGGCGGATCGTATGCGGTTCAATAATCCGCGGGCGCTGTTTATTCTGGGCGCCAACGAAGGGGAATTTCCCCAAACGGTCACCAGTGGCGGCCTACTCAGCGACAATGAGCGCAAGCAACTGGCGGCGCATGATTTTAAGCTGTATTCCTTTGGCGAAATTTTAAATTTACAGGAGAGGTATTTTGCCTATAAGGCGGTGAGCGCCCCTCGGGAGCGGCTGTTTGTTACCTATACCGCTACCGGGCGGGCAGACGCACCGTCGGCCATTGTCACCGGCATACAGGCGCTGTTTCCGAATCTGAACGTAGAAAAATGGAACCCGGCAAACGGCCTGGATCTGGTCGATACACCGCAAAATGCCTTTGAACTGATGTCCGGCCTTTATGACAGCACGGATCCGTTCTTTGTGGCGTTGCGTGCTTATTTTAGCGACGAGCCGCAGTATGCGGCGGTACAGGCGCTGGCGGAGAACCGTACACCGATGATCAAAGATACTGCCACTGCACGCAAACTGTTTGGCAAGGATATGGTGCTGTCCGCCTCTCGCATTGAGGATTATTACAACTGCCCCTACCGCTACTTCTGCAAATTCGGGCTGGGGGCACAGCCTCGCCAAAAGGCGGAGATCAATCCTATGGAGCGAGGCACGCTGATCCACTATGTGCTGGAAAAACTGCTGTCTGAGGTGGGCACCAAGCAACTGCCCGACTATGACAGAAAGCAGATTACCGCGCTGGTGGACGGCTATATTGAACAGTATTTTAAGGAAGAGATGGGCGATCCGTCGGATATGCCCTCCCGCTTCCGCTACAACTTTCGCCGCCTGTCCAAAATGCTGGTGGATGTGGTGTGCCGCTTGGCAGGGGAGTTTGCCGAAAGCGATTTTGAGGCCAAGGCCTTTGAACTGCCCATTGATGTGGACGGCGCGGTGCATTCCAAGGTGATCCCCCTCCAGGATGGCGGCAGCCTGCGTATTCGCGGATCTGTGGATCGAGTGGATGTATTGGAGCAGGACGGTCAGCAGTTCGTCCGCGTGGTGGACTACAAGTCCGGCGCCAAGGCCTTTCGTCTGGCAGATATTGTCAACGGGCTGAACCTGCAAATGTTCTTATATTTGTTTAATGTATGCGCCGACGGCAGCAATCCCTATGCGGGTGTGCCTGCCGGGGTACTGTATATGCACGCTGCCCGCAATGTGATGACAGTGGAGACGAAAAGCAGCGCGGAAAAGGATATTGCCGGTCAGGAGGACAAGGCGTTCGGTATGAACGGCATAGTGATTACCAACCCGGATTGCGACATTCCGGCGGCCATGGAGCACGATCTGGCGGGCAAGTACATACCTGTACGGCTGAAAAAAAGCGGCGTGGGCGGCTCCCTTGCCAGCTTAGAACAGCTGGGGCTGCTTCAGCGCAAGATCGAAGCGCTGGTGGCGGATATGGGCAACGCCCTGCAAAACGGTCAAATCGGCCAGCACCCGGTACAGGCTAAGGACCATGACAAAACCTGCGAATACTGCGATTTTGCCTCGGTTTGCGCCTTCAAAAAGAGCGTAACCCCGCGCACCTATGACGACCAAACAGACAGCGCCGTGCTGGCAGAACTGGAAAAGGAGGGGGAGAGCCATGCCTAAGTGGACAGATGCCCAGCAGGATGCCATTGACGCACGGGGCGGCAATATCTTAGTGAGCGCCGCTGCCGGCAGCGGCAAGACGGCTGTGCTGATTGAGCGGGTCAGCAAGTGTATTACCGACCCGGGGCACCCGGTAGACATTGACCGACTGCTGATCGTTACCTTTACCAATGCGGCTGCGGCAGAAATGCGTTCTCGTCTTTCCGTGCGACTGCGCCAAATTTTGGCGGCTGATCCCGGGAATGCCAACGCTAAGCGCCAGCTGTCCCTGCTCAGCGGTGCGGATATTTGCACCATAGACGCATTTTGCCTAAAGCTGGTGCGTGAGAACTTTTTCTCCCTGAATTTGGCGGCGGACTTCCGCCTGCTGGACGAGAATGAAAATGACCGTCTGTTTGAAGAAGCCATTGATACCGTGCTGACAGAATTCTACGAAGAGGCCGATCCGGAATTTCTGCATCTGACAGAGGCATTCACCACTCCGGACAAGGACAGGGATCTGTTTGGGCTGATTAAAGAACTGATGCGGTTTATGAATGCCCAAGCCTTTCCCTTTGATTGGTTGGAGCAAGCTGTGGCCGCTTACGATCCGGCAGTGCCGCTGATGGATTCGCCTTGGTATCCTGTGCTAAAGCGCCAGGTGGAGGAAATGCTGGAGACTGCCGCTGCCCTTGTGAAACAGTCGGCGGGGCAACTGCCTCCTGAACCGGCCTACGATAAATATGCAGAGATGCTTGCCGATGATCGGCAACTGATCGCTCACTTGAAAAGTCTGCTGCATAGTGGCTGGGATGCTTTTATGAAGCAGGGCTTCCCGGTGGCGTTCGCCAATATGCCACGGGTGCGTAAGGATATCGACCCGGAGGTCAAGGCGGTTTTAGCTGCCAATCGTGATATCTATAAAACGATTATTACCAAGGATATTAAGACCTTTTTGGTGTCTGACAGTGCCGATTACGCCCAGGATACTGCCGATTTGTACCCCATCTACCGGGCGCTGCTCCGTGTTGTGCAGGCGGTGGAGCGCCTGGTGCGAGAGAAAAAGGACGAGCTGGGTGGTTACGCTTTCTCAGACATTGAGCATTTTGCGATTGATCTATTGATGGAAAAAGCCGCAGACGGTACGGTGCAGGCAACGGCACTGGGCCGCCAGTTGCAAGGGCGCTATGCGGAGATTTTGGTGGACGAGTATCAGGACACCAACGAGGCGCAGGATCGGCTTTTTGCCTTTCTATCCAACGGCGGCAACCGGTTCATGGTGGGCGATGTGAAGCAGAGCATTTACCGCTTTCGTCTGGCCATGCCCCAGATCTTTATGGCAAAGAAAGACAGCTACACCCCTTACAATCGGCTGCACCCGGTGTTCCCGGCAGCCATTACGCTGGATAAAAACTTCCGGAGCCGCGCCGGTGTGTGCGCTTATGTGAACCAAGTATTCTCTTTGTTTATGACCCGCAGGGTGGGGGAGTTAGACTACACCCAAAGCGAGTATTTGAACCCCTTTGACAGTACGCCCCCGGACTCTGTGCCCCACGCAGCACTGCATATTTTAGACGCTGCCACCGGCAAGGATCATGTGATGGACGAACCCATGGCGGTGGCGCGCCTGATCGCAAAGAAGGTGCAAAGCGGCGAGACAGTGCAGGACGGCGACAGCCGGCGACCGCTGCGGTATGGAGATTTTGCTATCTTAATGCGCAGCATGCGCGCTCACGCCGGAGATTATGCCCAGGCACTGCAAGATCTGCATATTCCGGTGGTCTGCGACAACGCCACCGGCTTGTTTGAAAATGGCGAAATTCAGTTGCTGCTTTCTTATTTGCAGGTGATTGACAACCCCATGCAGGATATTCCGTTGTTGGCAGTGCTGTCCTCTCCCATTTACGGCGCTACGGAAGATGAGTTGGCAGAGATCAAGCTGACTGCCGGTTACGGTCGGTTCTATTCCGCCGTGTTCCACCCGGACAACAGTTGTCGCTCTTGCTGCGCTGCGCTGCGAAAGGATCTGTCTTATTACAAAAAACTGGCGGTGACCATGCCGGTTGAGGCGTTTATTCGCCGCCTGATTCGGGATAAGAGTCTGTTTGCGTATATTCGCGCCTTGGGCGACGGCCAGCAGCGGCAGGAGAATGTGGAGACATTTCTTTCCATTGCCGGGCGTTTCGACCAAAACGGCGGACTGGGGCTGGCTGCGTTCTTGCGCTATGTGGACAGTATGATCCGCGGTGACGGCAAAACGGACAGCGCGCCGGTGATCGTTACAGACGAGAACGCAGTCAAAATTATGAGTGTGCACCACTCCAAGGGGCTGGAATTCCCGGTGTGCATTTTAGCAGGCGCCGGGCGCAAGTACAATATGCAGGATCTGACCGGCAAAATGCTGCTGCCCCCGCAGCTGGGACTGGCAACCAAGTGCCACCAGGAGGAGGGGTATTTTGATTATCCAACCCTGCCGCTGGAAGTGGTCAAGCGAGAGAGCCGCCTGGCTGCTATGAGCGAGAATTTGCGCGTGCTGTATGTGGCCATGACGCGCGCCAAAAGCCAGTTTATCTCCTTTGCCAGCGTGCGTAGCTTGGAAAGCCGAGTCAAGACTCTGGCTGCCTATATGCAGCAGGGCAAGCCCCTGCCGCATTTGTGCTCCAAATTGCTGTACGATAGCGATTTTCTCTTGATGTCGGCGCTGTGCCACCCGGACGGCGGCGCCCTGCGAGAGATGGCGACGGTGGAGGTGCCGGTGCACCCGGCTGACTTTGCCCTGCAAGTGGTGTTCCACACCCCGGAGACAGAAGCGCCGGTGCAGACGGCAGAAAGGGAAACGGTGGCGGATCCACGCATCGTTGCGCAGATCCGGAAAAAGCTGGATTATACTTATCCTTATGCGGCACTGTCAAAAGTCAGTGGCAAGCGCAACGCTTCCGCACTGGATGAGGCTGTGTTTGCCGGTTCGTATGTTGCCCGGTCCGTGCCGGCCTTTTTGCAGCCGGACGGCCTGACCCCGGCCGAGAAGGGTACAGCCATGCACACCTTTATGCAGTATTGCGACTACGCCGCCGCGCGCGCCGATTTAGAGCAGGAGATCGCCCGGGTGCAAAGTGCCGGGTATCTGCGACCGGAGGAGGCGCACACCTTGGATCGGCAAAAGCTGACTGCTTTCTTTACCGGCCCATTTGGTGCCCGGGTGTTTGGCGCCAAGGCGGTTTACCGAGAGCTGAAAGTGGCGTCATTCCTGCCGGTGCGCGCGCTGGAACAGGTGGACGCAGATGATCCGGTCTTTGTACAGGGCATTGCGGACTGCGTGTTTGAGGAGCCGGAGGGTTTGGTGCTGCTGGATTATAAAACCGACCGGGTGAAAACGGAACAAGAACTGCTGGCGCGCTACCGGCAGCAGCTGATGTTTTATAAAACCGCGGTGGCTCGCACCCTGCAAAAACCGGTGCACGCGGTGTATTTGTATTCGTTTTGTTTGTCCAAGCCCTGCGAATATAAATAAATTAAAAAAATGCTTGCATTTTGCTACAAGATGTGGTACTATATCAAAGCATTATGACTAATTGGTAAAGAGGTGACAGTAATGAAGGACGCAATTCATCCCAACTACGATACTTGCACAGTAAAGTGTGCCTGCGGCGCTACTTTTGAGACTAAGAGCACAAAGGGCGATATGAAAGTCGATATCTGTTCCAAATGCCATCCGTTCTATACCGGCAAACAGAAGCTGGTGGACACCGGCGGCCGTGTAGACAGATTCAACAAGAGATTCGCTAAGAAGGGCTAATCAAGTAAAGACGGGCAACGCTTGGGCGTTGCCCTTTTTTCGTAGGTGATGGTATGGAAAAGCCATATAAAACCATATTAGAGCCGGCAGAAGACGAGTTTGTGGAGAAGAAATCTCGCTTTATCGCTTACACTTCGCCGGTGCATACGGTAGAGGAGGCCAACGCCTTTATCGCCGGTATTCGCCAACGGCATTGGGACGCTACCCATAATGTGCCTGCTTTTGTGCTGCGCTCCGGCGTGCAGCGTTCCTCGGATGACGGTGAGCCGGGCGGTACTGCCGGTATGCCGGTGCTGGATGTACTCTTGAAAAGCGGTGTGCAGGATGTGTGCGTGGTGGTGACCCGGTATTTTGGTGGCATCCTCCTGGGTGCCGGTGGACTGGTGCGCGCCTATTCTCACGCCTGTTCTTTGGCGCTGGAGGCTGCCGGTGTGGTGACCATGGCGCCTTGCGCCGCCATGGAGTTGACGGTGGATTATAGCTACTATGAGCGGGTGAACAACCTGCTGGCCGACCACGGCGCGCGGGTGCAAAACGCGGACTTTGGCGCAGCGGTCACCCTGGCCTATACCATGGAGATAACACGGCTCCCGGCCTTTGCAGCGGCTTTGACGGAGCTGTCCGGCGGCAAGTATGCGCCAACGCAGACCGGCAGTCTGTTTGCCCCTGTATAAAAATACCAAAACCTGCCAACACTCTTTTTGAAAGGCAGGTTTTCTTATATGAAAAAACTATACTTATTTTCCGCATTATTTCTCTCTTTTTGCTTGTTTGCCGCCTGCTTCGCCCCGCTGGTGGAGACCGGTGAGCGGGTGAGCGAGGATGTGTTTCGCCTGCATATTTTGGCCAATTCCGACACCAAGGCGGACCAGGACTTAAAGCTGCTGGTGCGGGACGATGTGCTGCAGGCTTGCACTTTCTTCTCCGACTGCCAATCGGTAACGGAAGCCCAACAGGCGACGGAGAACAACTTGCAGCGCATTACGGAGATCGCTCGGCAGCGGATTCGGCAGGAGGGCTACAATTATCAAGTCACCGCCCGAGTCGTGCGGGAGTATTTCAATACGCGGGTGTATGAGAATGTGACTTTACCCGCCGGGTATTATAACGCCCTTAAGATTGAGATTGGCGCAGGGGCGGGGCATAACTGGTGGTGCGTGCTGTTTCCGGCAGTGTGCCTGTCTGCTTGCACCAAGGAGGATCTGTCCGCTTATCTTGACGAGGACGAGGTGCGTTTGATCGAGAACAGCGACGGTTATGCCGTGCGGTTCAAAGCAATTGAAATTTACCAAAAAATCAAAGAAAATTTGCAATAATACCTTGACATTTTCGGCGGAATATTCTATTATATTAGGGCTATGTGCTGGTATGGCGAAATCGGCAGACGCAAGGGACTTAAAATCCCTCGGTGGCAACACCGTACCGGTTCAAGTCCGGTCATCAGCACCAGGCAGCGCAACGCTGCCCCCAAAACGCCCCCTAGTTTCTTCTGGGGGCGAGTTTTTTGCCCGTTAACGGACTTATCGTTCGGCTTCGGTATTATGACGGCGTGACCGGCGGCTAATTTCGCCATCAACAAGCTCTGAAACTCTTTTCGGAAAGAAATTTTTATTCGTCAAGGAGCAATTATGAACTGGTTTAATGTTTACGGTTTAATTTTTGTCGCGGTAATAATGATACCGAACATTATCTTTGCAGTAAAATGCAAGGACGGCTTTGACAACAAGTGGAAAAACAAGGTCGTCGAAATCTCAGAGCAGGCGGGAAGATTTGGCTGCTTTGGATTTATGATTTTCAATATCCCCGGTACATATTACGGCTGGTGGTTTGAGGGCGCACTGCCGATTTATCTCGTCGTAAGTTCCGTTCTTGTGGCAGCTTATTGTCTGATTTGGGCGATTTGCTTCAAAAAAAGCAGCATTTTCAGAGCGCTTGCTCTGTCGATAATTCCCTCTGTTCTGTTTTTGTTCAACGGAATTGCAATCGGTTCTGTTTTATTAACGATTTTCGCCGTGATTTTCGCGCCGTGCCATATTCTTATTTCGTTCAAAAACGCTGTATAATCTGTGTTATTTTACACAAAAACCCCGAAAAATCGGGGTTTTTCTTTTATATACATCTTTCACCGTTTCGGCGAAACTCGCATTTCTCCCGCATTTTACAGCCAACGCAGGACTTTTCGGCTTTACCGAGCGGTTTTTCCGATAATCCCGCGACCCCCGCAATCGTCTTGCTCGGCGACAACATTCCCGAAGCCAAGCACGACACGCCGATTTTTCGCTCCGCGTCAACCAGCCGAAGCAGCTCCGGAAGCTGCTCCGCAGGAAAATCACCGTACCCTGCGGCAAAAATCCACGTCGCGTGATATCCGTTCATTTTCGAGAGCAAATCGCTGAGCGCGTCCTCGCTCACCTTTTCGGCGTAAGCGCTCGCCAAAGCGTCGCTTATCAATCCCTCAAGCGCGTCCGCTAGTTCCTGCTTCTTCAGAAATTTATCGGTATCAGCCGACAGCGTTGAACACAAAACCGCCGCTTTTTCACAGCCTTTCAAGTGCTTTTTCACGTCGTTTCCGAGAAGCTCCGCGCCGTTTTCTCCGAGAAAAAGCCGTTCTCCCTCGCGAATTATATTGAACACCCGCGAAACAAACCTCGGTTTTGCCGCGGCGACAAGCTTTTTCTCGCACTCGTCAACAAGCGCCGCCGTTCTCACGTCAACGGCGTTTGCGTCCCGAAAACCCATATATCTAAGCGCGTCCGCGCGGTTTATTTCGCTCATATTCTGATTACCGAAGAAACGCTCTCCGCGATTTTCCGCGCAATTGTCGGGCTGTTCATCGTGTAGAGATGTATTCCGTCAACGCCGTTCGCGCAAAGGTCGATTATCTGGTCAACCGCATACGCAATTCCCGCGCTTCGCATCGCGTCGGGATTGTTCTCATAGCGCGCAATCATCTTCGTGAACTTCGGCGGCAGCGACGCTCCGCACATTCCAACCATTCGCTGAATTTGCTTTGCGTTCACGCACGGCATTATTCCCGCTTCAATCGGCG
Organism: Oscillospiraceae bacterium; assembly: GCA_003516865.1. Lineage (GTDB taxonomy): Bacteria > Bacillota > Clostridia > Oscillospirales > Ruminococcaceae > CAG-115. The sequence continues at coordinate 16,721 of DPBR01000062.1, forward strand.
CGTTTATCCCCGCAGCTCTCGCTTTTTCGAGGAAACGATAAAACGCTTCGTTATCGAAAAAAAGCTGCGAAATCAAGTGTGAAGCGCCCGCGTCAACCTTGATTTTCAGGTTCTCGATATCCTTTTCAATCGAATCGCACTCGACGTGTCCCTCCGGATAGCACGCTCCCGAAAACGACAAATCCGAGCGCTCTTTCATATACGAAATAAGGTCTGAAGCGTGAAGAAAATCCTTTTTCGGCGGAATTTCGGGGTTTATATCGCCGCGCAGCGCGAGAACGTTCTCAATTCCCTGCTCGCGAAAATCCTCAATCTGACGGTCAATTTCATCTTTCGTCATATTCACGCAGGTGAGATGCGCGATGCTCTCGGTGTTGTACTTACGCTTGATAAGTCCCGCGATTTCGCTTGTCGAAGCGCCCGCAGCGCTTCCTCCCGCGCCGAACGTCACGCTTATGAAATCGGGGCGCAGGTCGGACAAACCGTCGAGCGTATTGTAAACCGTTTCAATCGAACCGTCCTTTTTCGGCGGGAAAATCTCAAACGAAAACACGGTTTTGCCGCTTCTGAACAGCTCCGGAATTTTCATACATTCTTCTCCTTGAACTGCTTCAGCGCTTCCGCAATCTGCGCGGGACAGGACGTCGATTTCGACCCGCAGCGTATTCCCGAAAGCCTGCTTATAACCTCGTCCAAGGGAAGCCCTTTCACAAGCGAGGAAATGCCCTGAAGGTTGCCGCTGCAGCCGCCCTCGACCTTCAAGTCCCCGACAACGCCGTTTTCAATGTCAAAAATCATTTTGCGCGAGCAAACTCCGCGCGGATAATATTCAAAATTCATATTTTTCTCCTCTTTTCGGCAGAATTACTTTTGCGAGTTCGTCCAGCACTCCGCAACCGCCCTTGCAACAGCGTCCGCGACCGTTCTGTCAAGCGCGCTCGGAATTATGTTGTCAACGGAAAGCTCGTTTTCGGGAATATGCGCCGCAATCGCCTTTGCCGCCGCAAGCTTCATATCCTCCGTTATCGCCTTTGCGCGAACCGAAAGCGCTCCCTTGAATACTCCCGGGAACACAAGCACGTTGTTTATCTGGTTCGGATAATCCGAACGTCCCGTCCCGACAATATATGCGCCGCTTTCCTTTGCAAGCTCGTAGGTTATTTCAGGGTTCGGGTTCGCCATTGGGAACAAAATCGGCTTCTCAGCCATACTCTTAACCATTTCGGGCGTTACGAGGTTCGGCTTCGATACCCCGACAAACGCGTCCGCGCCTTTCATAGCGTCCGCGAGAGCGCCTTTGACGTTTTTTTTGTTCGACAACAGCGCCATTTCCGCGTGAGCGGGATTTTCGTACTTATCATCGCGGTTGATTATCCCGCAAAGGTCAACCATAACGAGATTTCCGACTCCGAGCTTCAGCAGGAACTTTCCTATCGCAATTCCCGCAGAACCCGCGCCGTTGATTACAACCGTGATATCGCCGAGCTTCTTCCCCGCGAGCTTTACCGCATTCATCAGCGCCGCTCCGACAACAATCGCAGTTCCGTGCTGGTCGTCGTGGAACACGGGAATATCTAGCTTTTCTTTCAGTTTCGCCTCAATTTCAAAGCAGCGCGGCGCGGAAATATCCTCAAGATTTATCCCGCCGAAGCTGTCCGAAATCAACTCAATTGTCCGCACGATTTCATCAGGGTCCTTCGACTTCACGCAGAGCGGAAACGCGTCAACGCCGCCGAATTCCTTGAACAGCAGGCACTTGCCC
>DPBR01000062.1:18693-24292 GCA_003516865.1 Oscillospiraceae bacterium
TTCCCTCCATAACCGGCATTCCCGCAAGACCGCCGATATCGCCCAGTCCCAAAACCGCCGTTCCGTCCGTGATTACCGCGACAAGATTGCCTCTGCGCGTGTATTTGTAGGCGAGAGAGGGGTCTTTCGCTATCTCAAGGCACGGCTGCGCAACTCCCGGAGTGTACGCCGTTGACAAATCCTCGCGCGTGTTTATCGGCGCGCGGGATATAACCTCGATTTTTCCCTGCCATTTTTCGTGCATTTCAAGCGCTTTTTCTTTGATGTCCATTAAATTCAACCTTCTTTTATGCGTTATTGTAATTCAATATTCTTTCAAGCTGGCTTTCTTCGGTAAGCGAAGAGCCTATCTGTATCGGATAGTGATTGTAGAATCCGTGGAAATCCGAGCCGCCCGTCCGAATGAGATTATACCGCTCGCAAAGCGCAGAAATCTCTCGTCTGTACTTCTCGTCCGCGCTCGAATGATATACCTCAGCGCCGTCAATCAGCTTCTCCGCGGCGAGTTCTTCGAGCAAATCAAGGCTGTCGAACACTTTCGGGTGCGCCATCACGGGTATTCCGCCCGACGCCTTTATCAGCGTCAGAACAAATTTCACATCCGGATAAAAATCGGCTTCAGAGCGTACCTGCTCCGCGCAAAGTCCCTCGTTTACGTCAAAAATCTCATCATAAACGCTTCCGTAAAGCTCCGTCGTATAGCCGTAATCCATCAATGCGTGCATAATGTGGCACTTGTAGATAGCCTTGCTTCCCGCCGAATAACGAAGTATGCTCTCAAGCGAAATCGGATACTTTTCGAGAACTTTCATCGCAAGGCTTTTTCCAAGCTTCATTCTCCCCTCGCTTGTCCTCAGGCAAAGACCCTCAAGACGGTCGGGCTTCTTCGGCATATAGCACAGAATATGCACCTTGCGCCCGCGCGTTTCGTCAAACGCCGAGAACTCAACCGCAGGTATTATCTTCACCTTATAGCGCGCCCCCAGCACGGACGAGCGCGACAGCGACGCAAGACTGTCATGGTCGGTTATCGCAAGGCAGTCAACGCCGCCGCGTCCCGCTTGCATTATTACGTCCGAAATTCCGAGCGAACCGTCGGAAATTGTGGTGTGACAGTGCAGGTCAGCCTTCATAGGCACCTCCCATTATGTTTTCCGGATTTCACGGCAAAAAGCCGCCTATGTATTTTTGATATGTCGTTCCCGCGGCTTTTATGACGGCAAGTCCCGTTTTCTCCGCATATCGCATATAAAAATATACCACTTTAATTATATCACAAAGCGCTCGTTTTGTCAACTACGCTCGAAAAATTCTAAAATGTGTAAAATTTTTGAAAAAGTAATTGAAATTCGGATAATAATATGATATAATCATTATAACTGTTTACAGGACATTTTTTACCGAAAGGATTGATGTTAGGGTTGGAGAAAAAGCTGGCGTTGTATGGATTCAACAATCTCACCAAAACACTTAGCTTCAACATTTACGATGTTTGTTATGCGAAAAGCGAGAGAGAGCAGCTCGATTATATCGCTTATATAGACGAACAGTATAATTCGGAGCGTCTTACAAAAATTCTCTGCGACGTCACGGAGAAAATCGGCGCCACCGTGCTGAATATATCAAAGCAGGACTACGAGCCGCAGGGCGCTTCCGTTAATATTCTGTTCGCCGAGGGCAGCATCGACCCGTCGCATATCGACGAATCATGCAACCGCGGACTCGGTTTCTTCTCGAATATCACAGGCGAAACCGTTCACGCGCACCTCGACAAGAGCCATATCACCGTCCACACCTTCCCCGAATATCACCCCGATAAGGCGATTTCCACGTTCCGCGTCGATATCGACGTTGCGACCTGCGGCGAGATTTCTCCGCTTAAAGCGCTCGATTACCTCATCGGCTCGTTCGACTCGGATATCATCATAATCGACTACCGCGTGAGAGGATTTACGCGCGACGTTTCGGGCAAAAAGTTCTTTATGGACAGCAATATCACCTCCATTCAGGACTTCATAAACCCCGAAACCCTCACGAAATACGACGCTATGGACGTAAACGTCTATCAGTCCAACATTTTCCACACAAAAATGCTCATAAAGGAAATTGAGCTTCAGAATTACCTTTTCAATAAGGACGTTTACGAAATTCACCCGCAGGAACGCCTTCAGATTACAAACGACCTCAGGCGCGAAATGATTGAAATTTTCAGCGGAATGAACATTTACTGACCGCGTTTGAAAGGCTGATGGAAATGAAGCTTGACCAGACACGCGCGCCGCTCTACGAGGCGATGCGCGAGCACAGACTGAACAGAGTTGTGCCGTTCGACGTTCCCGGACACAAGGGCGGGCGCGGAAACGCCATGCTTACCGAATTTCTCGGAGCGGACTGCCTGAAAAACGACGTAAACTCGATGAAACCGCTCGACAACCTCTGCCACCCCATCTCCGTGATTAAGGAGGCGCAGGAGCTTGCGGCGGACGCGTTCGGCGCGGATAACTCGTTTTTCATCATAAACGGCGCTACGGGCGCTGTTCAGGCGATGATTATGTCCGCGTGCAAGGCGGGCGATAAGATTATTCTCCCCCGCAACGTCCACAGAAGCGCCATAAACGCGCTTGTCGTGTGCGGGGCTGTTCCCGTGTACGTTAATCCCGGCGTTAATAAGGACCTCGGTATTCCCCTCGGAATGACTGTTGAGGACGTGGAAAAAGCGATTGCCGAAAATCCCGACGCAAAGGCCGTTCTCATAAACAACCCGACCTATTACGGGATTTGCTCCGATTTGCGGGGTATCGTAAAGACAGCGCACGAACACGGGCTGCTTGCGCTCTGCGACGAGGCTCACGGAACGCACTTCTATTTCGGCGAAAATCTCCCGCCGTCGGGAATGTCCTGCGGCGCGGATATGGCGGCGGTTTCGGTTCACAAAACGGGCGGCTCGCTCACGCAGAGCGCTCTCCTGCTCACGGCGAAAACCGTGAACGCCGACTACGTTCGGCAAGTCATAAATCTTACGCAGACCACTTCCGCAAGCTATCTGCTTATGGTTTCGCTCGACCTCGCAAGGCAAAATCTCGCGCTTCACGGAAAGGAATTTTACGCGAAAACCGTTGATTTCGCCGAATATGCGCGAAAGGAAGTCAACAAAATCGGCGGGTATTACGCGTTCGGCGACGAGCTTTGCAACGGCGCGGATTTCTTCGCGTTCGACAGGACGAAGCTCTCCGTTCACACGAGAGCTATGGGTCTTGCGGGAATCGAAGTGTACGATTTGCTGCGCGACGAGTACGGTATACAAATTGAATTCGGCGATATCGGAAATATCCTCGCGATTATTACGGGAGCCGACCGCGCGCTTGAAATCGAGCGCCTGATGTCCGCGCTTGCCGAAATAAAACGGCTTTATTCGCGCTCTCCCGCGGGTCTTTACGACCACGAATACATCAATCCTATCGTTGAAATGCCGCCGCAAAAAGCGTTTTACTCCGAGCAGAAATCCGTTCCTCTCGACAGCGCGGCAGGCAGAATCTGCGCGGAATTTGTTATGTGCTATCCCCCCGGTATTCCCATTCTCGCGCCCGGCGAACGCATCACGGACGATATTCTCGACTACATCAGGTTTGCAAAGGAAAAAGGCTGCAATCTCACGGGCTGTCGGGATATGAACGTGGAATATCTTGAGGTTGTAAGTTGAGGTAATATTATGGAGCTTTGGTTTACGGAAAATCACACGGAGAGCGTTAAGTTCTCGATTAAAATTAAGCGTCACCTCGCAAGCGAACAGAGCGAGTTTCAGAAAATCGATATCCTCGAAAGCGAGGAATTCGGCAAAATCCTCGTTCTGGACGGCTATCTTATGCTCACGGAAAAGGACGAGTATATCTATCACGAGATGATTACGCACGTTCCGATGAGCGTTAATCCGAACATAAAAAAAGTTCTCGTTATCGGCGCGGGCGACGGCGGAACAATCCGCGAGCTTTGCCGCTTCAAGAGCGTTGAACACATCGATATGGTCGAGATAGACAGGCGCGTTGTGGAGCTTTGCAGGGAGTTTATCCCGCAGACGGCAGGTTCGCTCGGCGACCCGCGCGTTCACATCTACTACGAGGACGGGCTGAAATTCGTGCGAAGCGCGCAGAATGAGTACGATTTGATTATCGTTGACAGCACAGACCCGTTCGGTCCCGGAGAGGGGCTTTTCACAAAGGAATTTTATGGAAACTGCTACAAGGCGCTCACCGAGGACGGTATCCTCGTAAATCAGCACGAAAGCACGTTCTATAACGAATACGCGATGGCGATGAAGCGCGCGCACAGCAGAATTAAGAGCTTTTTCCCGATTGCTCTCGTCTATCAGGCGCATATTCCGACTTATCCCTCAGGGCATTGGCTTTTCGGGTTCGCTTCAAAGAAATATCACCCCGTTCAGGACCAGAACGCGCAGTGGTGGCTTTCTCAGGGGCTTCGCACGAGGTACTACAATCAATACGTTCACAGCGGCTGCTTCGCGCTCCCGAATAACGTGAGAGATGTACTTCGGGAAACGCCGAAGGAATGAAAACGATAACTGAGCGGACGCGGCTTTACGGCAGGTCTGCAACTAAATATTAAGTGAGGTAAATTATTATGAGCAGAGCTTTAATTATCGGTGCGGGCGGCGTGGCTTCTGTTGTTGTGGCAAAGTGCTGCCAGAACAGCGAGGTTTTCTCCGAGATTATGATTGCTTCGAGAACAAAGGCAAAGTGCGACGCGCTCAAGGAAAAATGGCAGGATAAGACAAAAACCGTTATCACAACGGCTTCCGTCGACGCGGACAACGTTCCCGAACTTTGCGCGCTTATCAGAGAGTACAAGCCCGATATCGTTATGAATATCGCGCTTCCATATCAGGATTTGCACATTATGGACGCTTGCCTTGAATGTAAGGTCGATTACCTCGATACCGCGAACTATGAGCCTGAGGATACCGCGAAATTCGAGTATTCTTGGCAGTGGGCTTATCGCGAGCGCTTCGAGAAAGCGGGTATTACTGCAATTCTCGGCTGCGGCTTCGACCCCGGAGTTACGGGAGTTTTCTCGGCTTACGCGATGAAGCACGAATTTGACGAAATCAACTATATCGACATTCTCGACTGCAACGGCGGCGACCACGGCTACCCCTTTGCAACAAACTTTAACCCCGAAATCAATATCCGCGAGGTTTCCGCAAAGGGAAGCTATATCGAGGACGGAAAGTGGGTTGAAACCGAGCCTATGGAGATTAAGCGCGTCTACAACTTCAAGGGCGTGGGCGAAAAGGATATGTACCTGCTTCACCACGAGGAGCTTGAATCCCTCGCGCTTAACATCAAGGGAATAAAGCGTATCCGCTTCTTTATGACGTTCGGTCAGAGCTATCTCACCCACCTCAAGTGCCTTGAGGACGTTGGAATGACGTCAATCGAGCCGATTATGTACGAGGGCAAGGAGATAGTTCCGCTTCAGTTTTTGAAAGCAGTTCTTCCCGACCCCGCTTCCCTCGGTCCGAGAACTGTCGGAAAAACCAACATCGGCTGCATTTTCCGCGGCAAAAAGGACGGCAAGGACAAGA
>DPBR01000062.1:24469-36110 GCA_003516865.1 Oscillospiraceae bacterium
CAAAAAGGACGGCAAGGACAAGAACTATTATCTTTACAATATCTGCGACCATCAGGAATGCTACAAGGAAGTCGGCTCGCAGGCTATTTCATATACAACGGGAGTTCCCGCGATGATTGGCGCTATGATGGTACTCAAGGGCGATTGGAAGAAGCCCGGCGTTCACAACGTCGAGGAGCTTAACCCCGACCCGTTTATGAACGCGCTTAACAAATGGGGTCTGCCTTGGGAGGAGGACAGAAATCCCGCGCTTGTGGACTGATTTCCGATTTACGCAGGCAGGCGGGCGTTTGCCTGCGTTTTGTTGGCGGGGGGGTTGTAATCCGGAGAAGTGCTTGATAAATCGGAATTTGGAGGAATAATGATGAAGTGTAAAATTTGCTCACTCTATATATGTGTAGAAGATATGAATAGAGCAATAAATTTCTATGAAGATTTTTTTGAACAGCCGGTTACCGAACGTGATAAATTATACAGCGTATTTGATATAAATGGGTTTCGATTTGGTTTATTTGCATACACTATTGTTAATGAGACACATACTTTTGGAAGTAATTGCCTGCCGAGTATCAGCGTAGAAAGTTATGATATACTTATTTCAAAAATTCAAGACAAGGAAGTTTGTTTTCCATTAACTAAAATAGGTATGAATTGGGTTGCCGAATTTGTTGACTCAGAAGGTAATCATATTGAAATAACAACACCAATATAATAAATTCTGATTTACCATATCTACAACTTCCCATTTATAGTTCAGATAATTTTATTAAACATAAGAAAGGAACAAAATGGACTGGAAATACAAAGTAGAAACTCCCTGCTACGTCATCGACGAAAAGCGCCTGCGCGAAAACCTTGAGATCCTCGCACGGGTAAGGAAAGAAGCGGGCTGCAAAATACTGCTGGCGCAGAAAGCGTTCTCGGCTTATGCGACATATCCGCTGATAGCGCAGTACCTCGACGGCTGCACGGCAAGCGGGATTTTTGAGGCGCGGCTCGGCTTTGAGGAAATGGCAAAGCCGTTCGGCAGGGAAAATCACGTTTTCTCCCCCGCTTATCCCGAAAAGGATTTCGATGAAATTCTGAAATACTGCGACCACATCGTGTTCAATTCCCCCGAACAATGGGCGAAATACCGCGATAAAGTGCGCTCGGCGCCGCGTTACATTCAGGCGGGTATACGCGTAAACCCCGAATACAGCGAGATTGAAACGGATATCTACAACCCGTGCTTCCGCGGCTCGCGGCTCGGCGCAACGCTTTCGCGGTTCAAAGAGCAGATTTCACTTGCCGATGGGATTGACGGGCTTCATTTCCATACGATGTGCGAACAAAATTCCGATGTTCTCGCGCGGACAATCCCTGTTTTTGAGGAAAAATTCGGGTTCTTCTTCGACAAAATCAAGTGGGTAAACTTCGGCGGCGGTCATCACATCACGCGTCAGGATTATGACGTTTCACTGCTTGTTGACGCCGTGAAAAAGTTCCGCGAAAAGCACGGGCTTGAGGTTTATCTCGAACCCGGCGAGGCGGTCGCGCTGAACGCAGGCTACCTTGTGACAACAGTGCTCGATACGCTTAAAAACGGCTTGGATATCGCGATTACAGACGCTTCGGCGGCTTGTCATATGCCGGACGTTATCGAAATGCCCTATCGTCCGAATATCATCGGCGCGGATTTGCCCGAAAAAAAGGCGTTTACCTATCGGCTCGGCGGAAACACCTGCCTTGCGGGCGATATAATCGGCGATTATTCGTTCGACCGTGAACTGCGCGAGGGCGACAGGCTCGTTTTCGAGGATATGGCAATCTACTCGATGTGCAAAAACAACACGTTTAACGGTATTCCGCTGCCGTCAATTTACCTGCTTTGCGAAAACGGCGAAATAAAACTTCTGAAGAAATTCGGCTACAACGACTTCAAATCAAGACTCTGATTTAATGGGAGCCTCTAAAAACCGGTTTGAAAAGTGAAAATGGGTAGAGGACGACGAATGCGAGAAAAGCCGACGAAGTAAGGCTGGATGCCTTACGAGGAGACTTGACAAAGCAGTCGGCGTGCTATACGCATTTTCACTCAAACAAGGTTTTTAGAGGCGACCTAATGAAAAGAAGGTGAAATCTTGGCTGTTCTGTACAATCTCGAACCGTTCGATGTGACGAAAATTCTCTGCGGCGGAAAAACCGACGGTATCCCCGAAGCGGATTTTGAGAGAAATAAAACTGAGCGCGGAATTGAAGTCCCGCAGAATATTAGGATTTTCCTCGAAAAATACGCATATATGGCGGTTAACCGGCAGGAATTTATCAAGCTCATTCACCCAAATCTTATGACGCCGTACACATTCACAGACATTGACGGAACGAAGCTTCCGCTTGTGTGCATCGGCAGAACGGGCGAATTCAAGGCGGCGGTCTGCGAGGGCAACGTCCCCGACCCTGCGGTTTTTCTGATAAAAACAGCGGGCGGACCGGTTGAAATAACGCTCTCAAATACGACGGTTTTTGAGCTGATAAAAAGTAATCTGTTCTCAGTGTTCCTGAAAATGCGCGGAAGCGTTATCGCCGACAAGCCCGAACAGGCGGTAAGGCTGCTTATCGAAAACGATGTTTCACCGACCGAGATTGACAAGGCGGCTGAACGTTCGGGAAAATATGTTTTTTGCTTTAACGAGGAAAAACAGACGTTTGTTGTCGCGGATTATTCGAGCGGCGAGCTTTCGCGGTTTATTTTCGCTCACGACGAAATTTTCATCAACAGATAAAACAAAGTCCGGCTTAAAACCGGACTTTCAGTTTGTCGAAAAAAGTAGATTCTGCCTGCGAAGCGGGCATTTAAATCCGTTTTTTGCCGCGGGTCTCCCGAGGCAAAAAACACTTCTATCCGCACAACTGTGCGAATTGTCGGCAAAGCCGACAATGAGTGCGGGCAGTGCGTATGTTTCGGCGGAAAAGTCCCAACGGGACTTTTTCGACGGTCTCCAAAGTCCGGCTTAAAACCGGACTTTTTCTTATTTTCGTTTACCCTGCGTGAAATCAATCGCGCCCGTAAGCGGATTGTAGAACACGTCCTCAACGTCTTTCTGCCTGAAGAAGTAGATATTCTCGCAATAAATCGGCACAAATCCGCAGTCGTCAATCAGCGTGCGCTCGGCTTCCGCATAAAGCTCGGCGCTGTCGGCACTGTCGGAGGCGGTTTCGGCTTTTTTCAGCAGAATTTCATAGTACGCATTGTAATATCCCGAATAATTCGACGTACTTTTTTCACAGAACTGTTCGAGATAAGCCGCGGGACTGTCGTATTTTCCCGTCAGCTTCTGCACCGCAATCTCATAATCCCCGCTTTCAAGCCGCCTGCGGTATTCGCTCTCGGAAAGGCGCTCCAGAATACAGTAAAATCCAAGCTCGCGCTGCCATTCCTGCATAATGTACGACGCCGCAGTCTGCGAAATTTCATCGGGAACAATTATTCTTGCGCCCGTAAACAGGCTTGAATCAACCGAAGATTTTGATTTTTTCAGGTAATCCGCAGCTGTTTTCTTGTCATATATGAGATTATTACACTTACCGACAATTTCGCGGTAGCTGAAACCGTTTATCTTCACCTGCCCAGAAACTGCGCCCTCAGCCGCTTCAAAATCAGCAATTCCCGCGCCGAGTTCATCATAATTTATCAGCAGCGAAAGCGCTTTCAGAAAATCCTTATTGCGAAAAGCGGCGTAATCCCTGTTGAAAATCAGTCCGCAGGTCACGCTCGGATACTCCTCGAACGGATATTCCCCGTCAAAAAGCGCTTTTTCGCGCGTTGAAACGGCAAGACAGCTCACTTCCTTGTTCAGGAAATCCGCGACAAACGTGTCCTCGTCGACAATGAAATAATTCAGCCCCGACGGGCAGACATTCAGCGCTTTTGCGTTCTTGTAATTGCGCGACAAAATCACGTTGTTGACATCGGTTTTGGCGTACGGGTCGTAGTGCCAGCTCCTCACATAAAACGCGCCGTTCGACGGCGTACACTCGGCGGAAAGCCCGTATTTGCCGCGCGATTTAACGAAAAATTCCTCGCAGCAGGGCATCGCGGGCGTGTCGCAAAGCATATCGAGAAGGCGCGGATTTGTGTAATCAAGCGTTATTTCAAGCTCAAAGTCGCCGAGCGCCTTTACTCCAAGCAGCGAAAAATCTGAAATCGAACCGCTCCGCAGCCGCTTCGAGTTCTTTATACAAAAATAATCCGCAGCGTTCGGCGCGCTTGTTTCGGGCGAAAACAGCCGTTTGAACCCGAAAACGAAGTCCTGCGCTTTGCACTGCTTCTCAAATTCATCGCCAACCCAAAAAAAATCCTCGCGCAGCCTGAAATTGTACACAAGCCCGTCGCCGGAAACCGTATAACTCTCACAAACCGCATTTTTAAGCGTTCCGTCGGCGTTTTTCGAGAACAGCCCGCAGAAAACGCTTCCGATAATCAATTCCGAAATCGGCTCGTTTGCCTGCTGCGGGTCAAGCGTTTTGGGATTATCGGGAATATCATATTTCAGCACCTTGTCCAGACCGTTGTCCGAACAGCCTGTCAGTCCAAACAACAGCAAAACCGCTGTAATAAGCGAAATAATTCTCTTCTTCATCTGAAATTCAATCGTCTGTCAGAGCCTCGACAACGCGATTCTGCCACAGACTTTCGGGAACGTCGATAAGCCGCTGATTTGCGCTTCCCCTGAATTTAAGCGCAAGAGAACGCTTATCAAGCACGAATTTTCCGTCAACGAGAATGTCCGTTATCGAGAGCAATTTCCCGACAAATTCCTCGGTTTTCGCCTTTTCGAGAAGCTCCTCGAACGTCCAGCCGCTGTAACACATAAGGCTGAGTCCCCGCTCCTTAAATCGTTTTCCGAGATAATACAGCGCTTTCGCCTGACAAAAAGGCTCGCCGCCCGAAAACGTTACGCCGTCGTGAAGCGGGTCGTCAACACACTCCGCGAACAAATCGTCCGTATCAACGACTTTTCCTCCCGAAAAATCGTGCGTTTCGGGATTTTGACAGCCCTCGCAGTTATGCGGGCAACCCTGCACAAACACAACATATCTGAATCCGGGGCCGTCCACAATCGACTCGCAGACGGTTCCCGCTATTCTTATTTCCATTTTACCCTCAATTATCCGACGTAAACAGCTTCGGACGCTCAATTCTGTCCTCGATAACCTCGCCCTCGCGGCGGTGGCAGTTCGGGCATTCGTCGTCGATTATTCCCGTAAAGCCGCAGCACGGGTCGCGGTCAATCGGGTGATTTATCGCGCCGTAACCTATTCCCTGCTCCTTCATATAGCGAACAACCTTTTCAAACGCGTCAAGGTTCTTCAGCGGGTCGCCGTCAAGCTCCACATAGCTTATATGACCGCCGTTCGTAAGCGCGTGATAGGGCGCTTCAAGCTTGATTTTACGGAACGCGCTTATGTTGTAATAAACGGGAATGTGGAATGAATTCGTGTAAAAATCCTTGTCCGTTACGCCCGGAATTTCACCATAGCGCTTCTTGTCGATTGAAATAAACCGTCCCGAAAGCCCCTCGGCGGGAGTTGCAAGAAGCGTGTAGTTAAGTCCGGTTTCCCTGCCCTTTTCATCGGCTCTCTCGCGCATATGCGTGATAATTTCAAGTCCGAGCTTCTGCGATTCCTCGCTCTCGCCGTGATGCTTTCCCGTGAGCGCGACAAGCGTTTCCGCAAGCCCGATAAAGCCCGTTGAAAGGCTTCCGTGCTTGAGAATTTCGGCGATTGAATCGTTCTCCGAGAGCTTCTCGCTGTCAATCCACACGCCCTGTCCCATAAGGAACGGATAATTTCTGACGTGCTTTCTCGACTGAATAAGCAGGCGCTGATAAAGCTGGTCGAAAACAATATCCATCGTCTTGTCAAGGCTCTTGTAGAATTTTTCGATATCGCCGTGCGCTTCAATTCCAAGACGCGGCAGATTTATTGTCGTAAACGAGAGGTTTCCGCGTCCCGTCACGATTTCGCGCGACTTGTCGTGGTTGTTTCCGATAACGCGCGTGCGGCAGCCCATATACGCGATTTCCGTGTGATAATCGCCCTCTTTGTAGTACTGAAGATTGAACGGCGCGTCTATAAAGCTGAAATTCGGGAACATTCTCTTCGCGGAAACGCGCATCGCAAGCTTGAACAAATCGTAATTCGGGTCGCCCTCGCTGAAGTTCACCCCGTCCTTAACCTTGAAAATGTGAATGGGGAAAATCGGCGTTTCGCCGTTTCCAAGTCCCGCTTCTTCCGCTTTCATCACGTTAAACGAAACCATTCTGCCTTCGGGAGAAGTATCCGTGCCGTAATTTATCGACGAGAACGGGTTCTGCGCGCCCGCTCTGGAATTCATCGTGTTTAGGTTGTGGATAAGCGCTTCCATCGCCTGATAAGTCGCGCGGTCGGTTTCCGCCTCGGCGAGCGTTTCCGCCTCGTCCTGAAGCGCGGAGAACTTGTCGCCGTACTCGCTCGCAAGCAAATCCCATTCCTTTGACTTGTACTCGTCGTTATTGTGAAGCTGTGGAACAAGCCCGAAATCCGCTTCAATCTTATCGGCGGCTTCGCGGATTTTATTCTCGATAGCGGCAAAATCCCTGCTGTCGTAAGTATAGAGAAGCGCCTTTGCGAGATTTTTGTGATAGAGCCTCTTGAACGTCTTTTTAACGCCCTCAGCCATTGCGTAATCGAAATTCGGCACGCTCTGACCGCCGTGCTGGTCGTTCTGGTTCGACTGGATAGCAATACACGCGAGCGCCGCATAGCTTGCGATATCGTTCGGTTCGCGCAGGAAGCCGTGTCCCGTGGAGAAACCGTCGTGGAACAGCTTCAAAAGGTCAATCTGGCAGCAGGTTGTCGTCAGCGTAAGAAAATCAAGGTCGTGAATGTGAATATCGCCGTTAATATGCGCGTTTGAGTGAACAGGGTCGAGAACATACAGCTCGTTGAACTGCTTCGCGCCCTCGCTTCCGTATTTCAGCATCGTTCCCATTGCCGTATCGCCGTCAATGTTCGCGTTTTCGCGCTTCAGGTCGTATTCGCCCGCCGATTTGAACGTCAAATCCTCGTAAATCTTCATAAGCGTTGTGTTCATCTCACGCGCTCTGGTACGCTCGGCGCGGTAGAGAATGTACGCTTTCGCGGTTTTTGCGTGACCGTTCTCGATAAGCACGCGCTCAACCATATCCTGAACCTCTTCAACAGAGGGATTTCTTCCGATAATGCTCTCGCTGAGCTGCTGGCACACAGTATCCGCAAGCTCCATCGCTTCCGAATAATCGTTTCCGCCGACGGCCTCCGCCGCACGGTAAATCGCGCGCGCAATCTTCTCAATATTGAACGGAGCTTCGCGTCCGTCGCGCTTTTTTATCATCGTTATCATTGGCATTTCTCTTTCTCCTTAGACACAATATGTTGTGAGATTAAACCTGCATAAACTAATTATATAGTATTTAACGAGTTTTGTCAATAGGTTTTGCATTTTTCCCGAAAATTCTTTCGGTTTTGTGCCGCAGTAACGCAATGTGTTCTTGACAAACGCTTTTTTTTCTGGTATAATAAAGTGTACGCGCCTGTGGTGAAATTGGCAGACACGATGGATTTAGGTTCCATTTCCGAGAGGAATGCAGGTTCAAGTCCTGTCAGGCGCACCAGCCGGTGCGACCGGCGGCGAAATCGCTCCCAGTAAGTGCTGGGGGCGAGTTTTTTTGCCCGGGAGGGACGTGTGAGTTGAAATTGGCAAAAAAATCCCCGCCTGCACAAACAGGCGGATGTGATTTAATCTGTGGGCGGGGAGAGCAGGTCGTCCAACTTAACTCCGAGAACGTTTGCGATTTTCAGCGCGTTTGAAACAAGGCAATCTCCACGCTTTTCGAGGTCTTGTATGGTACGTCTGGGAATCCCCGTAAGCTCGCACATTCGCGGAACGGATATCCCGGCTTCCTGGCGGTGCTGTTTGATATATAACAAAATAATCACCTCAATTCTTGATAAAAAAGAACCAAATCAAGCCGACAATCGCAATAAGCGTTATCAAAATGTCAACACAGATTAATGCAAGCTTCAAAACATCTTTTTTCATAACCCCTTGATTTCATTTCCGGTGTGTTTTCATACTTTTTCCCTTTGTTAAATTATACCATAATGCTATTTTTTTGTCAAGGAGTTGTTTTTATGAAAGCCTCGGCAGAAACAGCCGCGATAAATGCCGTCAAACGGTTTTTCGCAATTTCACAATACCCGCAAAAATCGCCGCAGATTTGCTCCGCGGCGACTGTTATATTATTCCATTTTATTCAACATTCTTCAGCGCTTCGCTCTTGGATACCTTCGCAACCTTCCTCATCTGAAGCAGCGCGACAACGATATAGCACGCAAGCCCCGTCAGAATCATTACAGCATAGGTTGCCGGATTAATCGAAACCGGAATATATCCGGTCATCACCGTGTAAAGATAGCTGTTGAAAATCAGCTTCATCGCGGCGTCAATGAACGGAACTGAAATCCCAAGCCCCACAAGAACGGCAATCGTTGTCGAGGCAATGTAAAGTCCCGCAATTTCGCCGTTTCTGAAGCCGAGTATCTTCGTCATCGCTATCGAACGGAAATTACGCTCGATAACCTGCTTGCAGAGCACATAAACCACGATTATGAAGAAAAGCGCTCCGAACCACTTGAACAAGCCTATCATTCCGCCCATAGATATCGTAAGCTGCGTTGAAAGCTTTGTATAATCGCTTTCCGTCAGCACTTTCGCAACATCGTCGTCCGTAAGCTCCGAAAGCGGTTTATCCGAAAAATAACCCGTGAAATAGCTCTCGGATTTGCCGAATGTCCTGTTGAAATCGTCAATGTTCATAAATACCGCAAGCGACGACTCATAGCTGTATACTCCCGCAATTTCAAGCGCGTAGGAACTGTCGCGCTTGTACTTTTCATCAAGCTTAATCTCATCGCCCTTGCCAAGCCCGAATTTCACGTTCATTCCCGTTGAAACGAGTACTTTTCCCCGCGGAATTTCAGCGTCGATATATTTGCTTTCGCCCGAAATTCCGTAAACCGAAACGCTGTCTGTAAGATAACCTTGTTTTGTGTAGTCAAACGATTCAACCGCGTATTTTTCGGCGGCGCTGTCGGTTACCGCGGAAGCCTCCTTGCAATCGTAGAGAACATATTGATAATCGCTTATCATATCCCTCGTAACCGTTTTGCTGTAATCGTCGAGCATTCTCGGAAACATATCCCCGAACGCTATCAGAATCGAGCCGAACATAATTCCGATTATCATTACGATATATCCGGGAAGATTTGTGAAGAAAATTCTTAGACTAAAGCGCGTTCTGAACGGAATTTTCGTGTTAAGCCGCACCGCCTTTTTGTTGCGGTTCTTACGCAGGTCGTGACGGAGGAATTTAAGCGGACTAAGCCTCAGCTTCTTCGTCAGAACAAACAGATTTATCAGAAGCATAAGCAAAATCGGAACTATCGTTGAGAGGATAAACGCGGAAACGTCCGGAACCACCTCGTAATCCGTGAGCGAATAACTCGAAAGATAAAGCTCAACGCAATAGTCCTTCAAAACCGTGTAGCCGAGAACATTTCCTATTATCGCCGCCAGAAGCGTTACGATTACAGGCAAAACCATAAAATGACGCACAAGCTCCGCCTTTGTGTATCCCGACGCGCGCAAAGTGCCGATTACTCCCGCTTCTTCCGTGATTGTGCCTGAGATTGTAACCGCGAAAATAAACGCGATAAGCGCTATCATAATATAGCACATTACCATAACGCTTGATTCATCTCTGCCGATATCCTCGATTGAAAACGTCACAGCCTGATTTAGATAACGCGGAATATAATCATCAACGGCTATTATCTCCGTCTTGTCAATTTCGCCCTCGAATTCCTCGTCCGCAGGCATTTCAAAATCATTCCCGTCAAGCTCGGCTTCAGCCGCTTTCTCCACAATTCCGAACAGAAAATCGCTCAGTTCAACGGAAAGTTCGGATTTCAACGGCTTCTTTACCCCATTTTTGTACTGCGAGATAAATTCCTTTTCGGTCGGCATTTCGGGCGTTTCTCCCGAAAGCGTTGCGCTCACGGTCTTTTCGATAAGCGAGAAAGTAAAATCGTCAACTTCGGCGGAAAGCTCGGATTTAATGGGCTTCGCGCCTGTCGTCATAAGGATTTGCGCGTATTCCTCGGCGCCCTTCTTCGCGTTTTCGGAAACTTCGGCAATCTTTTTCTCAAAGCGCTTTTTATAAAGCTCGCCGTACTCTTTTCCCGCCCGCTCAAGCTTGTCGGTAAGCGCTTCGACCTGCTTTTTCACGATAGCCTCGTCATATTCCGTCAACTCGTCCTTTACAACGTCAAGAAACTTCTCGGAACGCTCGGCGGCTTCGTAATCGTCGGCGGGCGCGCTGTCGTAAATCCAAGCGTAATTGTACTTTATCTTCTTGCTGTTAACCGCGTTAAAGCCGCTCTCCGTCATAACGGAAACCGTGAAATTCTTGCTGTCGAACATCGAGTCGGTGTTCTTTTCAAAGAGCGTGCTGTAATTCGGAAGCGCGATTATTCCGACTATTTCAAGCGTTTTCTTGTTGATTGTCAGAATATCGCCGATTTTCATATCGTTATTCTTCAGAAAAAGTCGGTCAACGGCGATTTCGCTGTCGCTTTCGGGAAGCTTTCCATCAAGCAGACAAGGTTTGTTCACCTCGCCGTTCTGCCTGTAAACGCGCACAACGGCGCCCGACTCGGCTTCTTCGTCAAAGTAAGCGTCATCATAAAGCTTCATCGCAGCCTTTTCCTCAAGAACTTTGCGGATTTCATCGGGAAGAGGCTTGTCAAACGTTATGTGACCGTCCTCAAGCGCGTACTTGTCGAAACTATCGTAATACGCGGTTTTCAAGCTCTCGTTCGATACTCTCATTCCGGAGCAAACCGAAATCAGCAGAACCATCAGAATAAAAATCGCCGAATATTTTGTCGCGTCCTTTGCAAGCTCGCGCGGAAGGCGTTTGTTAAGCGGATTTTTCATAGCTCTCCTCCATTACCACTCAAGCTCTTCGGCTGTCAGTTTCTTCTCGTTTATCACAACTTTTCTTACCATTCCGTCGCGCAGCTTCACAACTTTATCCGCCATATCCTTAATCGCCTCGTTGTGAGTTACCATAACAATCGTCGTGTTGTACTTCTTGTTTACCGTTTCGATAAGCCGCAGTATTTCCTTTGAAGTGTTGTAGTCAAGCGCGCCCGTCGGCTCGTCGCAGAGCAGAATATCGGGATTTTTCACGATTGCTCGTCCTATCGAACACCTTTGCTGCTGACCGCCCGAAAGCTGCGAGGGGAGCTTATGGCGATGCTCGTAAAGACCGAGCGTTTTCAGAATATCGTCAACGTCAAGCGGGTTTTCGCTCAGATATGCGCCCGTTTCAACGTTCTCCTTGATGTTCAGATTTGGAATGAGGTTGTACATTTGAAAGATATAGCCGAGATGTCTGCGGCGGTAATCCGTAAGCTCTTTTTCCTTCATATTCTCGATTTTCTCGCAGTTTATTGAAATATAGCCGCTGTCTGCGTCGTCAATTCCGCCGATGATGTTCAGAAGCGTTGTTTT
>DPBR01000062.1:36299-36658 GCA_003516865.1 Oscillospiraceae bacterium
ATGTTCAGAAGCGTTGTTTTTCCGCTTCCCGATGGTCCGAGAAGCACGCAAAATTCGCCTTTCTCAATCCCGAAGCTTATCCCCTTCAGAACCTCGACCCTGCTCTCGCCCGAACCGTAATCCTTTTTGATATCGCTGATTTCTATGAACATTTCTATTCCTCCAATAAGTTGTTAACAGTTGAACGTTTGCTCATATATTCATTATATCAGTCGACGCCGCGTTAGTCAATCCTAACATCAATGTATTTATCCCCTAAATTCCAACATTTGGAACAGCGCACATATTTCCGCTTATGAACGGCAGGGATATTGTACAATTTAACAACAAAAAAGCAACCCCGCCGAATTTAGCGGGAT
>DPBR01000062.1:36842-40132 GCA_003516865.1 Oscillospiraceae bacterium
CGCCGAATTTAGCGGGATTGCCGTTTTTCTTCGATTTTACGCTAAAACGCGCGGTATTCCTTGTAGATTTCACCCGAAAAGTCTTTCCACAGAAACAGCCCGCCCTCGAAAGTCATATACCCGTGAGGACTGTTCTCCTTGGGAATTGAAATCGAGCCGGGGTTCATATAAACATAATTTTCGTGCTCCGTGCATTTCGGAACGTGCGTATGACCGTTCAGAAGAATATCTCCGTTCTTCAGCGGCGGGAGCTTGTTCTCGTTGAAATTATGTCCGTGAGCCGCGAAAATCGTTCGTTTTTCAAGAGAAATCAGCGCATATTCCGCAAGAACGGGAAAATCAAGCACCATCTGGTCAACCTCCGCCTCGCAGTTTCCGCGAACGCACAAAATCTCGTTTTTGTACGCGTTAAGCAGCTCGATAACCATTTTTGGCGCATAATCGCGCGGTAAATCATTCCGAGGGCCATGATAAAGCAAGTCGCCGAGCAGCACCAGCCTGTCGGCTTTTTCATTGCGGTAAGCGTCAAGCATTTTTTTGCAGTAATACGCCGAGCCGTGTATATCAGAAGCGATAAACAGCTTCATTATCTGTCCTCCTCGTCAAAAATATCTTCGGGAATTACGGGAAGCTCGCCGACTTCGGGCGCGGTTTCAATTTTCGCGCTTTTTCCCTCGGTTTTGCTTTCCGAAAGCTTCTTTTCCTCAAGCTTTTTCAGATTTTCCGCAGCCTTTTCCTCAAACTCAACATCGTCAAGCACAACGCCGTAATCATCGTCGTCGGGAAGGTCGGGCATTTCGGGAAAATCGAGAATTCCCTCCTCGGCGGCAGGCTCCTCGATAGGCTTTTTTGCCGCGATAACGGTATTTTCTTCGTTTTCGGGAGAATTTTCGCCGTTATTCGCGATTTCTGCGCCGTTTTCGCCGTCAGCCGCAAGCGCTTTTTTCTTTTTAACGTGCTTTGCGATAACAGAAACCGCAATCATCACAAGCAAAATTCCAGCGCCGCAAGCCGTCATAATAAGCCCCGTTTTCATTCCCGCGGGGAAGAAACCGAGCGTTATCGTGTGCTCGCCGGCAGGCACGTTAAGGCAAAGAAGCGTGTCGTTTACGGACGAAGCAATCGTGCAGGGAACGCCGTCGATTGCCGCACTCCAGCCCTCCTCAACGGGAATTGTGGTGAAAAGCGCTCGGCTTTCATCGCAGTTTACCTTGATTTCAAGCGAAGTTCCGCTTGTTCGGCGAACCTCGCAGTTCTGCTCCGAAAGCGCCGCCGCGTATTCCGAAAGCACTTCCCTGTCCAAAACGTAAAATTCCGCGTCCTTGAAGAACATCTCGCCCTCAAGCGGCTTCAGCTCAATTTTGAACTCGTCGCCCTTTTCGTAATCGCCGAGATAAACTATGCAGTGATTTTCATTCTTGAAGTAATTTTTAAGGAACGTTCCATTGAGATAAAGCGAACATTCGCGCTCGTATTTTGTCGGGAGATACATATATGCAGCGCCCGATTTCGGCATTTTCGCGGTGAACGAAACGAACGCGTCCTCGTCGTTAAAACGCTTTTTGTAGGAATAATAACCGTCCGTCGTCGAACCTATGGTTATGTTTTTGTTGTCGAAAACGGCGTCGTTGATTTTCGTGAAAAACTCGATATCATCATAATAATCCCTGCCGGCAAGGATTGAAGCGAAGCGCTGCTGGAAAAGGAACGGCGACATACTGTCGATTTTGCTTCCGATAACCTTTTCGCTTGCAAGAAACGCGAGCGGCAGAGCGTCGGAATTTTTGTAAACGTGAACACCGAGGTTGTTGTCAGCGCTTATTTCCTCATCATACTGCGCCGTGCGCGCGTCCTTTGCGAGAACGTACTTCACGCCGAAAATATCGTCCGTAAGCAGCGTTGCGCCGTCATAACGGGAATAATGGTCGCGCGAACCAAAGCCGAGATTCTCAAGAAGCGTGAGCGCTTTCTGATTAAACGCGCTTGTTGAGTGCGAAAAACCGTAAAGTCCCGTTGCCATCGGGTCGTTTACCATGCGGTGATAGGTCTTTTCAATGCGGTAAAAACCGCCGTCCTGCGCCTTGACCTGATTTACGATGCTGCGCGTTTCGGGAATTTCGCCCAGATAGCTTTTCCTGTCGGAATAATACACGTCGCCGTGGATTGAATAAACGTACATTCCCGTGTTGACGAGAAGCTCGCCGCAAACCGCCGCGCAGAGCGTTATCTTCATCGCAAGAGAACCGGTTTTTCCGCGATAAGCGAAGGCAATCGCCGCGATAATTCCTAGAATTACAAGCGGAATTACGATAACGAGCGTTGTGTCAAAATGCTCGCCGCCCTTGTAATAGTCGCAGATGAGAAGCACTCCGAGAAGCAGCAGAAACGCCGAGCCGATTTGTTTCGGACGGACGTTTTCGATTTTCTCGAACGCCTCCGCGCCGAATATTATCAGCAAAAAGATGATTGTAAAAGAGTATCTGAACGGCATCCACACGGGAACCTGACCGCCGTGCCAGAGCATATCCAGCGGCTTTATATACATCGAAAGCGTCATTACGCCGAGCAAAAATCCGCTTCCGATTTTTTGGCGCGCGGGGATTTTCCTGCACATAAAGTAAATCAGCACGAAAATCAGCGCGAGCGTTCCGCAGTAAATCATCGGCAGACCGTCGGGCTTTTCGGTGTCGTAAGTTCCGGGAAAGAGCTTTATAAAGCTGTCGAGAACGTTGAAATTCTCCTTTAAGTTCTCGTCGGAGAGCAAATCGCGCGCTCTTCCGAGTTTTCCGTTCTGAAGCGACCTAAACGCTGGCAAAATCACGCAGCACGACATCAGAACCGCCGAAACCGAAGAAGCCGCGTAAATTCCCGCAGCCCTGAAATAATCGGAAACCTTGCCGATTTTCCTTGAAAACGCGTAATAGAGTATATAAAGCGCCGAGAAAATCCCGACCATATAGCCGATATAATAATTCGCGATAAAAATATAGAGGATTGACAGCGTGTAGAGCAAAAATCCGCGTTTTTGGCAGATACGCTCAACGCCCATTATCACAAGCGGCAGCGCTATCAGACCGTCAAGCCACATAGGATTTATCGTGTGCGCGACAAAATAACCGCACAGCGCGAACATAACCGAGAAAAGAATTGTCGTGTAATCCGAGAAACCGCGGTGCTTTTTGAGGTAAAACGCCGCCGAAAGTCCCACGGCGCCCGATTTCACGAGAAGCATCGCCATAATGCCCTCGGTTATGTTTTCGCGCGGGAAAAGCCACATAATGAGGTTGAAC
>DPBR01000062.1:40308-57110 GCA_003516865.1 Oscillospiraceae bacterium
CATAATGAGGTTGAACGGGCTTGCGAGATAATACGCAAACGTCCCGAAAAATTCGCCCGAAAGCGAGCCGCTCCATGTATAGAAAAGGCTTTCCTTTCCCCCGAAAACATCGTACATATAATCGAAATAATAGACGTACTGCGCGTTCAGGTCGAGCGCGAGAACGGATTTTTCGCCGAACGGATACACTCCGAAAAGAGCGTAAGCCGCGAACAAAATCGCGGCGGGAATTATAAAGCTGAGCCAATAGGCTTTTTTTGAGAGAATTATTTTACCGAAAGAGGTTTTTTCCATATTTTATTCACCGATTATTTTCACAATTACATATTTTTCGCGCATACCGTCAAAATCAGCGTACATTATGTACTGACGCGGACCGAGGTCAAGCTTGCCGTCGGAAACGGGTATTGTCGCGGTTGAACCGAGAAGTATCTGCTTTAGGTGCTGAACGCCCTTGTTAATATAATCCACCTCGTATTCCGTTTCGACCTTCGTCGTCTTATCAAGAAACTTTTTCCAGTCGTGATAAAGGCAGTCGTTGTCGTTTTCGAGGAAAACAGATGAAGTTGTGTGCTGAGAAGCGACAACGCAAATTCCCTCGTTTATCATACTTCTGCGGACGCATTCCTCGACCTCATACGAGAGATTGAGAAACTGCTCCGACTCGTCCGTTGTGATGGTGAGAACCTGTCTGTAATGTTTCATTATATAACCTTTCTGCGGCTTTCACCGCTTTTTTATCGTAAGCGTACCCGTCTGAACCGTGGCTTCGATTTTTCCCGCGCCGCCGTTTATCCCGTATAACCCCGCTCCCGAAGCCCGTCCGCCCGTTATTTCGGGAACGCACTGACCCGTGACGGTTTCAAATTCAATGGCAACCGAAGCCTTTTCCGACACGAAGATATCGACGTTGCCCTTTCTCGACAAAATCGAGCTGTTTCTCATCACAGCCTCGATATCAACCGAAATATACCCGTCCGTCGTCGAGAGATTAAACTGCGAAACCGCGTTTTTGCAGGCTATATCGCCGCTTTCCGTCATAACCGAAAGCGTTCTTCCGTCAACGCGCCCTACCGTTACGTTTCCGCCGCCCGTACTCACCGAAATTTCGCGGTAACTCCTCTCAGGCAGATATACGCGCACGCCGAAACTCGTGCTTGCGCCCGGAAAAAGCGATATTACAAAACTCTCGTCCTCGGAAACCGTTATTCTGTTGTCGCCCTGCTCGATAATCAGAGGGAGATTGTTTTTATAGCAAACGCGTATCTTGTCGCCGTCATAAGGCAAAATCTCGGCGTTAAGCCGCACAAGATTAATCTCAATATAATCGCAGACCGCAAAAAATTCATCGCCCTCAGCCGCATTATCGTGCTCTGCGTTCCTGAACGCAAAAGCGAGCGCTCCGAAAATCACCGCTGCCGCCGCCGTGATAATCAGCAGCCTGTTCACGATTTTTTCCATCATCTGCTCCTCAAGGCGTCACAGCGGCGCTTCGTCCTGAGAAAAAGCCGCGAGATTATAAAACCGAGCTTTACCGCAAGCGCGCCCAGAAACGCCGTGAAAAACGCTCCGCCAAGCCCGCCGAACAGCATAAGCTCGGGAGCGAGCTGCGTCAGCACGAAATCAGCCCTGAACACCAGCACGGCAATCCCCAGCACCGCCGTCATAAGCCCGAACGGCACCCCTATCGCGCATGCGGCGAACATCGCGAACATTGCCGCGAAACAAACGGCAAACGCAAGCCAAAATCCCGCATACAGCGCGATTACTTTAATTCTTTCCACAAATCAGGACTTTTTCTCGTCGGTAATCGCGGGCGTTTCCGCGTCAACCTCGGTTGAAATCGCGACCGCTTCTTCAATTCCGCCGGCTCCCGCAAGCGCGATTATGTCCGCAGCGCAGCCGAGAATAAACGAAGCGCCGAGGAGAATTGCCGCAACGGAATTTGTGAAAACTTCCTTGTTGTAGGCGTTAAGACCGATTATAATGCCTATTCCCACGATAAGGAGTATCGGAATAAGCATAATATACCATTTTTTAAAGCCCGCTTTTTTCATCGCGAACATATTCGGAAGCTTCAGAATACCGTAAACTCCCGCGAAAATCCCGACTATAAGCGTAAAAATGCCGTCCATATGCTTCCACAGGAAAATAAAGCACGCGCCCGCCGCAATTCCGAGAACCGCGGTTATCAGCATTGAGATATTCTCTTTCTTTTCTTTCTTGAAAAGCCACAAAACAAGCGTGATAACGCCGTAAGAAGCCGCGATTATTCCGATTATTCTGAGCAGCATTTCAAGTCCCTGAGCGTTGTATATTATCAGAAAAAGCCCGCCGATAAGCTCCACCAGAGCAAGAATTACAAGATTTCTTCTCAGACCCTTTAATTTGTTAAGCTCCATAATTAATCCTTCTTTCAAAGTTTTTCACGTCGGGCAATGCCGCCGTACCGCTTAATTATATACATTTTTATTATAACTCTTTTTCCCGTTGTTGTCAATACCTAAAGAATATTTTGACTTTTTACGCGAATTTTTGTTTTTCCCCCTTGACAAAGAGGTGTTTTTTGTGTATAATATTAGTGTTGTTTATACGGAAGCGTATCGAAGTGGTCATAACGGGACTGACTCGAAATCAGTTGTACCGCAAGGTACCGTGGGTTCGAATCCCACCGCTTCCGCCACCAGCGTGACGCTGGACCCGATTTCGCCCCTAGTTTCTTCTAGGGGCGATTTTTTTGCCCGATAACGGGTTATCCGTAATCCTAACATTGCGGTGCGACCGGCAGCGAAACTCGCCCCTAGTAAGTGCTAGGGGCGAGTTTTTTTGCCCGCAAGGGACAAATCTATTTTGTTACGATATCACACCGTCCTCATCTGCGTTTTCCCTCCCAAAATTTTCCGAATAAAAAACTCCGCTCTGTTCGCCTAAACGGCTTTACAAAGCGGATTTTTGTATGGGAGTTTACTTAATGGTAATGCTGTTGTTAAGCACGGGCGCGCTGTACAAAAACAGGACGTCCTGACCGCCGAACTCCACGAACCTGCCGAGAAGCTGCGGAGAAATATATCGTATATCAACGAGGGTAATCTTTGAATAACCCTCCGCGAGAAGCGGCGCAATGCTGCTCGCAAACGAATCGCGGAATATTACAAGCTCCTTGTCGGCTGAAGCGCTCGGATTTTCAATCGTAATAAGCGATTTTGCGCCCGAAAGGAAAATATCATAAGGGTCGTCGCCCGCAGCAAGCGTCATATTATAAATGTCGGTATACTTGTTCGTTTCTCCGTCAAGCACCTTGCAATCGTCCATAAACGCGCTTTTCAGATAAACAAGCTCGTCCGGCGTTATTTCAATATCGGCCTGTCGGCAATGCACCCCGTAAAACGGCTTGTCAAGCTTCTCCTGCGTATATTCCGCAGAAAGCTTAACGCCCATTTTCTCGGCGATAAAGCCAGCAATATCCGTTATTTTCTCCTGCCGCCAGTGCGTGTCCGTGCGGTAATAATCCGAAAGCTCCAAAAGCGGGAAAATGTCGATATATTCGGCGTAATCCATCTTTTCCGTCAGCAGCTTCACAAGCTCCGCGTAATCAAGCGCGGGATAATCGTTCTTTTCCGCGAGGAAATAGTTCTTGTCGGGAACAACGCTCACGAAAACCTTGCAGTTGTTCCCGCTAAGATACTGCTCATAAACGTACCCGAAGCGCTTTGCGGCATAGTTTACGTCTTTTTCGCTCAGCGGATACTCAAGCCTTGCCGCATAACCCTCCGCGACATAAACTCCGTTTTGGTCGCGCTCTCCCGGAACATATTCTCCCGATGAATTATCCGTGCTTGTTGAATTATCGGTTGACGTGCTTTCCGACGAGCTTATCGGGCTTGAATCCGAGGAAGCGCCGCCCGCCGAACAGCCCGAAAGCAGAATCGCCGCAATTGCCGCGGAAATAATTTTTCTCTTTATCATATTTTCGGTTACGCTCCCAGAGGCTCGTTTACAATTACCTTAGCGGCGGGATAAACCTCCGAAAGGTGCTTTTCAAAAGCGTCAATCAATTCCTCGTATCCGTATGCGCTTACAAGATAATCGCCGACTGAAGCAACTATAATTTTATCGGGGAAACCGCACATCCACTGACGGGTCTGGAAATTTTCCCTGATGCTCTTCGCAATCATCTCCGCGTCCGCTCCGTTTACAAGGTGATAAGCGCCTGCGGTAAATGTATTCTGGTTCATCATATGTATAAGGCTCGCCGCGCTGTCGATTTTCGATACTTCCGCCGCGGGAACGCAGAACTCGCGTTCGATATCATCGGGTTCGGAGATAGTATATATACCTGCCGCATTGTCAACCATATTATCAAGAGAGCCTCCGCAAGCGGGGAATTGCTCGTCCTCTGAAAACAGCCCGTAAACCTTATTCAGAAGTTCCGCGCCGTCCTTGATTTCAACCTGAGGCTTGGGTTCGGGCTTGCTTTCGGTTGTGCTTGACGAGCTTTCCGAACTGCTTTCCGCGCTGCTTGAAGATGTTGACGATGACGATGACGATGACGTTGACGAAGACGTTGACGAAGATGTTGACGATGACGATGACGATGACGTTGACGATGACGATGACGATGAAGTTGATGTTGTTGATGACGATGAAGTTGATGTTGACGATGTACTGCTCGAAGATGTGCCGCTTGAAGATGAATTTCCGTTTCCGCTGCACGCGGTGAGCGCCGCCGCCATAAGAACCGCCGTTATCGCCGCTGTAATTCTTTTAATCTTTTCCATTTTTTTCCTCCATTATTTTTGATAAAGTCGTTTAATAAGCCGATTTCTCCCTTACAACCCAGTCGTTTGCGCCCTCGTCAAACACAAGCGCAAGAACGCGGCTGTGATTGCCGGTTTTCACCGTGAGAGTAAATTCTTCGTTCGTGTTTGCGAGAACAACGCTCCACAAAATCTCCGCGTTTCTGTCGATTTCAAGCTCGGAAGAAGCTTTTTCCGCGTTTTTTCCAACAAGCGAAACCGTACCGTCCGAAACGCTCACGGTTGTTTTCGCGTCAGCCGTTATCTCAACGGGAATTTCCGCAACTTCAAACGCGTGCGTTCTCACGGCGTCGTTTTTATCGTCCTCGCTCGTTATCGCAATGGGACTCACGGACGGATTTTCTCCGCGAACGAGAATATCGGCGGCTTTTCCGCGCGGGATAAACAAAAACGCGCATATCGCAGCAGCGCACGCCGCCGCGGCAAAACAAATCCTTAAAGCGGGCGCGGAACTGCGCTTGGGGAAAGGCTTCAGCGCTTCCTCAACGAACTTGTCGTCAAGCATTGAAACGGCTTCGGCAAACGCTTCGTGCTTCATATTGATATCCCCTCGCTTTCAAGATAGCTTCTGAGCTTATTTCGCGTGCGAAAAAGAAGCGATTTCAGCTTTCCCTCGGAATAGCCCGTTTTTTTCGAGATTTCCTCGATGCTTTCACAGAGAAAATACCGCATCACAAAAACGCTCCGCACATTCGGCTTCTGCCGCTCCAGAAACGCATTCAGACAGTCGCGGATTTCTTCCGCGCTGCTAGGCTCGCTTTGCTTTGCCGGAATGCATTCGTCAAGTTCGTCCAGAGATACGGTAAATTCCCCCGCAAATCTTTTCTGAGTATGCTCGGCTTTATATCGGTTAAGAGCAAGGTTTCTGACAATTTTCGCGAGATACGGCGTAAACGGGTTCGGTTCTTTCGGAGGAATTGTTTCCCACAGCCGCATATACGCGTGATTAACAATTTCCTCGCTGTCCTGCAGGTTTCCGAGGATACCGCAGGCTATCTTCCCGCAAAGCTTTCCGTATTTCACTGAAGTTTCGGTTATCGCCCTCTCGTCGCGCTGCCAAAATAGGCGGACAATCTGCTCGTCGTCCATTCTGCGCTCCTTCCCTAAGGACTTTTTACGTCCCTATCAATAATAACAACTTTTTTTCGTCAAGGTTTCGCTTTTTAATAAAAATATTTTATTATTCACGGAATTATCGAAAAAAACGCTCGTATTAGTGCAAAAAATCTCGGCATATTTTTCTCAAAGCACCGTTTATGCTGATTATACCACATTTTAACAAAAATGTAAATAGCAATCTGCGCTTAAAAACCGAGAGGCTTTTTTTCTGTAAAATACTGCAAACTCCCCCGAATTTTACGTTTTCGGGGGAGTTTTGAATTAATACATTATGCCAACCGCCATTTTGAGAATTATCAGCGCGTCGTATGCGTTGATAAATCCGTCGCCGTTCATATCGGCAACAAGCGGATTTTCGCCGTTTATCAAGCCAACTCCATGCTTGAGCGTTTCGAGAGCGTCCTTTGCGTTCAGCACGCCGTCGTTGTCCATATCGCCGGGACGGTCGCTCATTTCGCCGAGCATAACGACATATTCGCCCTTTTCGTTCACTTCAAGTCCGCTTGCCTTGCCGTTTTCGTCAATCTTCACGTTATCGACAAATATAAGCTTTCCGTCAACTTTCTTGAAAACGTTCGCGAACTTGCCCGAATTGGTTGACCTGAAGCTGATGTTGAGTGCCGCATCATCGGTTACATCGGCAATTGAGAAGCTTGTTCCGACCGTTCCGCGGAGTACTATCGTGCCGCCGACCGTCATAACGTTCACGTCAAAATCGATTTCCTTGATGTCGCTCTCCGTTAGCTTCGAGCCATCGATTGTCCAGCTGAATATACTGCTTTCCTTGATTGCAACAACCGCCTTTTTGTCCGCAATCGCCTTGATTACGTCCTTGGGAACCGTGGTGTTGCCATTGAGGTTGATTGAGATTTCAGCGCCGTTTTCGAGCTTTCCAACGCTCTTTTCGATATCGCTCCACGTCATTTCGCTGCCGTCAATCGAGGGATTTGTCGGCGCATAAGAGCCGCTTCCTCCGGAGCTTCCGCCCGAAGAACCGCCCGACGACTTGTTCTTTACGGTAAGAGCGCCGTCCTGCGCGGTGTAGATGTAGCGCTCGTCCTCGTTGGCTGAAATGGTTACCGTAATCTTATAAGTGCCGGCGGTATTTGTATCCGCCGCCTCGCAAGCGAGCGTGGGAGTAATCGCAAGCACCTCATTGTTTGCAATTCCGCTCGCCGTGTATGCAAAGTTCGGAAGCGCAGCGCCAACATTTACGGTGTAGCTGACAGCCTTGATTGTCACAGTCGCCTTATTTACGGTAACATTGACCGTCTTTGTTGCTTCTGCGTAATCGGCGGTTGCAGCCGCTGTAATTTTAACGGTAGCCGCGCCTGCTTTATTAGTCGTGATATTGCCGTTAGCATCAACTTCAATCACGTCATCGCCTGTTGCAACCACATAGGAAAGAGCGCCCTTGCCGTTTGCTGCCGCGGTTATTTTACCGCTCTTGCCATATGTAAGGGTTACATCGCTTGCCGTGATAGTCTGAGGGTCCTTTTCGGTAATTGTCAGCGTGCCCTTTGCATAAGTCAAAGTGTAGTTGTCTGTTTCATTTTTATCGCCGCTGATAATAATATCGTAACTATTGGGAACAGCGATATCGGCATTGCAGCTTGTCGTAACAGTTACGCCTAAATCTTCAAACTTATCGCCGTTCACAAGACCGTCAACCGTGTATTCATATTTAGTCGGCAAGGAAGTACCCACCTTTATCTGACGGTCTTTCGCCTTAATGGTGAGAGTTGCCTTGTTTACGGTTACGGTAACCTTGCAGGACAGCACATGAGATGTTACATCATAGGAGAACGGTGTTCCCACATTCACAAGCTTGGTGTAATCATAGTTATCATAGTCCTTTACCGTCTTTAATACGAAAAATTCTTTATCGGCAACAGCAGGAACCTCACCGACGCCGGCTTGCCAAATCCAGCCCTCCGTAAGTCCGGCGTCGCCAAGGGTTTCGCCGTAAGTGAGCGCGTTAGGAGCCGTGGGAACAGCTTCGGTAGGAGTCGCCTTTTCAATAGTAAATGTCCATTTGTCGCTTGTGAGATTGGTTACAGCATTATAGCCAACGCCCTCGGAAACGTTGATTTTCACAGTGTATGTGCCCGCGTTGATACACGATGCAACCTGCTTGCCCTTGCTGTCGAAATACTTCACGTCGATTTGATTGCCCATGCCGTCTAAGCCGGATTTAGGATTCACCAGAGCAGCCTTCGGAGTGCCGTTATAGACAAGATTCGTCGTCATCAGGCTGAATGTGAAATCGTCCGCGGTGAGCGTCTTTTTCGCGATGTTAACCGTGACGTCTTTCGTCAGTTCGCCTTTTACAAACGCGCAGTTTGTGTTACTATAAACAAGAGTAAACGTGATTTTGCCCGTTGCGGCAGCTTTATATGTTGCGCTGAACGTCATTTTATCAACATCTTTTGTAAAATCGCTGCCTTTAACAACGTCATTTTCGCCTATTCTTATTGCAAATTGATCCGTATTGACATAGTTAACCGAACCACCGTTAGCGAAACTAATTTTCATGGAGCAATCAAACTTAATGTCATCGCCGTAAGAAACATTAGCGTCTGCTGTTGTAAACGTAAGCTCCGTTGTGTACTTCACGCTCGGCGTAACCTTGGTGTTGGCGAACACGGGATAATACGCCGTTCCGCTGCCGTTTGCGCCCTTGGAGTTGGGCTTTTTCTTCAGGAACGAACCAAAGCCGTTCATATGAATATTGAGCGCGTCGCCACTAGTCATCAATTGAGTGGTAAGACCGCCTTCGCTATAATCGCCTCCTAAAACTTCCTTGTTGTAATAGCAGTTTGGAGTAGTGCCGCTGCCTGAGGCTATCGGAGAAACACCTCTACTACCCGTGACCGTTCCGACAAAATAGCAGTTTCTTACCATTGAGCCTGTATTATCACCGCAAATTCCGCCTGCATTGCTGCCTGTTGCCGTAACATCGGCAAAGACATAGCAGTTGACGATATTGCCGTCATCGCTTTTTCCGCAGATAGCGCCGACATTGCTGCCGCCGTTTACTTTAGCGCCAACAACGCCGAGGTTCATAATCTGACCTCTGTCACTAATTTTCTCAAACAAGCCGACATTGTCACCGCTGGAGTTTATATTGAAATTGCTGAGGGTGTGACCGTCGCCGCTGAAAGAGCCATCGAACGCATAGCCTTTACCTATCGGGGTAATTGCCGCGTTTTTGAAGTCAATATCGTTCATAAGAACGTAGTTTTGGCTCAGGTCAGTGATTTTCCGGAACTCCGCCGCTGTACTTATAGGAGCATATGTTTCCCAGTCGTCGCTGCCGTTAACATTAAAGTTATAGACAGACACATCTCTGGTTTTCGCTTTGCCGATGCCCTTAAGGTGGATATATGTATATGTTTTCGTGCCGAATCTGCCGTTTACGCCTGTTACGTCACTACCGTTTGAACCTTTTTCCCAAATATCGCTGTCAAATTTGCTATATGGGTTGGTATCTCCGCACAGCGCCGATGTAATCGCAGCGTTGACATGAGTAGTTCCGGGGTCGTTTGCCGTCTCGCCAACAGCATAATCATTACGCACTTTGCAAACCTCATAATCATAATAGCAATATCCTATGGTAGCGCGAGTGGTTTTACTTCCAGCCACGCCGCCGTAGAGACTATTTGATCCTGTACATTCAATTGTACCAACGCTTATGCAATATTCAATCGAACCGGTGTAATGTCTTCCGCATATTCCACCGGTATTACCAGCACCGGTAATTTTGCCTGAATTGAAGCAGTTGCTGATTGTTTCATCATTCATGCCACAGATACCGCCGACATAGCTTTCTCCTCTCACCGTTCCGTCAAAGGAGCAGGCATATATTGTGCCGTAATTTTCTCCGCAGATACCGCCGACAACATCACTGTCACCGATAACATTGCCGCCCTCAACCGCGAGGTTCATAATTGTGCCGTTGTTAACACCGAACAAGCCAGCATAGTTTGTTGAAACGTTTACCTTAAAATTGCTGATGGTATGTCCGTTGCCGCTGAAATTGCCTGTGAATTGAGTGTCGTTATCGCCTATCGGGTCAATTGTCACACCATTAAAGTCGATATTGTTCATAAGGACGTAGTTTCCGGAAAGGTTATTCTTGATTGCCTTGAACTCTTCTGCCGTGGTTATCGGAGTAAATTCATCATAGGTACTACCGTCAGCTGCAAGGCTGAAATCATATGTTTGTTTGCTGTTTATTGCCACAGCAGAGCCAACGTTTTTAAGGCTCGGATAAACAGTGGATTCTGTCTTTAATCTGCCTTCCGTTTTGGTATCATTGCTGCCTTTATTCCAGATATCCATGCTAAAACTATTCGGCAAAGAGTTGTTGCAAAGCTCTGCGGTGGTCATGCTGATGCTGCCGTCGCTGCCACGAGTAGTATTGCACACGGTTACGTCAAAGTAGCAGAAGCTTACATCTGCAACATTGCCGATAGCGTAAGCGTGAATATTTTCATCGCAGGAAACCGCACCGGTGTTCAGGCAGTATTCGATAGTTCCTTTTCCCTCGCCGAGAGCAATACCTGCGGCGGCTTTTGTCCCTCCGGTTATTGTTGCATTATTGTAGCAATTTATGTATCTGGCAGCATTATCAGACCTGCCACTAATACCTGCAGCTCTTTCTGCTGCGATAATTGTACCGCTGATTACGCTGCAGTTTTCAATTGTACCGCCGACGTTAGATACGCACACCGCAGCTGCCCTCACACCACCAGCGGGTTTAATATCTACATTTTCGAGGCACAGATTTTTAATTGTGCCTCCCCGTAAATCGAAAAATAGCGCACCACTATCTCCCTTGCTGATTTTCAAATTGCTTATAGTGTGACCGCCACCGTCAAAGGTTCCACAGAAGTTTTGATTGCTGTAGCCGGTTCCTATCGGCTTCCATTCATGACCGCCAAGGTCGATGTCGGCGGTGAGCTTGTAGAATTTGCCTGAAGTGCTTGTTTTTCCCTCATTGACCACCGCTGCAAGATAGGCAAGCTGCGCGCCGTTTGATATTATATACGGGTCAGCTTCCGTACCCGAACCGCTATACGCTTCGGTGGAATTTCCGTCCCAGACCGTTGCCGCGCTTGCCGTTTTCTGAGGAATAACAAACACAGCCGCCGCGATAAGCAGCAGCAAAGCTATTCCGACAGAAATAAGCCTGTTTCTTGTTTTTGTCATATTTACCTCCTGACTTAAAAAGCCATAATCGATTAATCTCATTATAGCAACAACCGCTTCTCTTGTCAAGGGGTTTTTATACATTTTTCACAAAAACTGGGGGGGGGGATTGTGCATTTTGTTCAAATTATACAATGCTCAAAAACCCAGATTAGTCATTTTTCTTTGATGATTTGAAAAGTGGTTGAAAAAAGAGTAAATGTGTGTTATAATGATATTTGGAGATTTTTTGCACGATAAATCGTTTTTGGAGGAACATAAATGGAGAAAAAGAATATTATCCTTACCGGCGACCGCCCGACAGGCAGACTTCACCTCGGACATTATGTCGGTTCGCTTAAACGGAGAGTTGAACTTCAGAATTCGGGGAAATATGACGAAATCAATATCCTCATCGCCGACGACCAGGCGCTTACGGATAACGCCGACAACCCCGGAAAAATCCGCGAAAATATTATAAACGTAGTGCTCGATTACCTTTCGGCAGGAATAGACCCCTCAAAGGCAACAATCTGCGTTCAGTCGGCGCTTCCCGCGCTTCACGCGCTCACATTCTATTACCTTAACCTCGTCACAACCGCGAGATTATCAAGAAATCCTACGGTAAAATCCGAAATTCAGATGCGCGGGTTCGCGGACGAGGGACTTCCCACAGGCTTTTTCACTTATCCTATTTCTCAGGCCGCCGATATTACCGCGTTTGACGCAAACGTTGTTCCTGTCGGCGAGGACCAGCTTCCTATGCTCGAACAAGCGAGAGAGATTGTTGAGAAATTCAACAGAATATACGGCGAAACTCTGGTTATGCCAACGGCGATGATTCCCGAAAACGAAACTCAGCGCAGACTTCCCGGAGTTGACGGCAAGGCGAAAATGAGCAAATCCCTCGGAAACTGCATTTATCTTTCTGATACGTCCGCGTCCGTTAAAAAGCAGATTAACGGGAAAATGTACACTGACCCGCTTCATCTTCAGATAAGCGACCCCGGACATACGGAAGGAAACGTTGTGTTCACATATCTTGACGCATTCTGCACAGACGCGCATTTTGCCGAGTATCTGCCCGAATACGCAAATCTCGAAGAAATGAAAGAGCATTACCGCCGCGGCGGTCTTGGCGACGGAACCTGCAAGAAATTCCTGCTGAACGTTCTCGAAGAAACGCTCAGTCCCATAAGAGCAGAGCGCGCAAAATGGGAAAAAGACATAAGTTCCGTATACGACATTATCCTCAATGGTACGTCAAGGGCTGTTGAAAAGACAAACGGAACTCTTGCGCGCGTCCGCAAAGCAATGAAAATCGATTATTTTACGGACCGTTCTATTATAAAGGAATGGGAAGAGCTTCTTAAAAAGGCAAATCAGTGATTTTCTAAGCGCGAAAGCATGAGGTTTACGCTAAATATATCGGCACGGTATAAATCGCAAAGCGGTTTTATGCCGTGCCGTTTTTTCGCTCTATTGACATATTGCACAAATAACGCCGATTTTTTTCGTAAAATTTGCCGTATTCAATCTTGACAAAAAGCCAAAAAAGGACTATAATAATTCAGTTATTGTCTGTATTATTATAATGTAAGGAAGAAAAGAAATGTTGATTAAGGATTTCGGGAATATTCTGAAGCGTGAATTTAAGGGCTACAACGGCAAAAAGTTCGGAAAAGACGTAATG
Source organism: Oscillospiraceae bacterium (assembly GCA_003516865.1). GTDB lineage: Bacteria > Bacillota > Clostridia > Oscillospirales > Ruminococcaceae > CAG-115. The sequence goes on from DPBR01000062.1 coordinate 53,131, forward strand.
GCGGGAGTTACGGTGGCGGCGGTCGCGCTTCCGCTGGCGCTTGCTTTCGGCGTGAGTTCGGGCGCAACCGCAGCCGCAGGACTTGTAACCGCGATTATTGCGGGACTTGTAATCGGCTCGCTTTCGGGCGCTTCCTATCAGATAAGCGGTCCTACGGGCGCTATGACGGCAATTCTGGTTTCACTGGTCGCGCAGTACGGTATTCAGGGCGTTTTTGTCGCAAGCTTTATGTCGGGCGTTCTGCTTTTGCTGTGCGGTATTTTCAAGCTCGGCGGTCTTGTTTCATATCTCCCGTCGCCCGTTATAACAGGCTTTACAAGCGGCATCGCCGTTATTATCGCTCTCGGACAAGTTGACAATTTCACGGGACTTAAAGGAACGGGACTCACCACAGTCGAGAAAATCGCAAGCTATTTCACAACCCCGCAGTCCCCGAACTATACCGCTCTGATAATCGGCGCGGCGGTTGTTCTGTTTATGATAGTCTATCCGAAGAAGCTCAGTCAGTACTTCCCCTCGTCGCTTGCCGCAATTATCCTCGCAACCGCAGCAAACGCGGTTTTCAAATTCGATGTGAGCGTTGTCGGGGCAATTCCGCAGACTATTCTCCTCGATGACAGAATAAATTTCGCGGAAATCAACCCCGAAATGCTCAAAAATCTCATTGTTCCCGCCATTTCAATCGCGGCGCTCGGACTTATCGAATCGCTTCTGTGCGGCGCTTCGGCAGGCAGAATGAAGAACGAAAAGCTTAATGCCGACGTTGAGCTTGCGGCTCAAGGCATCGGAAATATGCTGCTTCCGATATTCGGCGGCGTTCCCGCAACAGCCGCTATCGCAAGAACCAGCGTCGCCATAAAAAGCGGCGGTCAGACGCGCCTCACCTCCGTTATTCATGCGGCTGTACTGCTGCTTTCAATGTTTGTTCTCGGCGGCGTTATGTCGATGATTCCGCTTTCCGCGCTTGCTGGAGTTCTAATCGTCACCGCGTGGAGAATGAACGAATGGTCAACAATCAAGTCAATTTTCAGCAAGAAAATCAAAACCGCTATTTTTCAGTTCCTCATCACGATGATTGCAACCGTTGTTTTCGACCTCACAACCGCAATTCTCATCGGCGTTGCGTTCTCGCTGATTATGTTTGTGGTAAAGGTTTCGGATATGCAGGTCACGGTTTCGGAGGTTGACGTCGATAAGCTCGACAAGGAGCGCATAAATCCCGAGAAGCTCAAATACACCTGCGTTGTTTATATCACCGGCCCGCTTTATTTCGGAACCTGCTCGAAGCTTGAGGAGAAAATCTCATCGCTCGGCGACAACTACAACATAATTTTCTCAATGCGCGGCGTAACAACTGCGGATATTTCGGGAATAAACGTTCTTCACGAGTACTGCGAAAAGCTGATTTCACAGGGTAGAATGGTCTTTTTCTCCTGCGTTCAGCCGCCCGTTATGGATTTGATTGAACGCACGGGTCTGCGCAAGGAGCGCTTCAAACACGATATGTTCTTCTGGAGCACGGACAAGGCGTTCGAGCATATTTCCTCGCTTTGATTATAAAAAACAGCGCTGTTCAGACCGGCGAAAAAGAATAGTCACGGACTGCCGAGAAAGGTGCAGATGCTAGGAAGCGCCGTTTTGGCTAGGCTTTGTGCCTGCCAAAACAGCGCTGACAACGCAGATGTTCCTTTATCGACAGTCTGAACAGCGCCGAAAAAGCGCTGTTTTCGTTTATTTATCGAGCTTTTTACCCGATATTATCTGCGGAGAGTAAATCTTCCGACAAGCGACTTCATGGTGTTCGCCTGACCCGCAAGTTCCTCGGCGGCAGCGGCGCTCTGCTCGGAAGCGGCGGAGTTGTTCTGCGTTATCGAAGAAAGCTGCTTTACGCCCGAATTTACCTGTTCGATAGCCTCGGACTGGGTCTTGGAATTGCTCGAAATATCGCTTATCGAAGTCACGATATCGTCTATGCTGTCGACAACCTTGTGGAGGGATTCCGCGGTCTGATTTGCAATCTCGGAGCCGTTTCCGACAGCCACCATCGTCTTGCTTATGAGGTCGGCGGTGTTCTGGGAAGCCTCGGCGGACTTTGAAGCAAGATTTCTAACCTCGTCCGCGACAACCGCAAAGCCCTTGCCCGCTTCTCCCGCGCGCGCAGCCTCGATTGCGGCGTTAAGCGCCAGAATATTCGTCTGGAACGCTATATCTTCAATCGTCTTTATTATCTCGCTTATTTCATCGGTATTCTTGTTGATATCCTGCATCGCGGTAAGCATACTGTTCATACGCTCGTTGCTGAGGTTTGCCTCTCTGCCGATTGAAGTCATATTTTCATTTACGCGCTCCGCTTCGTCGGCGTTTTTCTTTATCTGCTCGGAAATATCAACGATAGTTTCGGAAAGCTCCCCGATAGAGCTTGCCTGCTCGGTTGAACCGGTAGCAAGCGCCTGCGCTCCTTCAGCAACCTGGTCCGCGCCCGTTGCCACCTGGTCTGCGGCAACATCGATATCGACAAGCGTTTTGTTAAGCGAGTCTGTGATGTTGTCGAGAGCGGTCTTGAGCTTTGCAAACTGCCCTTCATATTCCATAGTAAGCTCAATATCAAGCTTTCCGTTTGCAATTTGGTCAAGCACCGAGGACATTTCGTCTATGTAACCGACATAATTGCGAAGCCGCTTTGTGGTCTTGCCGAAATTCTCCGCAAGGTCGCCGATATCGTCCTTTGAGGTGCGCTCAACCGTTACGTCGAAATGCCCGTCCGCAATTTTTGCCGCAGCGTCCGTCAAGGACTTTATCGGGCGCGTCATTTTTCTTGTAAGAATAAGCGTTACAACAACCACGACAACCGCAACGATTACAATCGCGCCCGCTATCATCACGAAAAGCTGATTTGTCTGGCCGAAAATCTCCATTCCGTCGGCGGTTACGATAAATTTCATACCGTTTTGAAGCGTTTCAAACACGGCTCTGCGATTAACGCCGTTTAAGCTCTCGGTTGTCATTGAAGCACTTTTTTCCTGCGAAAGATTATCGACAAGCGAACCGATATTGCTGTTCGGGACATCGGTAAGCTTCGTGCCGAAATCAATATCGGGACAGTACATTACCGTGCCGGAGCTATCTGCAATTATAGGAAGATACGTCTTGTATTCATCGGACTGCATCGCAATATTCTGAAGCATTGTGAAGTCGATATCCATTCCGATAATGCCGACATTTGTTCCGTCAATAAACAGCGGCACAACATAGGAAATCATATAAATTCCGACGTTTTCGTTGAGATAAGGCGACATCCACGTTGCCTTTCCGTTGTTTACCGGAGTGTAATACCAGCCGACGTGCGCGATATCCGATTTGTCATAAATGCTGAAATCTGTCGGAGTTACGCTTTGGAACGGGTCGGAAGTCTTGCTTCTCGTCATAAAAAGTCCCGAAGTCGGCTCGGTAAAGTCGGGGTTATATCTTAAATATGCGCAGATTGCGCCCTTTGTGTTTGAAGCGGTGTTCATCAGAATAGGCTCCATAACCTTGGTGTAATCCGAAACATAAGCCGTGTTCGTCTTAAACTCGTCAAAACTCCCGATAGAGTTCAGTGCAATGTCCGAAAGCGTGTTTACGGAAAGCTCGACGTTTCCGAGGTATGCGTCGATATCCGCGGCAACGTTATTACATTCCGCGGTCATAATAGCCTCGGCGTTCTTTTTCATAAAGCTGTTGGAATCAATCAGCGACAAAGTTCCGACGGCAAGCGAGGATACAATCGTGCCGGTGACAACCATTAAACTGATTTTCTTTGAGATGTTCATACTTACCTCCAAATAACTTTTCGTTAATAATGAAGCAATCGGCGAACAACGCCGCCCCTATGTTTAATTATAACATATTCTTTCAAAAAAATCAATACAATTTAGTAAAAAACGACAAAGAATATATAAGAAAATTCCTGTTTCCCTAGGGCAACACCGCACAATTACCGG
>DPBR01000043.1:0-11774 GCA_003516865.1 Oscillospiraceae bacterium
GCGATTATGCGGTGTTGCCTTAATATCAACAACACGAAAAAACCACCGACTTTACTTTTAAGCCGGTGGTTTTCTTTAATATAACGGGAAATCTTCGGTCTGCTCGTCCGCGTCAAGGTGCGGTTCGGAGATTTTCGACGGGTCAAGCCAATCCCCCGTAAGCCTGCAAACAAGCCGCGCGTCAATGTACGCCTGCGTTAACGTGAGAATTGTTTGTCCCTGATAGCTTCCGGAATTTGTCAGCTCTACAACAAGCGCCACATCGGGCTTCTGCTCGTCAACCAACGCCAGCGGCAGCATAAGCGACATCGTATCGCGCTTCGGGAAATACGACGGGATTGCCGTCTTGTAGTTCCAGCGAACCCGCTTTTTCGCAAGCTCGATTGCGTCTTTCAGACGATTTTGTATTCTCACAAACAAACGGCTGTTATCGATAATTACCTGCTTCAGCTTATCGTAAAGCTCCTCGCGCGCCGCTCTGTCCGCGCTTTTCGCACGAATACTCTCGACAAGTTCACGCGCTTCCTCGTTACCAAAAAACTGGTCGTACAAAAACTGAAGCGGAAGCCGCTTTATGTTATCGATTATAATATGCTCAAAATCCGTGTGAAGCTGTTTTGTCTGGTCAAAAAACAAATCTTCGTTGCTCGAAAAGTAGGTCGGCGGCGCAGGAAGCGGATTGAAGCAATTCACAAGCTGCTTTCCAAGCCCTCCGGAAGCCGCCGTGCAAAACCCCGCAAACTTCCAATCCGTGTCGCAGCTAGGTTCGTTCGGAAAAAAGCACGCGTAAATATCATCGTAATGGTTGTCCGCAAGTCCCGTGTTGAACGCCGCAAACTGCTCGGATATGCACACTTTTTTCTCGCGCATAAGCCTGCTGAACGTGTATTTAACATACTGGATTAGTATGCGGTAATGTCCTTTTGGAGAACCGCGGAAATCCCATTCCTCGTCAACCGCCTTTGCCGCAAGCTCCGACAGGAAGTTCGACCAGCTTCCGAGAAACGCGAAATTTTCAAGCTGTTTTCCCGGACTTATAATTCTCTGATTTTTATCGCGGACATTCGTGTCCACAAAGAACAAAAACCACTCCTTGCCCTCGTAAGCGCTCAGTTTAAGCGTTAGCTCAACGTGCGTGCCGTCCTTTTTCAGATATCTCACGGGAAACACAAGCTTCGCGTCCGAAACGCGAACCAGATTGTTCTCGCGGGCAGCCCTGAAATCCTCGTTAAGTTCGTCCACAAGCGTAAAATAATCCGTTTTGCGCCCGCTTTCCTCAATATATCGCTCCAAAATCCCCATAGGCTTCACAGGCATATTGCAGATATCCGAAAGCCGTCCATCGGGAACGGGCGCCGTGGCGCGGTACGTTTCTTGATTCGGGAAGCGCTCGGCAAAAACGTTCCTCTGAGCAGGAGAAACGGAACGCGTCTGCAAATATTCGCGAGAAGCGTGATAATCGCTCTTCACTTCAACGCCTTCTATCGTTATCATAACCTGCGGAACGCCGCCAAGGACAATATCCCGCATCACAAGAAACGGCATCTGTGCAAGAAAATCCTTCATCTTGCAAAAACCGTATTTCATTCTGTCAACGCCGCGGTCCGTAAGGAATTTGCTTATTGTAGCCATATGAATGGGCTGGTCGGTCGGGAAATTATCGCACAGCATACGATAAATTCTGTTCTTTTCTTCCTCCGAAATCATTCCAACGCTTCTTCTCTCAGGCGCGCCCTGACGGCATATCTGCGTTTTCTCGAACGCAAAATACAGGCTTTTCCCTATCGGACTGATGTTTTTTGTCACAATTCCGTTCACCAACATTCCGTCCGCGCAGTAATCAATCGGAAACGTATAGCGGTCAGCCAAAAAATCAAGCTTCTGATTTTGCTTTGCTTCGTCAAACCGCCTGTAAATTTCCTGTTTCATCTGCTGTACGCTCAGACCGTTTCCGAGCACTTTTGTCAGCGCGAAAAGCGACTGCTGCGTCATTTCTATAATATCGTCGTTAAGTATAATATTCCGCGACCCGAAAAAGCTGTCCGCGGGGTGTCCTGTGCTGTCGGATATATCCCTCTCGCCCGCCTGCCACGCTTTTATCTGAATAAACTCGTTGTTGTTGTCGTCCTGAAACGCGAACATCTCCGGAAAGTCCTCCGCAAGCTCTCGAAAACTTCCGTATCCCATCTGTTCCGGCGAACACCCGTTTGTTACAAGCCACTCGCAAACTCTCGATACCTTGTACAATCCGGGGTCTGTAAACTGTCTTTTTACGCACTCATAAAGCGACTTTTTTTCTTCGTTTGTCAATTTTTTCTCCTTTCAACCGTTAAGTTGACGATGTATCTTCGCTGTTTTCTTCATCTTCAAGCTCGGCTAAATCCTCAAGAAAACTGTAATCCTCAATGTAAATGTGGTTTACCATTTCGGTAAGCCGTTTCTCCGAATAATCCTGAACGTATTTTCCGATAACATCAAGCGTATAAGTGTTGAACGCACTTTCATTGTAAAAATGGAAATCGGAAACGTTTATCCCCATTATCCTATAACCTTCGATTATCTTTTTGCAATCGGAAGCGAACGCCCGCGGGTCTACAAAACCTCCGCCAAACTCCATATTTATCACTATTTTATCGCCCGCCGACAACGCGTCAAGCCCCTTTGTAATCGCCGTTCCGTCCGGATTGAGGTCAACAACCGCCTCAACCGACCTGATATCCGCGCAGTTTCTCAGCTCTTTGTATGTTTTATCGTAAATCTCCGCGGCAATCGTCCTGCTGTTATACTCAATCGTGTCCTTTTTATACGCGCCGTTCATCGCTATTCCCGCAGCGCAGCAGCCCACGGTCAGCAATCCCGTTATTATCACGCTCGGAATATTAACCTTAAATCTCCCTCTCGCTATCATCTGGTTGCACAAAATCTCAACTCCGACGAGTATTCCCGCAACAGGCGACAGCTTCAGCGGCAGAAAATAGTCCGGCTCCTTTGAAAACAGCGTTACAATCATCACAACGCCCAGAAAAATCAGCACAAGCGCAAGCGATACAATTCCAACGCCCTTATTCGCAATTTCCGCCGCTATGCGCTCGCTTTTTGTCTGAGGACGTTTCGCGCGTTCGGCTTTCTCACGCTGCGAACGTTTCTCAAGCACCTCGTCAAGCGCGTCAAGCAGCTTTTTATCCTGCTCCTCAAGCGTAATTCGTCTTGCCTCGGCTTTAGCCTCCTGTTCTGCGTATTCCCTTGCTTCGACAGTGTTCCTCGGATTATCGTCAACCACCGCTCCGCCGTAATTCTCCCCCGAATTACTCTCGGATATCAACTTTTTTTCGCCGTTAAAATTATTTTCTGCGTCCATCGCCGACCCTCCTTTGTTTTTACTTCCGTTATTAAAATTATATCAGATTTCTTTTGCCTTGTCAATGGAGAATAACTTCGTTTTTTGCCGCAAATCAGCGTTATTCCTCGCTTTACAAAAAATGCTCCCGATTTAATCGGGAGCACTTGATGAAAGCCTTAAATTAAAGCTCTGCGAAGTACTTGATGGTTCTTACCATCTGAGAAGTGTAGGAGTTCTCGTTATCATACCAAGAAACAACCTGTACCTCATAGAGGTCGTCGGCAACCTTAGCAACCATTGTCTGAGTAGCGTCAAACAGAGAACCGTATCTCATTCCGATTACGTCGGAGGAAACAATCTGGTCCTCGTTGTAGCCGAAGGACTCGGAAGCAGCAGCCTTCATAGCAGCGTTGATGCCTTCCTTGGTTACGTCCTTGCCCTTAACAACAGCGGTAAGGATAGTGGTCGAACCGGTAGGAACAGGAACGCGCTGTGCAGAACCGATGAGCTTGCCGTTCAGCTCGGGGATTACAAGACCGATTGCCTTTGCAGCGCCGGTAGAGTTGGGAACGATGTTTGCAGCGCCCGCTCTTGCTCTTCTGAGGTCGCCCTTTCTGTGAGGACCGTCGAGAATCATCTGGTCGCCGGTGTAAGCGTGAATGGTGCTCATAATACCGCTCTGGATTTCAGCGTACTTGTTAAGGGTATCAGCCATAGGAGCCAGGCAGTTCGTGGTGCAGGAAGCGGCAGAAATAATCTGGTCGTCCTTAGTAAGGGTCTTTTCGTTTACGGAATAAACGATAGTCTTAAGGTCGTTGCCCGCAGGAGCGGAAATAACAACCTTCTTTGCGCCTGCGTTGATGTGAGCCATGGACTTCTCCTTAGAGCAGTAGAAGCCTGTGCACTCGAGTACAACGTCTACGCCGATTTCGCCCCAAGGAAGGTCCTTTGCGTCCTTCTCAGCGTAAATCTTGAGGGTCTTGCCGTCAACAGTGATGGTGTTTGCCTCATCGTCAGCGGAAACAGTGTGAAGATTTTCGCCGATAACGCCGCAGTAACCCTTCTGCGCGGTATCATACTTCAAAAGATTTGCGAGCATGGAAGGCTTTGTAAGGTCGTTGATAGCAACTACCTCATATCCCTCTGCGCCGAACATCTGTCTGAACGCAAGACGTCCTATACGTCCGAAACCGTTAATTGCAACTTTAACTGCCATTGGAAACTACCTCCTGAAAATTAAAAATTATATTCTTGCCAAACCGTAATTTGGCAATGATATTTTAATATCAACTCTATTATACAAAATTTCCGCGATTTTATCAAGGTACTTTGTCAATTTTTCGCAGAAATTAATGTAAATTTTATCACGTTGATTTTGTGCATTTTTCACAAACAGGCCGTGAAAAAGCCCATTATATATGCTTATTTGGCATAACCCGATACCATATTTTGTATAACCCGATTTCAGAAAACGCTTATTTCAAGCCATATTCAAACTTATCGAGAAACCAAAGCCCGTCGGATTTTTTCGCGGTAAATTCACGTCCGTTCAGATACGAAAGCGCGCCTGCGTCTGTTGTGAACCGAAAAATCAGCTTATACGAGCAAAGCGCCTGCGTTTTCGCGCCGTATTTCTTATTCAGCGCATTATCGCCGTATTTCCCGTCCCCAAGCAGCGGACAGCCGATATGCGCGAAATGCGCTCTTATCTGGTGCGTTCTCCCCGTAAGCAAGTCCACCTCGACAAGCGAAAGCTCGCCGCGGCTCTCCAGAACGCGGTATTTCGTCCTGATTGTAAGAAAACCGGGCTTAGGGCTGCTCGAAATCACAACGCGGTTTTCCTCCGAAAGCTTCTTCAGATAAGCCGTCATAATTGCCTCGCGCGGCTTCGGTATGCCGAAAACAGCGCATAAATACAGCTTTTCCACTTCCCTGTCGCGCAGCTTCTGATTGAGTATTCGCAGCGCTTCGGCATTTTTCGCCGCAATCACAATCCCGCTCGTGTTCCTGTCAATGCGGTTAACAAGCGCGGGCGTAAAGCTCTGCTCGTCGTCGGGATTATACTCGCCCTTGCGGTAAAGATAGCTTAAAATGCGGTTTATCAGCGTATCTGCGGTGTTATCGTTATCCTCGTGAACGACAAGTCCGCACGGCTTATCGCACAGAAGTATATTCCCGTCCTCATAAATCACGTTTATTTCCGCGGAAATATCGCGAAAATCAGCTTCACGCTCAATCGGATTTTTCGAAAGCAGCTCCTCGCTCAGATAAAATCTGATTATGTCGCCCTCTTTTAAGATAACGTTCGGCTCGGCTTTCGCGCCGTTCACCTTAATCCGCTTCTTCCTCATAAGCTTGTTCACAAGCGCGGATTTCAGATTTGGATAAGCCTTTGACAAAAAGCGGTCGCAGCGCTGTCCCGCGTCGTTTTTTCTTATCGTAATTTCGGTCATTAGGCTTACTTTTTAAGCTTTGCTTCGGCTTTCAGGCGCAAATCGCGTTCGAGAATAGTCTTTCTGATACGGATATTCTTCGGCGTAACCTCGACAAGCTCATCGTCCTGAATGAACTCAAGGCTCTCCTCAAGGCTCATCTGCTTGTAAGGAATAAGCCTCAGAGCGTCGTCGGAACCCGACGCTCGCGTGTTTGTGAGGTGCTTTTTCTTGCACACGTTTACTACGATATCGCCCGCTTTCGGCGATACGCCGACTATCATTCCCTCGTATACCGGAACTCCCGCGCCGATAAACAGCGTTCCGCGTTCCTGCGCGTTGAACAGTCCATAGGTTATCGAAGTTCCCGTTTCCCAAGCGACAAGCGAACCTACCGTTCTTCTCGGAATATCGCCGTAATAAGGCTTGTAGCTGTCGAACACCGAGTTCATAACGCCCTCGCCCTTGGTATCGGTCAGAAATTCGCTTCTGTAACCGAAAAGTCCGCGCGACGGTATCAGATATTCAAGTCTTGTGCGGCTGCCGATGGGGTGCATTTCAACAAGCTCGCCCTTGCGCTGTCCCATTTTCTCCATAACCGCGCCGACCGCCGTTTCCGGAACGTCGATTACAAGACGCTCCACAGGCTCGCACTTCACGCCGTCAATATCCTTATAGAGAACGCGCGGCGTGCTTACGGAAAGCTCGTAGCCCTCTCTGCGCATCGTTTCGATGAGGATTGAAAGGTGCATTTCGCCGCGTCCCGCAACGTTCAGCGCGTCCGCGGTATCGCTGTCCGATACTCTCAGGGAAACGTCTTTCAGCGTTTCGCGCATAAGCCGCTCTCTTATCTGGCGCGACGTCACAAATTTGCCCTCGCGTCCCGCGAACGGCGATGTATTTACCGAGAACGTCATTTCAACCGTCGGCTCGCTTATTTTAACGAAAGGAAGTGCTTCGGGGCAGCTTACGGACGTTATCGTCTGACCTATCGTAACGCCCTCGATACCCGAAAACGCGATTATATCGCCGACTGTCGCGCTCTCAACGGGGACTTTGTTCAAGCCCTCGAACTGGTTGAGTGAAACGATTTTCGCCTTATAGGGAGCGTGTCTGTCGTGATAATCGCAGACCATAACCTCTTGGTTCTGCTTGATTACGCCGCGCTCAACACGTCCGACGGCAATTCTTCCCACATAATCGTTGTAGTCGATTGACGATACAAGCACCTGAAGCTCGCCCGTTTCATCGCCCTCCGGAGCGGGAATATGCTCGATTATCTTCTCGAAAAGCGGCTTGAAGTCAGTTCCCATTTGGTCCGGGTCATAGGACGAACAGCCAAGTCTGCCCGAGCAGAACACAACGGGGCTGTCGAGCTGTTCCTCGGTCGCGTCAAGGTCGAGCAGAAGCTCCAGAACCTCGTCCACAACCTCGTGATTGCGCGCGTCGGGACGGTCGGTTTTGTTCACAACCACAATAATCTTGTGTCCAAGCTCCAGCGCCTTCTGAAGTACGAAGCGCGTCTGCGGCATCGTCCCCTCGAAGCTGTCCACAAGCAGCAAAACGCCGTTTACCATCTTCAGAATACGCTCAACCTCGCCCGAAAAATCCGCGTGTCCGGGAGTATCGACAATGTTGATTTTCACGCCGTTGTACATACAAGACGTGTTCTTCGCAAGAATTGTAATTCCGCGCTCGCGCTCAAGGTCGTTGTTGTCCATTACGCGGTCGTTCACCACCTGATTGTCACGGAACGCACCGCCCTGCTTCAGCATTTCGTCGACAAGAGTCGTTTTTCCGTGGTCGACGTGCGCGATTATCGCGATATTCCTTAAATCATTTCTTACCAAAATCGTTCACTTTCCTTTGTTTTGCGGCGGCACGAAGCTTGTTCGCGGCAGCCTGATTTTTATTTCAACTTATCTATTATACAACTTTTTCCCGTCCACTTCAAGAACATTGTCAAAAAAACGTGTTTTTAATTATATTATAAGAAAAACGCGCGTATTTTTTGTGCATTTTTTACAATCACGCGGCAATTTCCTCTTCCTCGGTCCGAACCCGCAAGGAAGCGCCGTCGCTTATTATCACAACGTTTCCGTCCGCGGCGGTCGTGTAAATCTCATCGCAGCCAACCTGCGCAAGCCGTTTCAGAACTTCTTTGTGCGGGTGACCGTAGCTGTTGTCGCTTCCCACGCCGATTACAGCGATTTTCGGTCTGACTTTTTCGAGATAAGCCCTGCTGTTTGCGCCCGCGCTTCCGTGATGAGCGACTTTCAGCACGTCCGCGCTCACGTCAATTCCGTTATCGAGAATATCAAGCTCCGCAAGGCTCTCCGCGTCGCCCGTGAACAAGAACGTGTTCGCACCGTGCGTAAGCCGCGCCACAACCGAGAAATTGTTAAGCTCCTCGTATTCGTCGTAAAGCGGCGCGATTATTTCAAGCGAAGCGTTTTCGCCGAGCGTATAAATCTTTCCCGCAGCCGAATACTCGCGGTTTATCCCGCGATTTTTAATCGTATTCAGCATTTTGCTGTAAAACAGCGTATTTGGCGCAATATCCCGCGGTATTTTCGGGATAATTACCGTTCCGACGTCAAAGCTTTCGAGTATTCTGTACATTCCGCCGATGTGGTCTGAATGAGGGTGCGTGGCAATTACATAATCCAGCCGCTCAACGCCCGAATAGCGTATAAACCCGATTACTTCGTCCGCGTTCTCCTCCTCGCCGCAGTCTATCAGTATATTGCAGTTCTTCGTGCGGATAAGCTCGCAGTCGCCCTGTCCGACGTCGATGAAATACACCGCGGCTTCATCGTCAAGCGGCTTTACATAAGGCGTTCCGCCGCCGCCGAAAAAGTGTACGATATCCGCGGACGAGGGTATGAAATCCCACCTGATAAACTTCTCGTTTACGAAAACAATCAGCGCAAACGTAAGTATCGCAAGCAATGCCGCGGACGCCGCCGTTTCAAGCAGCTTTTTAGCGCTTTTTCGGCTTTTTCGCGTATGATTTGCTTTTCTTCTCGCCATTTCTGTTCCTTTCGGGCTTCGCCGTTCTCTCGGCAGGCTTTGACGGCGCGATAAGGCAGTCCTTTCCAAAGCCGATTAAGTCGCGGCGCTTCGCTATCGTAAGCGCCTTTTCAACAAGCTCGCGGTTCTTCGGCATAAAATATTGCAGCAAAGCGCGCTGCATCGCCTTATCCTCCGTTGTCCGAGGAACGAAAACAGGCTCCATCGTGTACGGGTCAAGCCCCGTGTAGAACATTGCCGTGGAAACGGTTCCCGGGGTCGGATAAAAGTCCTGAACCTGTTCGGGTCGGATATTGTGCTTCTTCTCGAAAAGCGCAAGCTCAATCGCGTCCGCAAGCGTACAGCCGGGGTGCGACGACATCAGATACGGCACGAGATACTGCTCTTTTCCGCACTTTCTCGTCGACGCGTAAAATCGCTTCTCAAACTCCTCGTAAACCTCGATATGCGGCTTTCCCATATAGTCGAGAACGCGGTTTGAAGCGTGTTCGGGAGCAACTTTGAGCTGTCCGCTGACGTGAAACTCCACAAGCTCGTCAAGGAAACGGTTGTTCTTCTCCAGAAGCATATAATCAAAGCGTATTCCCGAACGGATAAACACCTTTTTCACGCCCTTTATCGCGCGAAGCCTACGCAAAAGCGCGATATAATCGGAATGGTCGGCGTTTATGTTCTTGCATGGCGTCGGCGCAAGGCACTTTCTTCCCTTGCACAAGCCGTGTTCTTCCTGTTTCTCGCAGGACGGGTGACGAAAATTCGCTGTAGGTCCGCCGACGTCGTGTATATATCCCTTGAAATTCGGCTTTTCCGAGAGCATTACCGCTTCGTTATACACGGAATTTTCGCTTCTCGTCTGGACTTTTCGCCCCTGATGAAGTGCTATTGAACAGAAATTGCAAAATCCGAAACAGCCGCGGTTGTGGGTTATCGAAAACTCGACTTCCTGTATCGCAGGCACGCCGCCGAATTTCTCATACATCGGGTGATACGTTCTCATATAAGGCAGCTCGTATGCGTAATCGAACTCGCTCTGCGTTACGGAGCGCTGCGGCGGGTTCTGAACGAGCATCATATTTCCGTGGCGCTGTACAATCGTTTTTCCGTAAACCTCGTCCTGCTCGTCGTACTGCTTGCGGCAGGATTTCGCATAGGCCTTCTTGTTCTCGCGGACAATCTCAAAGCTATCGCACTGAACAGCCCCGAACGGAGTATTTTCGGGCTTTGTGAGATAACAGATACCTCGCAAATCGTGCATATCCGCAAGCTTTTGTCCCTGTTTGAAGCGGTTGAGCATCTCGGAGAGCGTAACCTCGCCCATTCCGTACATCAGATAATCCGCGCCGCTGTCAACCAAAATCGACGGCATTACGCTGTCGCTCCAGTAATCATAGTGCGCGAAACGACGCAGCGACGCTTCAAGCCCGCCTATCTCAATCTCAACATCGGGAAAAAGCCGCTTCAGCGCCCTGCAATATGTGATAACGGCGCGGTCGGGGCGCTTTCCGCCTATCCCGCCGGGAGAATAAGCGTCGTCGTTGCGCTTTTTCAGGGCTACCGTATAATTCGACACCATACTGTCGATATTCCCGCCCGTCACCATAAAACAGTGCTTCGGCGTTCCGAGCGCGCGGAAATCATTGTCGCTGAGCGGCTGTGATATTATTCCGACGGAAAAGCCCGCCGCCTCTATCATACGCGAAATAATCGCAATTCCGAACGTCGGGTGGTCAATATAAGCGTCGCCGGTCACGCAGATAAAGTCAAGCTGCTCTATCCCGCGCTCCTCCATATCGCTTCTGCAAACTGGCAAAAAAGGCATATTATCCTCTCAAATTCTTCTCAATATAATCAAAATACGGCTTTCTGCGGACTTCTCCGCGATTGTCCGCAAACCATTCATACGACTGCTTCAAGCCGACTTCAAGCGGCTTCGTTTCGGGCATAAGCGAAAGCATTTTCGTGACGTCGAGAAAATACTCGTAGTTATAAAACGGAAAGAAATTTCTCTGCTCATTATTCGGCTCGACAAAGCGGATTTCGGGCGTTTTTCCGAGCGTTCCGAAACAAGCCTTAACCCAATCGCAAATCGAAACGCTTTCGGGATTTCCGACATTGAAAACGCGCTCGGAGGGCTGCTTTTCAAGCAGAATTTCAATAAATCGGCACATATCCTCGATATCGAAAAACTGCAAGCCCATTTTCCCGTCATTCGGCATATAAAACGGCAAATCACGCTCCGCGCACTCAAAAACAAACGCTTCACGGTACAAATTGTTCATCTTTCCGTAAAGATAAGGCGGGCGGATAAAATATGCTTTTTTACAGTGTTTTGCAGCAAAATTCTCCGCTTTTATCTTGTTTATTCCGTAATCGCCCCAGATTTTGTTCGCGCCGACTTCGTTTTCCTCGCGAAACGGCTGCGGAAGCGTTTCGGGATAAACCGCGCTTGAGCTTATCAGAATGTAAGTCCCGAAATCGCCCAACGCGCCGAGCAAATTCCGCACATCGTCCTCGTTATACGCGCAGACGTCAATCACCGCGTCAAAGCTGTACTTTTTCAGCGTATCGCCTAAAGTATGCCTGTCCGCGATAATCGTGTGAACTCGCTCAGAAGGCGGTTTTGTTCCGCGGTTGAGGACATACACCTCGTTGTCCCTTGCGAAATACTCCGCCGTAAAACGGCTTGCAAACACCGTTCCTCCGGTAACAAGAATTTTCATCTCTGCTCCTTAATCTCCGCAAATTTCCCTTGCAATTCGGTTCGCTCTTTCGTAAACCTCGTCCGCGTCAACGGTCGTGAATTTACCGTCCTCATAGAGGATTTTTCCGTCTACAACCGTCATTTTCACGTTCTGCTTCGAGCCTGCGTAAACGAGATTTTTCGCGATATTGTGAAGCGGCTGCATATTCGGCTGTCTGAGGTCGATAACCGCGAAATCCGCGCATTTTCCCGCCGCAAGCACATCGCA
>DPBR01000043.1:11997-16430 GCA_003516865.1 Oscillospiraceae bacterium
CCCGCCGCAAGCACATCGCAGCCGCGCAGTCCCATAGCAAGCGCGCCGCCTTTTGTCGCCATTTCAAGCACGCCAAACGCGGGACACGCCGCCGCGTCGTTCTCCTTAACCTTCTGAAGTCCCGCGACAAGGAACATCTCGCGGAACATATCAAGACAGTTGTTTGAAGCAGGTCCGTCCGTTCCTATCGCGAAATTCTTCATTCCCCTGCGCTTCATCTCGCAAATAGGCGCAACTCCGCTTGCAAGCTTCAGGTTAGACGCGGGATTTGTCACCATAAAGAGATTCTTCTCGCGGAAAATCTCCATATCGTGTTCATCAAACCACACACAGTGAAATCCCCCGCCGCCGTACTCGAACATTCCAAGCTTGTCGAAAAGCTGCGTCGGCGACATATTATACCGCTCAAAGCAGCCGTCAACCTCGGCTTTCGTTTCGCTGTTGTGAGCGAAAAGCGGCGCCTTCTTCCTCTGCGACAGTTTCGCCATTCCCTCCAAAGTTTCGCGCTTTGTGGTGTATTCCGCGTGAAAACCGAGCTGATAGGATATCAGAGGATTGTAGTTATTGTAGGTATCGTACTCCTCCTCCATACCCTCGACAGTACCGCCGAAATCGTTTATCGAGCCGCAGATTACCGTTCTGAAGCCCATATCAACGTTCGCTTTCGCGCACGCGGGAAGCTTCATATACATATCAAAGCTCGCCGTAATTCCGCTCGTTAGATATTCCATATTTCCAAGCTGAGTGAACGTGTAGACCGCTTCCTCGGTAAGCTTCGCTTCGTGCGGAAAGACCTGATTATAAAGCCAATCGTTAAGCGGCAAATCGTCCGCGTAAGACCTCAGAAACGTCATCGCCGTATGCGCGTGAGCGTTCTTGAAGCCCGGAATTATCAGATTTCCCGAAAGGTCGATTTCACGGTCAAAATCGCCCGCCTGAGCCGTTTCACCGACGTAGGTTATTCTGCCGCCGTCCGTGCAAAGTTCGCCGTTTATGACGCTTTCGCTCTCCATTGTAAGGATTTTCGCGTTGTAAAATCTCAGCTTCATTTTCTTTTCCTCGTCAATTGAAATAAACCAAATCGCTCTCCGCTTTTTCAGTCGGGAGAACGCTGTCCGCGAGAATTACAGGTCCTACGCCCTTGTAAGCCGCCTGTTTCTCCGCGATAACCTTTCCCGATACCTCGACCCAATCGCCGTCCTTGAATTTGCTTTCATCGGGCGATTTTACGAGTATTCCGACAACCTGAATATCGTCCGCGCAGCAAGTCATCGCCTTTCGCGATATCACGAAATATCCCTTCGGCACGTTTGACGCGCGGAATACAATTCCCCGAACGCGCAGATTTTTGCCTTTATAGCGCGCCGCGTTGCTCATAATATCAACATACCACAGCCCGAAATCATCGTGAATTATGTCGATAGGGTCGGCTTTCACGTCGAACGGCATTTCGTCGTCCCCCTGAAATCCCTGTTCAATCGAGCCGTCCTTGTACTCGAACATCATATCAATTCTCGGATTAAGCGGCTTTATAATGCGGCGCAGACGCTTTTTATCAACCTTTCCCTGCTCGCAGCGATTGAATATGATAAGGTCGGATACCGCGATATCATCGGACAAAAGCTGTCGCATATTGTTCAGATACATATCAAAGCGCGTGAAGTCAACGAACATAAAAATCTGATAGAAAATCCAGTCTTTCGGCGCTTTTACCGCCATATCGCGCAGACTCCACATTCCGTTGTACTCAAGCATAATGCGCGAGGGTTTGTGCTTTGCGACAAGCGCGTTCAGATTGTCGGCGTTGAAGTCCTCCTCGTCCTCGATATACTCGACAACCGACTTGGACGCCTTCAGAATACGCTCGTCAAACTCAACTTCTCCCTGTTCGCACGCGATTACAAGCGTTTTTTCGCCGCGGCTGAACTGCTTATCGTTCAGCGTTTCCAAAATAAACGAGGTCTTTCCGCTTTCCAGAAAACCCGTCATTAAATAAACCGGTAATTCCATATTTTACACTCCAAACAAAGCCTTAATCTTCTTTTCGTCAAGCTTCGAGCCGATTACGCACATTTTTCCCGTAACGTCCGGCGAACCCGCTCTTATCTCGTATTCCTCAGGCACGAAATCAAACTCGAACCAGCCGTTTTCGCCCGCGACAATGCCTTTCGCTCTCAGAACAGTGCCGTATTCTTCGCCCGAAAGCTTTGCAAGAGCGGCTTCAAGTCCCTCTTTCGTAAACTTTTTCGCGGTTTCTACGCCAAAAGACGTGAAAACTTCGTCCGCGTGATGATGATGATGTTCGTGCTCATCGTGGTCGTGGCAGTGGCACTCCTCGCCGTCCTCATGGTGGTGATGATGTTCGTGCTCGTCGTGGTCGTGGCAATGGCACTCCTCGCCGTCCTCATGGTGGTGATGATGTTCGTGTTCATCGTGGTCGTGGCAATGGCACTCCTCGCCGTCATCGTGGTGGTGATGATGTTCGTGCTCATCGTGGTCGTGGCAGCAATCATCATCTTCATCATGGTGGTGATGTTCAAGCTCCTCCTTGAGCAAATCCTCGGCAAACTTGTTCTCGTTCTCCATTGCGGCAAGAATCTGCTTTCCGCTGATTTCGTCCCAGTTTGTCGTAACGATAGTCGCGTGGTCGTTAAGCTCCTTTATCATTGCAACAGCTTCCGCGAGCTTCTCCTCGGACAGCTTCTGCGTGCGGCTCAGCACAATCGTCTTTGCCGTTTCAACCTGATTTTTGTAGAACTCGCCGAAGTTCTTCATATACATCTTGATTTTTGAAGCGTCGCACACGGTCGTATAGCTGTTCAGCACGATTTCATCGCTCTTTACGTCCATAACCGCCTTGATTACGTCCGAAAGCTTTCCAACTCCCGACGGCTCTATTATAATTCTGTCGGGAGAGTACTCGTCAAGCACCTTTTTCAGCGCTTTTCCGAAATCGCCGACAAGCGAACAGCAGATGCAGCCCTGATTCATCTCGGTTACTTCAATTCCAGCGTCCTTCATAAATCCGCCGTCAATGCCGATTTCGCCGAACTCGTTCTCGATAAGAACAAGCTTTTCTCCGTCATATCCCTCTTTCAGAAGCTTCTTTATAAGAGTGGTTTTACCCGCTCCGAGAAATCCCGAAAATACGTCAATTTTTGTCATACAGATAACCTTCTTTCACATATTAAAGCGATTTTGCCATATAGACTAACCGCAAACGTCCACTATATATTGTACCACACTTTATCCCAATAGTCAAGCCCCGCGAAAAATTCACGGGGCTGTTTTTATCAGATATGCTCGTTGATGTAGTTTATAAGGTTGCCTATCTGCGGCTTCGAGAACTGCGCGTCCGCGCCAACGCTCTCGCCCTTAATCCTCATCTGCTCGTTAATCAGCGACGAGAACAGAAATACCGGTATCGCCTTGAGCACGTCGTCGTCCTTAATCAGCTTCGTAAGGTGATGTCCGTCCATTTTCGGCATCTCAATATCGCTTATCAGGCAGGAAATCTGGTCGCGGATATCGCCGCCAACCGACTTATGACCGCTTATGTAATCCCAAGCGTCCTTGCCGTTGTCAAACGAAACAACATTCTTATAGCCCGCGTCCGCAAGCGTGTTCTGGATAAGCGTATTCAAAAACGGCGAATCCTCCGCAATTACAATATGCTTCTCCGACTTGTCGGAGTCGGTCTGCATAATTCCGCTTGCGTCAATTACCGCGGAACGGTTGATATCGGACACAATCTTCTCGAAATCAAGTATAAGAATAATCCTGTCGGAAAGCTTTGCAATTCCCGTCGCGATATTATGCGAACCGTCGCCGGAAATTCTCGGCGGCTTCTCGATATCTTCCCAAGAAATGCGCTGTATTCCCTTAACCGAAGAAACGTGAAATCCCACGTCCATCTGGTTGAAATGGCAGATTATCAGCAAATCGTGGTCGGGGTCGGCACTCTCCTTATGAAGAACTTTATGTAAATCAATAACGGAAATAACCGTATCGCGAGGCGTGAAAACGCCCTCGAACTCAGGAGGCGAATCGGGAACGGGAATCATAGGCTGATAGTTCATAATCTCATTAACTTTGGCAATATTAATGCCGAAGCTCTGAGCGCCTACCATAAATTCCAGCACCTCAAGCTCGTTTGTACCGCTTTCAAGGAGAATATTATTTTCCATTTTAAAAAGCTCCTTAACATTAAAAATAAAGCAACAGCTTAACACTTACATTATACAACATTATTTCCAAAAAATCAAGTGATTTTCTTCGCATTTTTTATCATTTTTTAAAAAGCCTGTAAAAATCCCTTGACAGAGGGGTTTTGATGTGATATAATTAAGGCAACACCGCACAATTACCGGCTGACGCCTTTATCATTTACTCGCTTGATATTTTTCCGTCATAATATCCAAAACTCCCTTGAA
>DPBR01000043.1:16685-20070 GCA_003516865.1 Oscillospiraceae bacterium
AATTATGCGGTGTAGCCTTAAAACAGCAAAGGAGGCGTGTTTTATGGAAATGCAAATCGCGCAGCTTTCTATGGGTATGGCGGCGGCTAACCTTCAGAATGCGCTGTCTGTCGGAATGCTCAAAAAGAACCTTGACGCTACGCAGCAGACTATGGAAGCGTTCACGGATATGATGGCGAATATGCCTTCTCCCGACGGAAAAGGTCAGCTTCTGAACGTTCTCGTTTGATTACCGCAAAGTAAAAACTCCCGTTTCGGCGGGAGTTTTTTTGTTATATTTTGTTATATTGCGCCCCTGTAATAAAGTCCTCTCGTGAGTTTGCCTGAGGGCTTTTTTCCGTTTTTATACATCTCGAAAATCGGTGAAATATCCGTTTCATCGGTGAATTTCAGCACGCAGAAGTCGAATTTTCCAAGCGTTTCGCGCTTATCGCTCATCACAAGCACGTCGGGGTTGAGCAGCTCGACGCTGTTCCCGCCGCATTGAACGGGGATTTTATTGCTAAGTCGGTCGAAAATCGCGCCGCCGCAGGATTTTCCCTCGCCAAACGGCGTTTTCTTCCCGCAAGCCGCGCCGTCCGCTATCGGACACCTGCGCATTATCATCAGCGGAAGCCTGCCGTATGCGATTATTCCGCGCGGAATGCCGCAGCTAATCTCCGAGAGCTTCTGTGCCGTTCCCTCGAACGAAAGCGTGATATCCTCGAAGCCAAAATCCTCGCAAACCCGCGCGGAAAGCCCGTTCAGCACGTTCATTCTGAAGCCGCCGAGCACAGAAAATCCGTGCTTTTTCAGCAGATAAGCGTGTCCGAGCGTGTGCGCGAGCGCCTTTGTAAAGCCGATTTCGCGCAATGCGTCAAGCCGTCTTTCCGTTTCTTCCTCGCAGTCCGACAGCACAAACGGCGGTATAATCACGATTTTTTCCTTATTCGGCGTTTTCTCCGAGAGCAGCCCCATCGGCGCGTAAACCAGCTCGAGCGGCAGTTCAAGCGCCTGTGTAAGCTGGTTTTCGTCGTAAACTTCGGCTCGAAAATGAATTTCATCTTGTATATTATTCACATTTTCGTGAGAATATTCAAAAGTCGAAATTCTATATTCAGGCGTGTTTTTCTCCAAGACGAGCGCTTCAAGCCTACCGCAGATTTCACGTCTGAGAGCGTTCAGCGCCGCTGCGGAAACGTACAGCCCGCTTTCAGCCGAAGCCGTGATTTTCCCTGCCTTAAACTGCGTTCCGCCAAGCTTTTTCATTCGTTCGCAAACAGCCGTTTCATCAATAGCAGAACCGCTTGCCGGTTCGGGAACGAAGTCGCTCTCAACCAAGATTTCACCGTAAGAGCAGCCAGCCCGCGCGGTCATTTTTCCGCCGATTTTAACCGCGATATCAACGCTTATTCTCGGATACTCAGACTTGTAAATCTCCTTAATTCCGCTGAGCGCTTTCGCGGAATTTTCAACGTCTTCCTTGCCGCGCACGCCCTGCATATCATTCAGTTTTCCCGTATAATATCCATCTGTAAGACCGCCGCGCGAAAAAATCCCGCCAAGACGGTTTTTATCGTATTTTTCGCCGTCAAGGCTTTTCCGACACGCGTCAACCGCGCACGCAACGTACTCCGGACGTTTCATTCTTCCCTCGATTTTGAACGAGGCTATTTCGGGAAGCTCGCGCAAATGCCCGATAATCGAGCTGTCTTTCAGCGAAATCACGCTGTGGCGGCTTCCGCAGGTGAAATCAAGGCGGCACGGCTGCGCGCAAAGCCCGCGGCTTCCGCTTCTTCCGCCGAGAACGCTGCTCATATAGCACTGTCCGCTTATGCAGACGCAAAGTGCGCCGTGAACGAAAATTTCAAGCTCGATGTCCGTGTTTTCGGAAATATCGCGGATTTCTCGCTCCGAAAGCTCCCTGCCGATTACCGCGCGCGCAAAACCGAGCTGTTCCGCCGCTTTCACGCCGCTTATGCTGTTAAGCGACATCTGCGTTGACGCGTGCCGAGGGAGTTCGGGGCAGATTTTCTCCGCAATATACATCGCTCCCAAATCCTGTATTATCAAGCCGTCCGCGCCGCTTTCCGCCGCAGTTTCCACGCACTTGGAAAATTCCTCGATTTCATCATCATAAATCAGAGTATTCAGCGTCACATAAAGCTTCACGCCGCGCTTATGGCACTCGCGGATTGCCCACGAAAGCTCCTCGTCAGAAAAATTTTCGGCGTTTTTACGCGCCGAAAACTTCTTCATTCCAACATAAACAGCGTCCGCCCCCGCGTTCAGAGCCGCAGCCAGACTTTCAACCCCTCCGCAGGGCGCTAAAATCTCGTTCATAATGTAAGCTGTCCGTCCTCAAGCATTTCCTTTAGCTGTTTGTCAAGCGAAGCGTTCGTCTTTTTCAGTGACTTGACTTCCTTTGAAAGGTCGGCGTTCTTTGCGGCAAGCTCGTCCGTTTTTTCACGCAGCGTTTCAACCTCTTTTTTCAGGTCGCCGCCGCCGTTTTCCTTCAAATCGGCGTTCTCGCTTTCAAGCTTCGACAGCTTTTCCTTCATTCCGTCAATCTCGGACATCTTCTCGCCAAGCTCTTTTTTAGCGTTCTTAAGCTCCGCGTTCACCGAATCAAGCTCCTTGTCAAGCTTTTCTCTGTCGGAATTTCCCGATTCAAGCTGCTTCTTCGCCTTTTCAAGCACGTCAACTTCGCTTTTCAGCGCGGAATTCGCCTTATCAAGCTTATCATACTCCGCGGCAAGCTCCTCATATTCTTTCTTCGACGCGGAAAGCTGCTCCGAGAGCTTCTTTTCGGCTTCGCTGTTCTCCGAAAGCTCCTTTATCCGCTTATCCTTTGCGGCGGTTTCTTCGGTCAGCGCCTTCGCCTTTTTCTCGGCGTTTTCGGCTCTGTTCCTGAAATCGGACATACTCTTGTTAAGCGTATCATTCGCAGCTTTAAGCGTGTTGCGCTCAATTTCAACAGCGTCCGCGCGCTTTTTCTCACGGTGGAACGCTTCCTCAAAGTTCTGCGCCTTGTCAAGCTTTTCAAGCAGCCGCTTATTCTCCGCGGAAACGCTCACCGCTTTCTCATTTTCCTTTTTAAGCTCGGCAATACGCTTTTCTTTCTCGGAAACGAGCTTTTTCTGCGCCTCAACGCTGTCCGCGTTATCCTTTGAAGCCGCCGAAAGCTGCGCGTTCTTCTTTTCAAGCAAATCGGCGTTCTTCTTCGCTTCTTCAAGCTCCTTTTTCAGCGAAGCCGCTTCGGCAGCCTGTTTATTCGCTTCATTCAGCGTTTCGCAAAGCTGCTCGTTCTTCCCCTCAAGCTCCGAAAAGCGCTTTGACAGCTTCTCAAATTCACTCTTGACCTTCAGAAGCTGCTCGTTTTCGGCTTTAAGCGAGCCGTTCTCCT
>DPBR01000038.1:0-7743 GCA_003516865.1 Oscillospiraceae bacterium
GCACTCGCTTGCATCTTTTCCGTCATTCTGCACAAATTTCGCTTGAAAGGCGACAGCCTTCCTGCACTCAATTTGTACAATCTGACGAAAAATCTGACTGCGCGTTTGCACGACAATAATTATGCGGTGAAGCCTTTGAAAGGAAATCGTGATTATGAACATTTTGATAGTTGGCGGCGGCGGAAGAGAACACGCAATCGCCGCGGCATTGAAAAAATCTCCGAAAGTCGAAAAGCTGTGGTGCGCGCCCGGAAACGGCGGTATATCGCGCATTGCGGAGTGTTTCCCCGTAAAGGCGACCGACCTTGAGGGAATTTGCGCTCTTGCGGAGAAATTACAGCCCGATTACGTCTTTGTCGCGCCGGACGACCCGCTTGTAATGGGGCTTGTGGACAAGCTTAACGAAAAGGGCTTCAAGACGTTCGGTCCGCGCGCGAACGCCGCCGTTCTCGAGGGAAGCAAGGCGTTTTCAAAGGGGCTTATGAAGAAGTACGGAATCCCCACGGCGGCTTATGAAACGTTTACGGACGCAGAAAAGGCTGTCGCTTACATTAAGGAAAGAAACAGCTATCCCGCTGTTATAAAATGCGACGGACTTGCGCTCGGAAAGGGCGTTATCATCGCGCAGAATTTTGAAGAGGCGGCGGACGCGGTTAAGTCGATGATGATTGACGGAAAGTTCGGAAAGAGCGGCGCGGAGGTTGTTATCGAGGAATTTATGCGCGGAGTCGAGGTTACGGTTCTTGCGTTCACGGACGGAAAAACAGTTAAGCCGATGGTTTCTTCGATGGACCACAAGCGCGCAAACGATAACGACGAGGGCTTGAACACGGGCGGAATGGGAACAATCGCGCCTAACCCCTGTTATACAAAGGAAATCGCCGATGAAGCCATGGAGAAAATCTTTCTCCCGACAATAAAGGCGATGCAGACGGAGGGCAGACCGTTCAAGGGCTGTCTGTATTTCGGACTTATGCTCACGGACGAGGGCGCGAAAGTCGTCGAGTACAACTGCCGCTTCGGCGACCCGGAAACGCAGGTTGTTCTCCCGCTTCTCGAAACGGATTTTGTCGATATCATCGAGGCGGTTTATAACGAAACGCTCGAAAATCTCGACATAAAATGGAGCGATAAGGCTTGCGCGTGCGTTGTTATGGCGAGCGGCGGCTATCCCGAAAAGTACGAAACGGGAAAGGAAATCGCGGGTCTTGACGAAAACGGTCAGACGGACGGCGCTTATGTTTATCACGCGGGAACAAAGCTTGAAAACGGCAAATTCTACACCGCGGGCGGACGCGTTCTCGGCGTTACGGCAACGGGCGATAACCTCAAAACCGCTCTTGACGGCGCATATAACGCGGTAAGCAAAATATCTTTTGAAAAGGCGCATTTCCGCAGGGATATCGGCAAAAAAGCGCTTGAAAGCGGTCTTGTATGAGTAAATTCAGATTTGTCGCGCCCTGTCATTTCGGGCTTGAAAAAACGCTGTCGTTTGAGATAAAAAAAGCGGGCGGCGAGGATATCGCCGTGACGGACGGGCGGGTTTGCTTTTCGGGGGACGAAGCCGTCTGCGCGAGGGCGAATATCCTTTCGCGAACGGCAGAGCGCATTAATATCATTCTCGGCGAATTTCGCGCGGAAACGTTCGACGAGCTTTTCGAAGGCATAAAAAAGCTTCCGCTGTCCGATTATATCGGCAGAAACGACGCCTTCCCGAACAACGGACATTCGCTTAATTCAAAGCTCACAAGCGTTCCCGCCTGCCAGAAAATCGTGAAAAAGGCGATGGCGGTCAATCTCGGAAAGGCGTATGGGCTGAATGTTCTCCCTGAGGACGGCGCGGAGCGGAAAATCCGCTTTTCGCTGATGAAGAATATGTTTACGCTCACGCTCGACACAAGCGGCGCGGGGCTTCACAAGCGCGGTTATCGCCGCGAAAGCAACGCCGCGCCTATCCGCGAAACGCTTGCGGCGGGAATTGTCGATATCGCGAGGGTTCGCGCGGGAGATACGGTTGTGGACCCGTTCTGCGGTTCGGGAACAATGCTGATTGAAAGCGCGATGAAAGCGCTCGGAATTGCGCCTGGACTTAACAGGCATTTTTCGGGAGAAAATCTTCCGTTCATTCCGAAAAACGTCTGGAGAGAGGCGCGCGAGGAAGCGCGTTCGCTTATCAGAACCGACGCGGATTTTCTCGGAATGGGCTTCGATATCGACGAAAACTGCGTTGAACTGACGAAGCAAAATGCGAAAATCGCGGGCGTTGAGAAGTGTATCCGCGCTGAAAAGCGTGATATCAGAGATTTTACCGCCCCGAAAATCCCCGTGAAAATTATCACAAACCCGCCGTACGGCGAAAGAATGTTGGAGCTGTCGCAGGCGCGGGAATTATACGGGATTATGGGTTCGCGGCTTATTCCTCTCGGCGAAAACAGCCTTTATGTTATCACGCCGGACGAGGAGTTTGAGAGCGTTTTCGGGCTTAAAGCGGCGAAAAACCGCAAGCTCTACAACGGAATGATGAAAGCAAGGCTTTATATTTACAACGGCAGATAAGCATTTTTGGGAGCATATTCGATGAATAAAAAGGTTCGTCCGCAATATCAGGGCGCGGAGGCGATAACCGCGCTTATATATCTGTGCTCGATGAGCGCGGCGCTGATGTACGTTCTGTGCAGACAGCAGGCGCTTGCCTGCACTATAATAATGACCGTCGTTTCTTTCGGGATTTATATGCTTTTCTATGCGTTTCGTAAGAAAAGGGCGTTCGCGGTTATGGCGTTCGCAGCGACTGCGATTTCTTCGGCAATTTTAATCGGCGTGGTCTTTAATCAAAGTTCATCGTCGCTTTTCGTCGACTTTATCTTCAAAAATTCCGAAACGTTCGATATCTTATTTGCGGGAACGGCAATTTTCATTTTCTCGTGTATTTTTGGATTTTCAACGTGCTATTTCAGCGTTTATCTCCCAAGACCGAGCTTTTTGCTGCTTCCCGCGCTTATCCCGATGATTTTATCCGCGAGAACGGCGGGCGGGCTTCCTGCGGGATTTACGGTATTTCTTGCGGTCGGCTTCGGACTTGCGGTTCTGGGTTCGGCAAGACCCGAATTTCCCAAAGATATCGTTTATATCGACGACAAAAGTTCCCGAAAAGAGCGGATTGCGTCAATCGCTGTTTTCGGCGTGATTTCGGCGCTTTTGCTTACGGTTATTCCGAGAAGCGCCGATACGCCGATGGGTGATTATCTCGACACCGTTTTTAACAAGAAATCAACGTTCTACGGCAGAAACACGCTCTCGAATTTTTCCAAGAGCAGCAGCGTGAATACCGGCGCAAACAAGCCCTCGGACAACGTGCTTTTTTACGCGTCATCGTATTATTTTCCGCTTTTGAGCCGCTGGTCGTTCGATAAATATGACGGCGAAAACGGCTGGACGACGCTTTCGGATTACACGACCGGCTGGGGCGGCTGGGAAGAAACGCAGATGTCGCTTGACGTAAACGTGCTTGCGGAAAAGCTGAAAGAAGGCGCGAGAAACGGAAATCTTAGCGAATACGCGGACGAGCTTCTCGCGCTGAGCACAGGCTATTCGCGGCAGGCAAATATGACGATATCCGTTGCGGACGGCACGAACACCAGAGTTATCATTCACCCGAACAACACACATATGGTGTATATTCCGGGGTATTCGGGAGATATTTACAGAACGCGCAAGGACGAGATTTTCACGGACGGAAATTTCGGCGCGAACGCTTCTTATTCCATTCAATTTACATATTTTTCCCCGAACACAAGCCTTATTTCGCTGTTTGACCGAGTGAATTTCGACGAGCTTTTGGACGCCGCCGAGGACGAGGGCGTGATTTCCAGAACGCTCAGAGATAACTTCATAACCGAGAGAAACATTGCGCGGAATTACCTCTCGCGGACGCTTGAAGAAAACCCGATTAGCCCCGAAATTACCGCTCTCGCGGACAAAATCACGGCGGGGATTACCTCGGATTACGAGAAAGCGCGGGCTATTGAAAAGTGGTTCGGCGAAGCGGGATTTGTCTATGACCTCGATTTCATTCCCGAAAAAATGACGGCGGATTATTTTCTTTTCGAGAGCCGTCGCGGAATTTGCTCGGATTATGCGACAGCGACAACTCTCCTCCTCAGAGCGGCGGGAATCCCGGCGCGGTATACGGAGGGATTCGTTCCGGACAGCGAAAATATTGATGAATACGGAAGATGCGCGGTTAAGCCCGCGAATGCCCACGCTTATTCGATGTGCTATATCGAGGGTCACGGCTGGCTTGAAATCGACGGCACAAAATACGCCCGCGAGGCAAATTCAAACGAACAATTCACGTCTTTGGCGCTTATTATACTGATTTCGACTGCGGGCGCGGCAATTCTCGCGATTGTGTTCAGAAAGCCGATTTCCGAGGCTGCGTTTGCGGTTTCGCTTCTTTTCGGCGGCAATGACGGGAAAATCCGCAGAATTTACCTCAGAACGCGCAGGCTTGCTTGTTCGATAAGCGGGATTGAGCCTGAATCAACCGCCGCGGGAGAAGTCGGCGCGATAATCAAGCGCTCGCTCGGTCTTAAAAAGGAAGCCGATGAAATTACGCAGAGCGCGGATATGCTTCTGTATGGCGGGAAATCGCCCGAAATATCCGCAAAACGGCTTTACAAGGACTATCGCATCATCAGACGAACCAAGAGGAAAATGAAGAAATGACGCATCTTGCAAGCATTATTCAGGCGCTGTTTTTCGCGGCGCTGTTTGTGACGTTTTTGAACGCGGATATCGGCTGGGCGATGGTTTACATCATCGGCGGCGTTTCGGTTATTTCATCGGCGCTGCTGTTCCTGTCGAAAAAGCGGTTTAAAGCCGAGCTTTGTCCGCTTTCGGGAACGGCGCGGGTCGGTGAAATCGTCGAATTTGAGGTGAAAATCGCGAAAACGGGCTTTTGCTTCATTCCGTATATCGAGCTTTGGCTTTCCGCCGAGGAACGTATTAATATAAGAACGTCGCTGCTTTTCGGCAGGTCGAAAACGCTTAAAGGCAGCTTTCGCGTGCGTCACTGCGGCTTGAACGGGCTTAATCTCGATTTGATTACAATCCGCGATTTCGCGGGACTTTTCAACCTGAAAATCCCCTGCGGTCAGACGGCGCGGAAAGCGGTTTTGCCGAGAGTTGTCGAATACGCGGGTCCGGAGCTTATCCCAAGCGTTCTTCCCGCCGACGACGAGGACGCGGAGGAGGGCGTTTCCGTGATATCGGGCGGGCTTCCCGGCTGCGAGCACAGGGATTACGTTCCCGGCGACTCCCCGAAACGGATTAACTACAAGCTCTCCGCGAAAAAAGAGCGCCTTCTGGTGCGGCTTGACGAGAGCACGGGCTTTGCCGCAACGAATATTCTTATCGACGATAACGCGCTTCCCGTGTGCTGCGAGCAGGCGTTCGCGCTCGCAAACCAGCTTATAAACCGCGGCGGAACGGCAAAAATTACTCACAGAGGCGAAACGCAGTCCGCTTCTACTCCCGAAACGCTCGATAAATTGCGCGAATGGCTTGCGTTCAGGGACTATTCGGCGGGAGAAACGGCTTCTGCGGCTGCCCCGATAAATGACGCGGATATCGTCTTTTCGGGAAACGGAGATGTTTCCGTTGGCTCAGTGTAAGGAATTTGTACAAAATTAACAAAAAATATCGGTTGAAAAGCAAACATCTGCCAAATAAATGTATATGGCTTGAAAAAAAAACAATTTTAATATATAATATAGTTGGAGAACCGTGCCGAACCCTCGGCACGGTGAAAGGAGATTAGATTATTATGGGATTAAAACTTGACGACAAGTACCTTAAGGGCTTTGTGAAGGACCACGAGCTTGCTGAAATTGCCCCTGCCGTAAAGGCGGCGCACGACACTCTCGAAAACAGAAACGGCCCCGGTAACGATTTTCTCGGTTGGGTTGACCTGCCCGTAAACTACGATAAGGAGGAGTTCGCGAGAATTAAAAAGGCTGCGGAAAAGATTTGCAGCGACAGCCGCGTCCTCATCGTTATAGGCATCGGCGGCTCGTATCTCGGCGCAAGAGCGGCTATCGAGGCGCTCAAATCCTCGCTTTATAACTCGCTTAAGAAAAATACCACCGAAATTTATTTCGTTGGATGCAGCCTTTCGCCTACTTACCTTAACGAGGTTATTTCTCTCGTTGACGGAAAGGATTTCTCGGTTAACATCATTTCCAAGAGCGGAACGACAACCGAACCCGCGCTTGCTTTCAGAGTTTTCCGCGATTTGCTTGTTCAGCGTTACGGAGAAGAAGGCGCAAAGTCCAGAATTTACGCGACAACCGACAAGGCTCGCGGAACCCTCAAGGAACTTTCCGATAAAATGGGCTATGAATCGTTCGTTATTCCGGACGACGTTGGCGGAAGATACTCGGTTCTCACCGCTGTCGGACTGCTTCCGATTGCCTGCGCGGGCTGCGATATCGACGCTCTGATGGAGGGCGCTGCCGCGGCAAGAGAGGCTTATAAGGATTTTGATATCGAGAAGAACGACTGCTGCAAGTACGCGGCGCTCAGAAATATCCTTTACAGAAAAGGCAAGAGCGTTGAAATGCTGATAAGCTACGAAAACTCGTTCGCTATGATGGCGGAGTGGTGGAAGCAGCTTTACGGCGAGAGCGAGGGCAAGGACAACAAGGGCATTTACCCGTCAAGCGCCGTTTTCTCAACGGATTTGCACTCTCTCGGTCAGTTCGTTCAGGACGGTTCGAGAATTATGTTTGAAACGGTAATGCAGTTTGCAAAGCCCCAGAAGGAGCTGTTTTTGCAGGACGAACCGAGCAATCTCGACGGTCTTAACTTCCTGTCAAACCAGAATATGTCCATCGTCAACAGAAAAGCGTTTGAGGGAACCGTTCTCGCGCACACCGAGGGCGGCGTTCCGAATATCGTTCTCGAAGCGCCCGAACTTAACGAATTCGAGCTTGGCTGGATTATCTACTTCTTTGAGAAGGCTTGCGCGCTCAGCGGCTATATGCTCGGCGTAAACCCGTTCAACCAGCCCGGCGTTGAAAGCTACAAGAAGAATATGTTCGCGCTTCTCGGAAAGCCGGGTTATGAGGACCAGAAGGCTATTCTTGAAAGAAAGCTCGGACTTTGATTTCAGGAAATTCATCAACAAAAAATATATTATAACGGAGGTAAATTATGGTTAAAATTATCACGGGAAGAAGAGGTTCCGGCAAGACTAAGCTGCTTATCGACGCTATTCACAACGCGGAGAAGCAGTCCAAGGGCAACGTTGTTGCAATTCAGAAGGGTTCTTCGCTCAACACGGACATAACCTACAAGGTTAGACTCATCAACATTGAGGATTACGCAATCGACGGCGTTGACGCGTTCTACGGCTTCGTTGCGGGCATTCTTTCGTCCGACCACGACTGCACCGATATCTTTGTTGACGCTACCCTCAAGATTACCGGCAGAGATTATGCAAAGGTTGGCGAGATGTTCGAGGCGCTCTCGAAGATTTCTCCCGATACCACCATCACGCTTACGGTATCTGCGGATAATTCCGAGCTTCCCGAAAGCGTTCTGAAGTTCATCGGCTGATTTTAGGCGCTTTGTTAGTTATCGAAAATGAAATTGAGAGATAGACCTTGGGTAACACCGCACAATTAGCGGCTTCGCCTTTTTCATTCACTCACTTGATTTTTTTCCGCCGGAATGTCCAAA
>DPBR01000038.1:7903-10469 GCA_003516865.1 Oscillospiraceae bacterium
TTTTTTCCGCCGGAATGTCCAAAACTCCCTCAAAATACATCAAGTATTCCATCGGTCGTTTTGTCCATTCTGACGGAAAACTCTCTGCGTGATTGAACGAAAATAATTATGCGGTGTTACCCTTGGTTTATCTCTCAATTTTTTCGGCAAAACCGCTTGACAATTTATATTAATTGTGGTATAATATTTGTGCAATTAAGTTTGGGGATATAGCTCAGTTGGGAGAGCGCTTGCTTCGCATGTAAGAGGTCAGGGGTTCGAATCCCCTTATCTCCACCAGCCGGCAGTGCCGGCAGCCTTATCGCCCCTAGCTTGTTCTAGGGGCGATTTATTTTGCCCGCGAGGGACTTCGATAGCCCGTCCTCTTCTGCGTTTTCCCTCCCAAATTTTTCGAGGGAAAATTTTAGGAGGAAAATCCGCGGGTATACCATCTGCATTGTCTGCAATAGCCCAATTTTGCTCCTAGTTTCTGCTAGGGGTGATTTATTTTGCCTGTAAGCGCTTAAATATTACAATGGAAGTGTGGAAGGTTATATAAACCTTTTGTATAGAAAATAATAGAATATATAAAAAGTTTATAGCAAGCTTCCACACCTTCCACACCGCCTGAATTATGGAAAAATATAACTTCAACAACCGCGAGAATTTGCGCGAAAAGACCGCGGCAGAGCGCTTCGAGAGTATCGCGGGGATATCGCGGTTTTGCATAACTAAAATCCCAAAATCTGCGGCGAGTTTGTCCCGTATTTACCGAAATTACCCCAAAAAATCCGTGAAAATAGCGCTGACCTACCTCTCTCGGAGGAAAAATGACCGAAGAAAACTTTGATTTATACGCATACTGGAACCCGTGGCACGGCTGCACGAAAATCAGTCCCGGCTGCAAATACTGCTATGTTTATCGGCAGGACGAAATGTATGGAAGCGCGACCGCAAGCAGCCTTTGCCGCAAAACCGCGAACTTTAATCTCCCCGTAAAGAGAAAACGCGACGGAAGCTATAAAATCCCGTCGGGGAAGATTGTTTTCACCTGCTTTACGTCGGATTTCCTGCTTTGCGACGCGGACGATTGGCGCGCGGATTGCTGGAAGATGATAAAAGAACGCTCGGACTGCCTGTTCTACTTCTTCACGAAGCGTATCGACAGGCTCGCGGAGCGGCTTCCCGATGATTGGGGCGACGGCTATGACAACGTTCTTGTCGGCTGCACGGTCGAAAATCAGGACAGAGCGGACTTTCGGCTTCCGATTTTCAGAGCGCTTCCAATAAAGCACAAATCCATTATTATCGCGCCGCTTCTCGAAAAAATCGACGTTTCCGCGTATCTGGACGAGAGCGTCGAGGAGGTTTCGGTCGGCGGCGAATCGGGTTATAACGCGCGTCCGTGCAATTACGACTGGATTTTGGATATCAGGCGGCAGTGCGTTGAGAAAAATGTTCCGTTTTGCTTTCACCAGACGGGCGCGAATTTCATCAAGGACGGAAAAATCTATCGGATTAAGCGCGAGTTTCAGCGTTCTCAGGCGAGAAAGGCGAATATAAATTTCAGAATAGGCGAATATTCCGTTCCCGATACCGCCGATACGAGCCAAATCAGCTTGTTTGATGAAAACGCCGCCGAAAAAGATTGATGTTGACATTTGTGCGGGAATATGCTATAATATGATAACTGCCACCGGGTAGAAGATGCTTAAAGCGTCCGTTTACACATCGTTAGGTCTTTGAAGATGTGTACGCGGGCGTTTTTTTGAAGGGATATTTATATGCAAAAAAGGATACTGAGGGGCTTTACGGCACGGGATATCGCGCTCTGGGCGGGTTCTGCGGCGCTTATTCTGATATCGTTTTTCCTGTTCGACAGGGAGAATTATCTCACGCTTGCGGCTTCGCTTGTGGGCGTAACTTCGCTTATTTTCTGCGCGAAAGGCAATCCCGCGGGTCAGCTTATTATGGTTATATTCAGCCTGCTTTACGGGATAATTTCGCTTTCGTTCGCGTATTACGGCGAGATGATAACCTATCTCGGAATGACTATGCCGATGGCGGTTTTCGCGTTCGTTTCGTGGGTGAGAAACCCGTATAACGGGAACAAATCCGAGGTTAAGGTAAACTCAATCTGCGCGCGGGAAATTGTTTTTATGTGGATATTGACGGCGGCTGTTACCGTGGGATTTTACTTCATTCTGAGCGCGCTCGATACCGCGAATATTATCCCAAGCACGATTTCCGTGACGACAAGCTTCCTCGCGGTTTATCTCTCGTTCAGGAGAAGCCCGTTTTTTGCGCTCGCTTACGCAGCGAACGATATCGTGCTGATTGTTTTGTGGGTTCTGGCGAGCGTTGAGAACGCAAAATACATCTCGGTTGCCGTGTGCTTCGGAGCGTTCTTTGCAAACGACTTGTACGGATTTGCAAACTGGAGAAAAATGAAAAAACGTCAGTCCGCCGGCGCGCTCAGCCAAACGTGATTTTCCGCGCGTTTTCGTCTTGCGCGTTAAATGGGAAGAAAAGAAGCGCGGCTTTTTGAAAATAGTGAAAACTATCTAGGGCAACACCGCACAATTAC
>DPBR01000039.1:0-440 GCA_003516865.1 Oscillospiraceae bacterium
GGTACCTTTATTGAAGAACCCGTGTCAACCGCTTCCATTCCTCTGACAAGACCGTCCGTGCTGCCCATTGCGATGCAGCGCACGGTGTCGTCGCCTATATGCTGCGCCACCTCGACAACCAGCTTCTTTCCGTGATTGTCGATTTCTATGGCGTTAAGCAGATTAGGCAGGCAGTCAGGCGCGAACCTGATATCAAGAACTGCGCCGATTACCTGAGCAATCGTGCCTGTGTTCTGTTTCGTCATATTCTAGTCCTTCCTTTGAAGAAACAGCGTTTCTCCATTTGAAATTATCCCTGAGCCGAGGCTCCCGACACGATGTCGATAATCTCGGTTGTAATGCTTGACTGACGAGCGCGGTTGTACAGCAGCGACAGGTTTTCCGTCATTGCGTCCGCGTTGTCCGTTGCGTTTTCCATTGCCGTGCGGCGCGCGCCCTGC
>DPBR01000039.1:581-15788 GCA_003516865.1 Oscillospiraceae bacterium
GTGCGGCGCGCGCCCTGCTCGGAAGCGTAGCTCTCGACTACCGCGCACTGCAAAAGCGACGCCGTAAACCTCGGCACAATTCTGTTGAAAACCGCTTCCGGCGACGGGTCGTAGGTCATTACGCCGTAATCCTCAAGCTCAACCGTTTCCATCGGCAGAATTTTCATACTCTGCGGCTCCTGCGACATCGACGATACAAACATCGTGTAGAACACGCTTACCTCGTCAACTTCTCCCGCCGCAAACAAATCTATCGCCAGATTTGCGATATCCTGCGCCGTATTCGGCTTAATCTCCTCGGCGATATTCGCGTAGGAAGCCACCATATCATAATCGCGCTTTGTGAAATACTCAACGGCTTTCTTGCCGATTGCGATTATTTTCGGTTTTTTCGCGTCGCCCGCGTGCGCGGCTGTCGCCATTTTCAGAATGTTCGAGTTATAGCCGCCCGCAAGCCCTCTGTCACCGGCAATGACAATGAACAGCCTGCGCTTTACCTCTCTTTTCACAGTATAAATCGTGGAGAAATCGGTGTTTGCGGAAGCTATTTCGCACATTGTCTTGTATAATTCGTTGAAATAAGGACGAGCCTGCTCCGCTTTTGCTTTCGCCTTGCGAAGCTTACTCGAAGCAACAAGCTGCATAGCCTTTGTAATCTGTCTTGTAGAGCCGACGGATTTTATGCGGCGCTTGATTGCTTTCATATTTCCGCTTGCTATTAAAATCACCCCCGTAGGAAGCAAAATTCCTGCGAATTTTCGCTCCTTTTATTCGACGTTGTCCTCGGTGGTTATATACTTAACCTTTTTTTCAATATACAGCCATGCGACCGCAAGCGCCGATAAAACGGCGATTGTTGTGCCGACTATTCCAAGTACAAAAGCAGCCTGTTTCATAGAATACTCCTTTTTCAGCCCGCATAAGAAGCGGCAAAGCTCGTAAGAACGTCCTTGAGCGCCGTTTCATTTTCGGGGGAAAGCTCTTTGGTTGTGCGGATTCCGTCGAGGATTTCCGGCTTTGTGGACTTGATATTATCAAGCAAATCCTTCTGATACTGCTTGATTTTGTTAAGCGGAACGCTTGCGAGGTAGTTGTGAATTACCGCGTAGATAATAACAACCTGTTCTTCAACCTCAAGCGGAGAATTCTGGTCCTGCTTCAGAACTTCAACGATTCTTTCGCCCT
Organism: Oscillospiraceae bacterium; assembly: GCA_003516865.1. Taxonomy (GTDB): domain Bacteria; phylum Bacillota; class Clostridia; order Oscillospirales; family Ruminococcaceae; genus CAG-115. Next base: position 1,767 of record DPBR01000039.1, read on the forward strand.
TTGCAAGTCTGTCTTTCGTATCCTTATCAAGGTCGGAGCCGAACTGCGAGAACGACTGAAGCTCACGATACTGCGAGTAGTCGAGCTTCAGAGTACCCGAAACCTTCTTCATCGCCTTAATCTGCGCGTTACCGCCGACGCGGGATACCGAGATACCGGGGTTAACCGCGGGACGAACGCCCGAATTGAACAGCTCGGTTTCGAGGAATATCTGACCGTCCGTGATAGAAATTACGTTTGTCGGGATATACGCGGAAACGTCGCCCGCCTGCGTTTCGATAATCGGAAGCGCCGTCAGCGAACCGCCGCCGTAATCCTTGTTAAGTCTTGCGGCTCTTTCGAGAAGTCTTGAGTGGAGGTAGAATACGTCGCCGGGGTATGCTTCACGTCCCGGCGGGCGCTTCAGAAGCAGCGAGAGCGCTCTGTAAGCTACCGCGTGCTTGGACAGGTCGTCGTAAACCACGAGAACGTCCTTGCCCTGTTCCATAAAATATTCGCCCATCGTGCAGCCGGAATACGGCGCAATGTACTGGAGCGGAGCAAGCTCGGAAGCGGTCGAGGATACAACGATTGTGTATTCAAGAGCGCCGTTTCTCGAAAGCGTATCAACAACGCCCGCAACGGTCGAGTTTTTCTGACCGATTGCAACGTAGATGCAGATTACGTCCTTGCCCTTCTGGTTGATGATTGTATCGATAGCGATAGCGGTTTTACCCGTCTGTCTGTCGCCGATAATCAGCTCGCGCTGACCTCTGCCTATCGGAATCATACTGTCGATTGCCTTAATTCCCGTCTGAAGAGGAACGTTTACAGGCTCTCTTGTAATGATACCGGAAGCGATTTTTTCAATCGGGCGCTTTTCCTTTGCGAGAATATCGCCCTTGCCGTCAAGCGGCTCTCCGAGGGAGTTTACAACGCGTCCGAGCAGCTCTTCGCCGACCGGTACGGACACGATGCTGCCCGTTCTTTTAACGCTGTCGCCCTCCTTGATGCCCGAATCCGAACCCAACATAACCGCGCCGACAAACTCCTGCTCAAGGTTCAGCGCCATGCACTGAACGCCGTTCTCAAATTCAAGAAGCTCGTTAAGCATACAGTTTTCAAGCCCATGAATACGAACGATACCGTCGCCGACGGTTACAACCGTTCCGACGTCGCCGAGCTGGATTTTCGCGTTGTAGTTCTTGATGCGGTCTTTTATCAAGCCCGTTATTTCATCGGGGCGTAAATCCATTCTATACAGTCCTTTCCTTATGGTTTATAGGGGGAAATCAGATTACCGAACCGAGTTCTCCCTTCAGTGCGTCAAGTCTTGACCTTACGCTGCCGTCATAGCGTCTGCTTCCATAGTCGATTACGATGCCGCCGATAAGCTTCTTATCGACCTTTTCCGTGATAGAAACGGTCTTTCCGATAACCTTCGACATCTTCTCCGCGATTTTTTGTCTTGTCGCGTCCGAAAGCGGGTCGCTTGTTGTGACGGTAATTTCGGCGATTTTGAATTCATCGTTGTAAAGTTCCCTGAAGTACTTTACGATACCCGAAAAACAGTTCATTCTGTGCTTTTCGCAAAGCACGCAGAGCAGGTTCCCGCAAAGCTCCGACAAATTCCCCGCCTTTATAATCTCGCCGAGCAGCGAGAGCTTTTCATCAAGCGACACGGTCGGAGTGCTCATAAGCTTTGTGAAGCCCGGATTTTCCGAGAATATCTTCTCAAGCTCCGTAAGTTCTCCGAGAACGTCTTTCAGTCCTGCGGGATTTTGCTCCCTGCAAAGCGAGAAAAACGCGTCGCCGTAGATTTTTTCTGCCTTATCGTTCATAAAAATTCCTTTCCGAAGTTACTTTGCAGTTCCAACTTCTTCTAAGAATTTCGAGATAATTTCCTCATTATCGGAAGCGGAAATCTCTTTTTCGACAATTTTGCCCGCTGCCATAACGACAATCTCGGAGATTTCGTCCTTGATTTCGTTAAGAGCGCGCTGTTTGTCGCGTTCGATGCTTTCCTCCGCTTTTGTGCGGATTTCCGCCGCCTTTTTGTTTGCCTCGCCGACAATTTCCTCCTCGCGCTTCTGCGCTCTCAGAGTAGCCTGCTTCATAATCTCGGAAGCCTCTGCCTTTGCGTCGGCAAGACGCGCGGTGTATTCTTCTTCAGCCTTTTTTGCCGCTTCTTTTGCCTTGCGCGCTTCGTCGATTTCGGAAGCCGCCATCTCGTTGCGCTTGTCAAGAATTTTGCAAACGGGCTTGAATAGGAATATCCTGAAAATGAGGAAGATAATAAGCGTGTTTATCAGCGTAAACACTATGGTTCCGGGGTCGATTGAAACCAGAGCGAGCGTTTCCTGAGCCGCAGCCTCGCTTATTAAGTTTAACACCTTATTGCTCAACTCCTCCCAAATACTTTATCCTCTTTAATTATACACCGGCAATGTTTCCGATTGCGTTTGTGAGATTGCCGAACAGAGGGTTTGCATAAAGGAGCAGAAGCGCGATTACGAGCGCGTAGATACCGGTTGTTTCAGCGATTGCGTCGCCGATAATCATAGTTCTTGTGATTGTACCGGAAGCTTCGGGCTGTCTTGCGATAGACTCAACCGCCTTACCGCCGCAGTAACCTTCGCCGATACCGGGGCCTATACCTGCAATCATAGCCGTTCCTGCGCCAAGCGCGGAAGCGCCGAGCACGATAGCGTTCGCCAAGATTTTCATTTCATCCATTGTGTTTTCCTCCAAGAAAATTTACTTTATTTTATTCCCACGCGGGAAACGATTTTAAAGAAATTAATCACATTCTGCGTTCGAGACATACGACATCGTGAGCATTATGAAGATGTACGACTGTATAACCGCCGAGAAGATGTCGAAATACAGCGACGCAACTGCCGGTATAAGGATTGCGAAGCTTCCGAGCGCCCAGTAGATTAGTCCGCCGATTACCATTCCCGCAACGAGGTTTCCGAACAGACGAAGCGCCATAGAAACGGGGTTTGCGAATTCGCCGATTATGTTGAACGGAAGCATAAACGGAAGCGGGTCGACGAAGTTTTTGAGATATCCTTTCAGTTTTCCTGTCTTTGCGCGGTTAAACTGCGTCATCATAAACGTAATTACCGCCCATGTTCCCGTAACGGAGATATCTGCCGCGGGGCTTCGCAGTCCGAAAAGGCTCATCAGGCACGAAATCATAATGAAACAGAACAGTGTGCAGATATACGGCTTATAGCGGTAATATTTGCTGCCCATTGTATCGTCGACCGTCTTTGAAAAGAACGTGACAATCCATTCGGCCGCCGCCTGTCTTTTCGTTTCGGGAATGACCTTCATATTGTGCGTGAGAACAAGCACAATCGCAAGCAGAACAAGCATTACTATCCATTGTACAATAATGCTTTCCGTCAGATTGATTGTTATACCGAATAGGTCAAAGCTTGTCACGACAAGCGGTCCGCCAACGGACATACCTTCCGAGGCAAGCAAAAGCGCAGTCGGCATAAATCATTCCTCCTTTGTTTTTAATGCTCTTATCACAATGGCAATCTTCACGAAAACCAGCGGGATTACCGAAGCGACAAGGCTTATAAACGGCGCAAGCGCGCCGAGAGTAAGAAGTGCGAACAATCCGAGATATCTCACGCAGTACATTCCGCTCATATATATCTGCGCGGACTTCGCGCTTTCTTTTTTAACCGCCGTCTGGGCTGTTTTTCCCAGAACAAGAAAATTCAGCGCCGCGATGATTATTCCGTATATTCCGCCGAGAAGCAGCGAATAATCGAATTTTGCCGCGAAAAACAACACCGCAAGCGTCGCCATATATATTCCCGATATTATCAGGAAATACGGCGCAAGCGACCTTATTTCCTCGTAAATCGGCTCGTTTTTCTTCATAATAATCTCATTTGTCATCGGTTTTCGTTCCGTTATCTTTTGGCGTGGTCGTCATAGTAATCGTTATCACGCCGTGCGCTTGTAAAAGCCCTCGGAGCGGGCTTATCTGTCTTTTCATAGGATTTTATAAGCTTGAATAGATAAGACACCGCGCCGCCTATCATAAAGACAATTCCGAGCACGATGCATATTACCATTGACCAATCCGGCCAGCCGAACTTATTCGAGAGATACCACCCTCCGCCGATAAACAGAAGCAGCGGTGTTATTATCACAAACGCAAGCTGACTTACCTTGGCGTAGGTTGAAAGCGGGTTTTCTTTTCTGCTCATATCAATATACAAATTTCGTCAAACGCCAGCCGGCGTCTGTTTTTATCATTTCTGTGCGGAGAATTTTATCCGCGTCGACGGAGGACAGGTCAGAAGTTTCTCCCGCTCCTCCGAGGTAAATCGTGATTTCGCATATAGTTTCGCTTTTGGGGAAAACGGCAAGCGAGCAGCTCTCCCAGAGTTTTTCGCGCGCCGCGTCAGCCTTGAAATCGGCGCTTATTCCGAGAACCGTTTCTTCCTTATATCTCGGCGCGTTTTCCGCGGAACTGTCGTTGTCAACGAGAACTTTGCGGTTTTTGTACACCGAAAGCCCTTTCCCGTCGATATCGTTCAGAATTGTATCCGCAGCCTCGCTTGTATAAACCGACAAAACCTTCTTTTCGATATCCGAAAGCGTTTTGTAATCGCCGCTCAGTTCGGTATCAACGGTATAAATCCCGTCCTCCGGCGCGTTTCCGTAGGGTTCGTCCTTGTGAGGAAGTCCCTGAGTGACAAAAAGCCGTATTACATCATAGCTGCCTTTAACAAGGTCGTGCGCCTGATATTCACATTCCTGCTCAAATTCCGCTGTCGGACGGAATATCTCGGACTGCGGCGCGGAGAAATTGCCCCCGTTTCCGCCGTTCATTACGAATATCATCGCGACAACTGCCGCTATCGCAAGCACCGTTACGACAATCGTTGCGATAAGCGAAGCTGTATTCTGTTTTTTGTTCTTTTGTTCGCTCATTGACTGACCCTTACTGCATTATTCGCTTTTTGTTTCCTTGCTGTCAAGAGAAATTGCGTCGGGGAATACGTTTCTGCTATCGTCCTTTGAAAGGAACGTCGTGTTTACATAACCCTGAATAATCGCTCCGTCCGTTACGGCGATTGTGGAAGCGTTTATGTCGCCGAAAACGATAGCGTCGCGCTTCAGCTCGGCTTTTCCGACGATATCGAGCTTTCCGCGCACTCTGCCGTTGATATCGGCGTACTGCGACGACAAATCGCCGATAAGTATGGTATCTCTGTCCATTCTGAGCCTGCCCTTGAGGTTCATATTGCCCTGCATCGCCGCAGAGTTCAGACCCGCGTTGTTGCAGGTGATATCGCCGATGATTTTGCCGCTCATATCAAGATTTCTGGTCGTTTCAACATTGCCCTTGATATTGCCGTCAATCTGCATATTCGCAAGCGAGCGTATATTTCCGTCGATTACGGTATTTTTCGAGATTACGGTAATTTCCTCGGTTTCGTTTGTCGCCTGCATAGGAACGCCGCCCTGTGCGGGAGGAATATATCCGCCGTAACCCTGATTGAAATTATTCGGAGTCTGCGCGGCATAACCGCCGCCGTATTCGTTCTGATTATTCTGCCCTGCGCCGCTTCTGATATTCCTTACATTCTGGTTATACCCGTTCTGAGCGTTTGCGGAAGCGTTCTGCTGAGCGTATCCGTCCTGACGGGGAAGCGGAGTTCCCTGCTGCGCGGGATTTGCCGCAGGCGCGGGATTTCCCGCTGCGGGAGCGGGATTTTGCTGAGGAGCAGCGGCTTTCGGTTCTTCGGGCGCCGGTTGAGCCGCCGCGGGCTTTTCTTCTTCGGGAGCGCGGTAATACGGCGTTTCCAGCGGCACGCTCGCGCCGCTCTGAGCCGCGGGATTTTCAGCCGCGCCTTGTTCTGGTTCTCTCAAATATTTGTCAAGCTCGGTAGGCGAGCCTTCGGGTCTGCCGTCGGGCTTTTTCGCGTCCTGACCGTCTTTTTTCCAAAGCTCCTTAACCGCCTGAGAAAAATTATCCTTGATACTCATAACATATCCTTTCCAAATCTCTCTGTCAGTGGGGCAATAACCCTCGCTCTGCCGTCCGAGAGTATTTGCCAACCTTATATTCCCCGAAATCCGTCAAGCGAACGGTCCGGTGAATTGAACGGGCTGTGTATCGCCGTTAATTTTATCAAACTTATATTTACCCTCGCTCGTGAACTTTTTGAGGAGGTCGCCGAGAACGAGAATCGTATTCGGAGTGCCGTTCGAGTCGTGCATAAGGACAACCGAGCGGAAATTCTTCTCGTAATTCGCCTCTATATCGGCGGGAACGGAGTTCCACATCTGCGTCCAAGAAGCGCCCGCCGCGTCGCCGCTGTCAACGCTCCAGTCGAAATGCCTGAATCCTCTGCGCGACATTTCCTTTATGATATCATCGCGCGTCGCTTCGTTATAGTCGTTCACGCTGCCGCCGGGAAAACGGAAAATTTCGCACTTAATTCCCGTTGCCTCGTAAACCATATTCCACGCGTCATAAAAATCATCGAGAAACGCCTCGACTGACGCATAAATCTGCTCGTATTTGTGAGAAGCGCTGTGAATACCGATTGAATGACCGTCCGCGGCAATCGATTTCAGCATGGTATAGCAGTATTCGCTGCGGCTCGGAACGACAAAAAACGTCGCTTTTATGTTGTAATCTCTCAGATATTGCAAAATCGAGTATGTATTATCGGAAGGTCCGTCGTCGAATGTAAGATAAACCGTGTTATCCTCGCGGACATAATTTGCGGGCGCCGTCACAGCCATATCCGCGTGAATATCCGCATACGGGCTTTTTTCAGGCTCTGCGCTGCCGTTCGTCCAGCCGTTCTTTTCGTTGAGATAATCAACGATTTCCCTGTCCGAAAGCCCAAGCTCCGACAAAATCCCGTACCAGTTATCGCCGCCGTTTTTCTTTGCGATAACGGAAATCAGTTCTTTATCCGAAATTCCGCTCTGCGAAAGGATTTCGTAGAAGTTGTCCGCGTCAATTCCGTCATTTTTCACAATATATCTCAGAAGTTCCTCGTCCGAAACTCCCGAAGCGGACAAAAGCCTGTAAAAACTTTCGGCGCTTATGTTTTTCTGCTCGTTTATGAGCTTTATTAATTCCGTATAAGAAAGTCCGCTTTTATTGAAAATTGCACAAAAATCCTCGACGGTTCCCGCTTTTTCCTCCGAGAGGACCCCGACCGTTGCCGTGAGCTTCTCGTTTTCGCTTTTTACCTTGTCAAGCTCACCGCTCTGCTTTGCAAAGAAAATGCCGAATACAATCGCAAGCGCGAGCGGCACGAAGAAAAATATTGCAAGTACAACCTTTATCAGTACCTTAAAAAACTCAACGCTGCCAAAACGCATTTTAAACCTCTTTATGATTATTATAATTTGACGCTGATTTCCCTATTATTAAATTTTACTATAAAAAGTGTAATTTGTCAATAGTTACAATATACAAATCCTGCTCAATTCGAGAAAACAGTTCGCTTTGTTACAAAAATACAGGCGGTTTTTTGTTAACTTTGCACAAAACAAATCAAAAGCGCGGATTTTGCACCGCGCTTTTCGCTTGAAATTTAATGTTTGACCTTCTGCGTTTAACCGAAACTTAGCGATATCTCCGCTTTTTGGTACGCGAACAGACGGGGCTTCTCCGAAGCCAAGGCGATTTTGGGGGCGTCGAACCCCCAAAATCGCGTGAACGCTCCCGAAAATCCTTAAGCGGGGGATTTTCGGGAGCGTTCACATTCAAGTTTTACCAACTGCTTGCTTTGCGATAAGCCTTGTTTTCGCCGAGATTGCTCGTTTGACTGCTCCGCTCCACGATAGCCCACACTTTTTCGCCAGCGCGTTCCGTTTGACTGCTCCGCCGCAGTCAAAGGCGGATTTCTTCTCAACCTACAAAGGCGTTTTCGTTGGCTAAAGCCAACGAAAACGTTAGGGGAAAACTCTTGTTTTCCCTCGCAAACCAGAAATTTGCACAAACGCGGATTTTGCGATTTTCGTTGTGCGAAAATCACAAAAACGCAAAGAGAACGGGCTTTGCCCGTTCTCAAGCCCTTTAGCGCTTGCTATCGCGTTTTGCCGCGCTCCGCGCGGAGTAGCACGGCTTCGCCGTGAGTGCCTCCGGCGGCTCAGAACCTTTTTCTGAAGAAAAAGGTTAGTGAAACCGAAGGTTTTACGGAGACACTCCAAAAAGACTTTAAGCGCTTCGCGGTTCTCGCCGCGAGTTTGCGTAATGTGCGGTGCATCGCCACAACTTGGTGCGAGAACTCACGGGTGCAGGTTTGTGAGCCTCGCGTACGCGTCAAAATCGTGCAGCGAACTAAGCAATAGGGCTAGAGCCGCCGACTGCGATTTTTTGCGCGAAGCGACAAAAAAGTCTTTTTAGATTTTTAAGACCTTTTTCTTCAGAAAAAGGTCTTAAACCCCGCGGGAGCGACTGAAGCGTGACCGACTTTACTCCTCAATATAAACCTTTTTCATTCTGATATCGTTTGTGGGTCTGTCGTTATAGTCGGTTCTTGACTCGGCGATTTCGTCAACCGCGTCCATTCCCTCGACAACCTTGCCGAAAGCCGCGTACTGACCGTCGAGGTAGAGCGAATCCTTATGAACGATAAAGAACTGGCTTGAAGCGGAGTTTGGGTTCTGTGCTCTTGCCATTGAGATTACGCCGCGAACGTGGTGGATATCGTTCGGAACGCCGTTTGCGAGGAACTCGCCCTTGATTTTATCCTTTGCGCCGCCCATTCCTGTGCCCTGCGGGTCGCCGCCCTGAATCATAAAGTCCTTTATCACCCTGTGGAATATCAGACCGTCGTAGAACCCCTCTCTGACGAGTTTCTCAAAATTCTCGCAGGTTATGGGAGCTTTTTCGGGATTAAGCTCAATTTTTATCTTCTTTCCGTTTTCGAGTTCGATTACAACCATTTTTTCCTCCATAAACATTTTCGTCAACCTGTACAAAAATTGCTGAAATTTACTGCAAAACGCTTTATTTTTGTGATTTCGGCAAACGAATTACTTCTTTTCGCCAAGCTCATACGCGCGTTTTGTGCAGGCTTCGCAGGCGCGCACGGCGTCCTCGGCGACATTGCCCTTATACAGCTCCTCAAGACCCGCGAGCGTTGTTCCTCCGGGACTTGAAACCTGTTTAACAAGCTCGTCGAGCGTCATTCCGCTCTCGGTCATCATTCTCGCCGAGCCGATAAGCGTTTGCGCGAAAAGCCGCAGCGCCGCGTTCTTGTCAATTCCGACTTTCTCGGCGTATTTTATAAATCCCATCGCGTAAACGTAAATAAACGCGGGCGAGCTTCCGTTTATCGCGATAACTTCCTTCATCTTGTCGGGGGAAACAACCTCGGTTATTCCGCACGAACCGATGACTTTTCTCGCAAACTCAAACTCTTTCGCCGATACGGCTTCATCGCAGCTCATCGCCGAAGCGCCCGCTCCGAGCATCATCGGAGTATTCGGCATTACGAGAACGACCTTTGCTTTTGCAAATGTTCTTTCGCGGATATATTCGGCGGAAATTCCCGCGCAGATTGAGATAAGAACGAGCTTATCATTGCCCGACGCCTTTATTTCCGCGAGAACGCCGTCAAGCTGCTGGGGCTTTACCGCGAGCAGGATAAAATCGCATTTATTTGACAGTTCGGAAACGCTGTCGGCGGCGGTTGCTCCGAAAACGCTGATATTCTTCAGCTTTTCGGGGTTGCTGTCATACGCGAAAACCGCCGTATTTCCAAGCTTTCCGTTTATACCTTTTATGATTGCCGCGCCCATATTTCCGACGCCGATAAAACCAAGTTTAGTCATTATCCTTCCTCCGGATTAAGCCGCCTGATTTTTCCTATTGAACACCGCTTTGTACGCTGCCTTAATCGGATACAGCGTCAGAAGCATAAGAAGAATGTCAAACGGCATTTTGATAAAGTTTGTGCCTACTCTCGCCGCGAACTTCACGGAAAACGTTTCCGGAACTATTATTCCCGCGAGAACCTGAAACCATGTGTTCAGGAAAAGATTGCAGATTACGATTACGGCAAGCTTTGCGAGGACAATCCTCAGAACCGGCCGCCAGTTCGCTCCGATTGACTTGAAAAACGCTTTCCCGCCCGAAAAATCGGGTTTAACCGCCTCGAAATCGTACAAAAACAAGCCGTACAGCAGTCCCCCCATCATCTCGACAATCGTGAAAATGGGGTTGAACGCGTCCATTTGCTGCGCTATCAGAAGTCCGAGAATATCGGTTATCGCGCCTGCCATAAAGCCGACTACCGGTCCGAAAAGCATTCCGATTGCCGCCATTGCCACAAAAGCAACGCTGATTTTGCAGAACGGAAGATAAATTGTAACCGATTTAAGCGCCAGATCAAGCGCGATAAGCACCGCCGTTACGCAAAGGCATCTGATGCTTTTAAGCTCGCCTGCGGAACGTTTGAAGATATCAAAAAAAGCCATAATTTCTCCTTTCAGAATGTTGCACACAAAAGAATAATAAAATGGCTTCTTATTCAATTTATGTACAGCGAGATGCGAAAGCTTCACCGCAAGCGATGGATTTCTCCTGCTTTTCGTCCGCGGGGCAACTCTCCGTCCCCATGGCACTTAACGCGAAGCTTTCTACTCTGTGGTTTTCGTCAATCCGCGCTGCTGCGCGAAATTGCGCCGTTTGTTTATCAGAAGTTGATTTCGTCGCAAATCATATAGCGGCGCTCGTTGAACGGCTTCTTCATCGAAAGAGCCTCCTGAATGTCAACGTCGTAAATCTTGCCGTCCCTGAATCCGACAACGCGGTTTCCGATGCCCTTTTCAAGCAGTTCTACCGCATAATAGCCCATTTCGGACGCCATAACTCTGTCGCGAACCGTGGGGCTGCCGCCGCGCTGAACGTGACCGAGGATTGTTCCTCTGGACTCGATTCCGGTTTCCTTTTCAATCTGCTTAGCAATCTCCATAGTTCCGCCGACGCCCTCTGCGACAACGATAATGAACTGTTTCTTGCCCATTGCGCGCACTTCTCTTATTCTCTTGATAATCTGCTCGATATCGTGAGGCATTTCGGGAACGATAACTGCGGTTGCGCCGCACGCAAGACCCGTTGCAAGCGCGATATGACCCGCACGGCGACCCATAACCTCGACAACCGCGCAGCGCTCGTGAGAGTGGCTGGTATCGCGGAGCTTGTCTATCATTTCAACAACGGTGTTCATCGCGGTATCATAGCCGATTGTATAATCGGAGCACTGGATATCGTTGTCGATTGTTCCGGGGATACCTATGCAGGGGATACCCGCCTTTGACAAATCTGCCGCGCCTCTGAACGTTCCGTCGCCGCCGATTGTAACAACGCCGCACATATTATGCTCGTCGCAGATTTTCTTTGCCTTCTCGATATTCGCCCATTCCTTGAATTCGGGGCAGCGAGCGGTATAAATTGCGGTTCCGCCGCGCTGAATGATATCGGAAACACTTCTCACGTCGAGGTCAATAAACTCGTTGTGAAGCAGACCGTTATAGCCTCTGAGTATTCCGACAACCTTAAATCCCTTATAGATGGCGGTTCTTGTTACTGCTCTTATTGCAGCGTTCATTCCGGGGCTGTCGCCGCCGCTTGTCAGGACTCCGATTTTCTTCTCCATGATAATTTCTCCTCTTTCGTGATATTTTGCCGATTTTTTCTTTTAATATTTTACTACAAAACCAACCGTTTCGTCAAGCCTTTTTTTAATCTTTATCAATTAAAAGCAATAAAAAGCCTTTTTAGACAAATTTTAGCGTTTTTGCCGAAAAAAACTGTACAAATTTACCCTATAACGCAAAAAAAGCAGCCCTCGAAATAAAATCGCGGGCTGTCTTATTCGCATTTTCCGATTATTCCGCTTCCTTAGCTACAACAACCTTGTTCTTGTAATAGCCGCAAGCCGGGCAAACTCTGTGAGCGAGCTTCAGCTCACCGCAGTTTTTGCAGCGCGAGAAATTCGGAGTTTCAAGCTTCCATACGCTGGAACGTCTTTTATCTCTTCTTGCACGAGAAACCTTTCTCTTCGGTACTGCCATATCTTACACCCCCTTGAAAGCTAAGTCAACGCCGCACAATTAACGGCTTGCGCCTTTGCCGCGCACTTGCTTGCATCTTTTCCGTCATCTTGCACAAATTTCGCTTGAAAGGCGACAGCCTTTCTGCGCTCAATTTGCACAACCTGACGAAAAACCTGACTGCACAATTGCACGACAATAATTGTACGGTGTAGCCCTAAGAATGATAAGCGAACGGCTCTATGACAGACAAAACCGCCGCGTGTTAATCAAGCAAAACTTATTATAACACAAAGAAACCGTTTTGTCAAGGGTTTTTTTGAATTTTATGAAAAAAGTTGTATTTTCACAGCGCTTTTCGTACTTTCGGACAAAGAAATCCGTGATTTTCGCCGAATTTTTGTTGTCTAATCTCGGCGGACAGCTCAAAACCGCCCGCCGAGCCGATTATATTTTATTTGAAGTATTCAACGCCGCTTTTGAAGATAGGCTGGTCCTTGTTTCCGTCGACGTTTTTCGCCACGAAATCCGTAAGGCGCTCCGTGTGACCCATTTTGCCGAGAACGCGTCCGTCCGGAGAGAGAATTCCCTCGATTGCGCACATCGAAAGGTTCGGATTAAATCTCACGTTTCCTGTGGGGTTGCCCTGAAGGTTGACATACTGCGTCGCAACCTGCCCATTGTCAATCATCTTTCTGATAACATCGCCGTTTGCGACAAATCTTCCCTCGCCGTGTGAAATCGGGATTGCGTGAATTTCGCCGACCTTGCAGCCCGCAAGCCACGGGGATTTATTCGTTGCAATTCTCGTATATACCATCTGGCTCTGGTGCCTGCCGATTTTATTGTAGGTGAGCGTCGGGCTTTCCTCCGTGAGAGGCACAATGTGACCGAACGGCACAAGACCGAGCTTTATGAGCGCCTGGAAGCCGTTGCAAATTCCGAGCATAAGTCCGTCGCGCTTGTGGAGCATATTCTCGACTTCCTCGGCAATCTTCGGGTTGCGGAAGAACGCGTTGATGAACTTCGCCGAGCCTTCCGGCTCATCGCCGCCGGAAAATCCGCCGGGAATTGCAATAATCTGCGCGTCTGCGGCGAGTTTCGCAAATTCGCTTACGCTGTCCTCGATATCCTTTGCCGAGAGGTTTCGGATAACGAAAACCTCGGATTTTGCGCCGTATTTTTCAAACGCGGCGGCAGTATCATACTCGCAGTTTGTTCCGGGAAATACGGGAATAAGCACTTTCGGAGCGGCAAGCTTTGGGGAAATATGCGTTGTAAGCAGCTCGCAGCCGTCTTTGTATTCAACCTTTTCGGCGTCGGGGAGATAAGGCATCTTCGCCTTGAAAACAGGTTCGAGAACGTCGTCCCACTTCTCCTCAAGCGCGGCGATATCGAGCTTCACGCCGCCGCAGGTTATCTCGTAATCAGCGACGGTTTCGCCGATAATTCTCACGTTTTCATCGCCGAAATCTTCTTCAAGTTCGAGGATAAACGCGCCGTAAACGGGAGTGAAAAGCTCCTCATCTGTGAGATTTTTGAGCTTTGCGCCGATGTGATTGCCGAGCGTCATCTTGAAGATACCCTCGGCGGCTCCGCCGTTCGCCACGCTCCAGACGGAGAGCGCCTTTTTGCTTCTGATAAGCTTCTCGACCGTCTTGAACACGCTCTTTACGCTCTCAAAATCGGGCAGACCGTTTGCGTTGTATTTCGGCGCGATATAGCCGATTTTGCTGAACGGGCACTTAAATTCCGCGGAGATTATGTTGTCCGCTTTATCCGCGGCGATTGCGAACGAAACGAGCGTCGGAGGAACGTCGATATGCTCAAACGTGCCGCTCATCGAGTCTTTTCCGCCGATTGCGGGCAGACCGAGCGAAAGCTGCGCCTCATAAGCGCCGAGAAGCGCCGAAAACGGCTTTCCCCAGCGTTCGGGTTTGCCCTGCGTTCTCTCGAAGTATTCCTGGAACGTCA
>DPBR01000039.1:16015-16299 GCA_003516865.1 Oscillospiraceae bacterium
CCCCAAGCCATAATTGAAGCCGTGGTTGTCGTGCCGCCGAGAACGGGGAGTTTCGCCGCCATTGCCTGAACGGGCGTCTGCTGATAGCGTCCCGCGAACGGCATAAGGATTGTTCCCGCGCCGATTGTGCTGTCGAAGCGCTGAACAAGACCTCTCTGCGAGCAGACGTTGAGGTCGGTGACGAGCTTTTCCCAGCCCTCCGCGGTGTTGCGGATACCGGTTGAATAGCTTACGTTAACGTCGGGAACGGAAACGGTCGTGTGCTTTTCCGCGCCGTTTGAATT
>DPBR01000039.1:16522-16720 GCA_003516865.1 Oscillospiraceae bacterium
TGCTTTTCCGCGCCGTTTGAATTGAGGAATTCGCGCGAAATATCAACGATAGTCTTGCCGTTCCACGTCATTTTGAGGCGCGGCTCAGCCTTAACCTGCGCGACAATCGTGCTTTCGAGGTTTTCCTTTGAAGCGAGCGCGCGGAACTTCTCAGCGTCCTCCGGAGCGACAACGACAGCCATTCTTTCCTGCGATTCG
>DPBR01000091.1:0-13517 GCA_003516865.1 Oscillospiraceae bacterium
CCCGCGGGAGCGACTGGAGCGAAGCGACGACTAAAGCGAAGCGTCCCCCGCGGGAGCGACTGGAGCGCGGAGAGCGACCCGTCACCATCGGCTACTTCCACTTTCGGCTATAACTCGGCGATTCGAGGGCGGCGTTTGATGTGTGGAGTTTTACGCGCTTACGGACGGAAACATAATCTGAAATATTGAACGGCTTTTTTTCGGGAGTGTTTTTATACTGTTCAAGATAAAAATTAACTGATTTTTCAAGCCGCTTTGTGTTCCCGAAACGGTCGCGTACAACGAGCGACGGCAATTCCTCATAAAGCCGAATATTAAGCTCGGCGCTGTCGAACTCTAGGTTTCCGTCCTCGTCTATATGATAGCCGAGGCGGTCGGATTCCTGAAAATACGCGCGGATTTCTCCCGTAAACGTCAGATTGTGCGGGGCGGTTTTCGGGTCGCGCGTTACCGAAATCAACCCCTCGAACGGTATGTAATATAATCTTCGCAATATCTTTTTTTCACCGTAACGCGTAAATTCTCCCGCGTATTCGCTGAATATCATTCCTTTCGGAAAAAAATCAAAGTATGTGTATTTGCTGTGGCGGCGCTTGTATTTCTCCGTGATATATACCGCTGAAAAGCCGAATACCATTCCCAGAAACACAAATCCGCCGATTAACGCAAGCAGCAGATACACTATTTCCGAGCCGAAATTAAGCACAATATTTATCGTGCAGAACGCGCAAACCGCAAATACCGACATCGCGGCAAGCAGCATCATATGCTTCAGGCGGCGAGTGTATTTTTCAACTTCGGCATGGAAAAAGTACTTCAAATTGTCACTTCCTCATCTTTCCTCGTGCGCGTTCGACTTCGGTATGCTCGCAAAACCGCTGTCAAACGAAATTATACACCTACAACCGGGGAATTTAACCGCGATAAACCGCGATATCTCGTCCTTTATCTCCTGCTCCGACAAGCCGCTGTTCTGCGGAAGCACGCAGTCGAAAATAACCTTCGTTTCATCGGAACAGCGTATCGTCCGCAGGTCGTGGATTGTTATGCGGTCGTCAATCTTCTTCGTTATCTCGTTAAGTTCCGCGTTGATTTTCCCTTCAAAGCTCCCGCCGGAGGCTATCGGGTCGGGGTGAACCAACATATTCAGCCCGTCGCGTAGAAAATCACGCTCGATTTTGTCGATTATCTCGTGGCACTTCGCAAGCGGCATACTGTCCGGCACCTCAACGTGTACCGAAGCGAACTGCCGACCCGGTCCGTAATCGTGTATCATAAGGTCGTGCGTTCCCACAACCCCTTTGTACGACAATATTTTTTCGCGTATTCGCTCAACCTGCTCCTCATCGGGCGCTTTCCCCAAAAGCGGGTCCATCGCGTCCTTTATTAAGCCTATGCCGCTGTACAGAATGAATACCGCAACCGCAGCCGCCATTATCCCGTCAAGCTTTATCCCGAAAAAGTGAGATATCAGATACGCCGCAAGCACCGCGCTTGTCGTTATCACATCGTTCCTGCTGTCCGCAAAGGTCGCTTTCAGCGCCTCGGAATTGATTTTGCCGTCAAGCTTTCTGTTGAATATCATCATCCAGCATTTCACGAGAATTGACGTTCCCAGAACTACCGCCGGCAATACCCCGAACTCTACCTCCGCAGGATTTACTATCTTCTCTATTCCGTCGCGCAGCAGCTCGAAACCGATTGCCAAAATCAGCGCCGCAACCACAAACGCCGCAAGATATTCGTATCTTCCGTGCCCATAAGGGTGCTCGCGGTCGGCGGATTTTTCGCTCAGCTTGAACCCTATCAGGCTTATCACGCTCGATGACGCGTCCGAGAGATTATTCGCAGCGTCCGCCGTTATCGAAACGCTTCCCGATATCATTCCCGCAATGAATTTCCCCGCGCACAAAAGCAGATTGCACACTATCCCGACTTTTCCCGAAAGCTTTCCGTATGCCGTTCTCACAGAGGGATTTTCAATATTTTCACTGTCTTTTATAAACGTCTTTACAAGAAAATTCGTCATAGCGCCCTCCCTCAAATATACTTATTTCATTATATCACCCGAACAAGCGGTTAGTCAAGAGCAACGCCGCTCTTTTATTTCCCTTATTTCGCGCTTTTCTCCGCTGTCTATATCCCCGTCAAGTCAAACCTCGGCGTGTACTCCTCTTTCGCCGAGCTTTTTTCCTGCATAAAGCCTGACAATCCCGCTTCGTATACCGCGTCAAGCGCTTTTTTATACTCGAACGTCGTTATCCTGCGATTCATTTTGCTCAACGCAGGATTGCTTTTTACCTCGCCGAACGGCGTATACTGACTCATCAGACTGAACAGGATTTCTCCTCCGAACCGCTCTCCGACGCGCTTTATCACCTCAACGCTGTCCTTGTAGCAATTCGGCAGCACCAGATGACGAACTATTGTCCCGCGCAAAAGCGGCTTTGAACCGCAATATTCCTCCGCGTTTTCGTCAAAAACCGGCTTTCCCGTCTGCCTTATCATCTCCTCGACTGCGTTCATCGCGATATTGAAATAATTCGGCGCTTTTGACAGCTTCACCGCCAGTTCCTCCGAATAATATTTTACATCTGGCAGGTAAATATCCACCAAACCGTCAAGCATTTTCAGCGTTTCGACGCGCTCGTACCCGCCGCTGTTATACACTATCGGCACGCTTAATCCTTGCTTTTTCGCTTCTTCAAGCGATTTTTTTATCTTCGGCACATAATGCGTCGGGTTTACCAGATTTATATTCATCGCACCCTGTTCCTCAAGCCCCAGAAATATCTCGCTCAGGCGCTCCCCGCTTATCTCTCTCCCCACGCTCTTTTGGCTTATCTCACTGTTCTGGCAGAACGCGCACCTCATCACGCAGCCCGTGAAAAATACCGTTCCGCTTCCGCTTCTCCCGGATATGCACGGCTCTTCCCAGAAGTGCAGCGCCGCCCTCGCCGCTTTTACTTCTTCTCCCATTCCGCAATATCCCCTCTGCTTATCCCGCTCAACTCCGCATCTTCGCGGACACAGCTCGCATTTCAACTTTTTCACCCCTCGTTTTCCCGCTTTCCTGTTCTCTCCCGCTTTGCCGGTTCCACAACTTGCGGTTCTCGTTTGTTTTGCCTTCGGCAAAACCACGGCGCGCAGCGCCGTGAAATTCGCGCAGCGAATTTATACGAGAACCGCTGCTTTTCCGAAGCCACCCCGTATGGGGTGGGTGAGGAAAAGCACTCCGCCAGGCTTCGCTCTGTCGGGTTTTTCCTGCGGATTACCCGCAAAACAGCCGCCATGCTCAATGCTTGACGGCTGTGATTTGTTATAGATTGCGGTTAAGCGACTGACCTGTTGCCCTGCCGACAACCGCGCTGTTATAATACCCGATTTTCTGTTTAGTCTGCTTCAGCGCCTCAAGCTCGCGGCGGGAATCAATATGCTGATTCTTGAACTGTTCCGAAATCACTTTATCCTTGTCGAGAATACGCTGCTTCGCTATCGCTATATTCTTCTGCAAAAGCTGAAGCTGCTTGTGTTCATCATCAAGCGGAGTGCTGACGTAACTTCCGTTTATCAGCGCTTTCAGCAGCTCCGATTCTTCCGGCGTTTCAAACTCAACAACCGCTTCAAGGTCGTCCTTCAGCTCGTCAAGGGTTGTTATAAGCTCGTTTCTGGCAATTACTCCCTCCTGCAGAACCTCAAGCTCCGCGTTTATCATAGCGTCGGTCTGCTTTTCATATTCCTGAAGCGTCGTGAGGATTTTTTCCATAATCTCCCGCGCTCTCTCGCAGCCAAAAAGTTCAGCCATATTCTCCCCTCTTTCCTCAAGGATTTATCTTTGGTTCAGACAGCGCCTTTCTTCTTGTGATTTTTCGCGTCCTGCTCCTCGATTTCCGCCCTCGTCATCTGACTTATCTGCGTGAACGCGTCGCGAAGCTCACCCACAAGCGGGATTATCTTCTTAACCTCGGCACAGTCCTTGCTTACGTTCGCTTTCACTATCTCCTTGTAAAAGAAGATATAATATCTTTCAAGCTCCTGCGATATCGGTATTGACATATCAAGCGACTCGCGCAGCGCGTCTATGCAGTCCTCCGCCTTTATAAACGCCGCGTTCGCTTTCATATTGTCTTTCGCTTCGACAGAACTTATCGCAATCGCCAACTGACGCTCAATCTCACTGTACAGCTTTATCACAACCTCAACCGGCGTCATTGTCGTTACCGACTGCTTTTTGTATTCGGAATAAGGATTAATCATCTTCGTTCTCTCCCGATTCTTCAGAGCATTCCGCTCGTCATTTTTTCATCAAGTCGATGTTCCGAAACCGCTCAGATAATTTGAAAGGTATGCCGACTGATTGTTGAAATCGCCCATCGCCGACTCAAGATTCGTAAATACCTTCCACCAATACTCTTCCTTCGCGTCATATCTGTCCTGAAGCTGACTTATGCGCTTCTGAACCGACTCCATCTGACGGTAAATATAATTGTCCTTTGCGGAAGAACCGCTTGTCGTGCCTGCCTTATTGATAAGCGAACCCTTTGTCTTGCCCGCCGTTCTTACCGCGTTATCGAGAACTTTATTTATCTTCGCCATAATTCCGTTCTCGGAATCGGTAAACAGCTTCGACACCGCTTCGGGATTTTCGTTAAACGCCTTATTCAACGCGTCCTCGTCAAGCTTCAGCTTTCCGCGCATCACGTCCTCGCTGCTCGATTCCAGAATGGACGACGTTTTTATTCCCATATTGTATATGCCGAACTTTGTGCCGTCATCAAGCTTTACCGCACCATAAAGCGCCGTTCTCATCTGCGACATAATGCTTGATACCGTGGAATCGTGGTAAATTACGCCTTTCTTCGCCGCAGTTTCCCACTTCTCAATCTCCTTTTCGTCCATCTCCTCTTTCTGCGCGTCGGTGAGCGGGTCGTAGAGATTGTTCTTTTCGTCCCTTGCGGGCGCAGTGCCGATATGTCCGTATATATCGTCAACAAGCTGATTGTAATCGGTTACGAAATCCTTGATTGTCTGCTTGATATCGTCATAATTCTTCGATACGCCGACTTCATAGACCTCGCCCGCCGTCATATCTTCGCCGAACTTAAAGGTCGTTCCGTCAACCGTGTACATATTTGAATTATGATAAATCTCGGTTCCGTTCAGGTCGAAAATTGCGTTCTGACCCGTTGTGACGGTCGCGTCAAGCAGCCCGAGTTCCTTCAATATGCGGTTATCCGTGCCGTCGTCGTTCTTTCCGAACTCAATCGTTTCCGCCGAACCCATATTGTTCGAGGTTATCTTAAAGCTGTTCTCCAGCGTGGAATACGTCATCGTAACGCCCGCGCCGCTCTTATTTACCGCGTCAATAAGATTGGTTATTGTTGCGTTTTCCTCGAGCTCAATCTTCTTTCCGTTTATCGTGAACGAATACTTCTTCGAATATTCGCCCGTTGTACCGTCAACAGACAGATTGTTTCCGATAATTCCGATATCCTTCAGCTTCGTTTTCGCCGTAAATCTGTTCGATACCGTACCCTTTTCAAGTCCGAGCGTTCCGCCCTCGACAGACGTCATCGAGAACTCAAGCTTTACGCCGTTCTTCTTCGCCGTAACAGCGCCCTTATCTATTCCGAACGTAATTCCGTCCTCCGAAAACGCGCTGTTGAGCGCCTTTTCAAGAGCAGCCGTGTTCTTGTCCTTCGCCGCCTGCGCGCTTGTATAGGTGAACGCTTCGAGCTTTTTCTCGTCAATCTTCGCAGAAGCGCTCAGGTTGTATTCCTCCCTGTATGCAGCCTCTTTGAGTTTATTATATTCATCAAGAATGGATTCGTTACCCTTGCCGTTTCTGCTGTCGAAATATGTGTCGGAAACGCCCTCGAAAGATACGTTCTTCGTCTTTCCGCCGATATTCACGGCAACCGTGTTCGTTCCCGTAACCGCGCTCTGCGCCGACACCGCGACAGATTTCGCAAGCTTCGTCAGCCCAAAGCTGCCCTCTTTTTCCGTTATGCTTACGGACGCGTTTCCGTTAACCTCAAAATCAAGAGTTCCATCGCCTGCGTCCTTTACCTGAAGGAAATAATCGTCAACAACGTCGTCGCCGTCCTTATCCGCGCCCGTTCTTCCGAACGCCTGTGCAAGCGACTCGTTGAGGCTCTTTATAACGGCGTCCGAAAATGCCGCCATATCAACGTTTCCATCAGCGTCAAGCGCGATATTCTCAGCCTTGAACTCAACCGTTTTTGTTACATCGCCGACTTTTACATCAAGGCTGAAGCCATACGTTCTCGTTCCGTCCTCGTTTGCCGTAAAATTCGAGTTCTTTGCAGCCTTTTCCATATCAAGCGAAAAGCTTTCGGGCATAATTGATTTTCCCGCAGCCGTCGTCGCCGTCGCAAGCTGCGTCAGCTTAATCTTATAATTACCCTCAACGGAATTTGTCGTTGTCGTTACGTCAAGACCCTTCGGCTTTTCGCCGAGAGTCTTTCCGTTTATCGTGCTTTTGAAATTATTGAACGAGGACGGGCTTAAAAGATAGCTCTTCTTGTTCAATATATCAAAATACTTGTTCTTGAACTTCGTCAGCTTATCCGTCACATCACGATAAGCCTCCTGCTGCCACGTCAGCTTCGTGAGCTTCTTGTTCTGATTGTCAATCTTCGTCTGATAGCTTGACATCATCTGCTCAATCATAGCTTCCGTGTCATAACCTGTGTTTATTCCAGCCAAACGCATAAGGTCGCTTGCCATAATTATCTCTCCTCCTGTTAATGGTCGCCTCTAAAAACCTTGGTTGAGTGAAAGAGCGCAGCGCTCTGCTCATTTTTACTTTTCAAACCGTTTTTACGAGGTTCCCTTATGATTGTTCAGAAGCTGTTCAAGAGCCGCTCCCGAAATATGAGCCGACTGCTCGTTCGTCTGCTTCGCGGTTTTAAGCTCGCTTCGGAATATCTTTACCTCGCGCGGCGCGTTAATTCCTATCTTTACCTTATCCTTCGAGATTTCAAGCACCGTTACCTCAATGTTGTCGGCAATTACTATGCTCTCGTCGGTTTTTCGCGTTACTACAAGCATCTCACGCCTCCTCGGAATACACCGGACACTTGAAATCGTAATCCTCCAGCATAACCTGCGCCGCTATGTTATCCCGCGTGTTTATCACTATCGGACAACGCAGATTTATCGTCGTCTTTTTATAATCGTCCGGCACAATCGCAACCGTCAGGCACCTGTAAGGCGTGTCTTCGTCGATTTTCAGAAGCGCCTGTTCTTCGTCCGTGATTTCAAAGCGATAATCCGGATATATCAGCATCGGGTCGTATACCACAAAGCAAGGCTCCGTCTTTTCAACCGACTGAAGCCACATCGGAAATACTCCCTCTCCGAGCGGACTTATAAGCGTGTATTTTTTCGTGTCCTCAAACCCGATTATTCCGTTCGGAACGCTCAAAATCGTGCTTTCATCTATTTCGGTTTCTCCGAAATCCCTTGTGTTAATTTTCATTTCTATCAGCCCTTCTGGTCAAATACCGGCGGAATGTACGGCGGCTCGTAGTTTGGATTTGCGCTCGGCGGAACGTAAATCGGTCCTCCCAAGTACTCAATCTCAACGCGCGGTCTGTCGCGCACGATAAGCTCTACGTTTCCCGGAATAAACTCCATCGGCAGCTCGGTCTTTAAGTTCCAGTCGAAATCCTGCGTTCCCATCTGATACTCAATGTTCAGCTTTCCCGCGTCAAACGTGATATCCGCGCCCTCTTTCGGCAGAAACTCCATTATCGTTTCAACCGTCGCGCCCGCTCTCGCGTTGTTTATCGCAATCTCCGAGGGTGACATTCCTCTTGCAAGCGCGTCGCCTTCCTGTACAACCTTTGCCGTCCCCTGATACGCGATTGAAAAGCCTTCCTGCGCTTTCTGCTTCAGAATATCGCCGTCCGTCATATGTCCCGGACCAAGGCTCTTCCGCGCTTCATAGGTGTCGATTTTAAGCTTCATCGGCTCTGCCTGCATAACAAATCCGCCGTTTTTCGTCGTCACGTTAACTTTCGGCTGTCTGTCCTCGGAATATTCGAGCCTTGCGTTCGTAACCTTAATCTCAATCTGAATAGGAATTGTCGTTATTTGCAGCAAATTTGTATTCATCAGAAACACCCCCTCAAATTATCGTTAATCACTTCATATAGTTGAATATGCTGTTCGGAACTACCTCCGACGCCATTTGCAGACAAGCGTTGTAAAGCGCAGAATATGTCTTTAAAAGCGTCGTTTCTTCTTCCAGATTTGCCGATTCAAGCTCGTTCTGACGCTCGAGAGCGTTGTATTCTCTCGTCGTAAGGCGGTCGAGATTGAAGCTTATGAAATCCTCGTTGCAGCCGAGGTTCGCTATCTCGATAAGCAGCTTTTCGTTCGCCGAAACTATCCTGTCGATACAGCCGTTCGCGTAATCAATATCGCCGTTTCTCAGCGCCTTTGCAGCGTCAAGAGTAAGCTGAATGTAGTTGTTCGAGTAAATCCTGTCCATCTCAATCGGCGTTTCATCACCCGCGGAATCGTCCGCGGAAGCCGTCGTCGAGTAAATCGAGAGCGCCTTCGCAGACGACTTCAATCCGTCCGCCACCGTGTACTGAACGTCAACTCCCGTATCAATAAACTCGCGCTTTAAAGCCGCGTTGAAATTTTTGAGCGTCGCCTCGGCGTTATCCATAACGCCCTTGAATTTAACGGTTTTCTCGGTTCCTCCAACGGTTACTTTTACCTCGTAATTCTTATTCTCGATATTGTCAAGGTCGAGCTTTCCCGCAGGGGTCATTGCCGTTCCCGTTACATTTGCGAATGTGGGCGCGGCAGGCGCTGCAATCGTCACCTTTCCGTCTGCGTCAATGTTCGCGGTAACGCCGATAGCGCCCGCGGCAGCCGTAATCTGCGCCTTGATTGCGTTCAAATCATCGGCTTCAACGCCCGTCGCCTTGAATTTACATTCCTTCGACTTCACTCCAACGCCTACGACGAATGTGTATTCCTTACCCTTTTCAAGACCTATCGCGTTAATCCTATTTCCGTCAAGCAAAAACGCGCTGTCAATCTTCGTTTTCGTGTCCGTCACAATCTGAACCTTTTCGCCCTCGCAGGTGATAACGCCCTTATTCGCCTCGGTAAGCGAAACATTCGGATTATATTCCGTACCTTTGAACGCTTCTGTAAGCGCGTTCTGGAAATTGTGCAGCGACGCTTCGTCCGCCTTGTCGGGGTCGGTATCGCCGCCCGCAGCGAATACTACGGTTCTCGTTTCCTTGCCGATTGTCACGTTAACGCTGTATTCCTTTCCCGGAACAAGCTTCTCAACGTCAAGCCTGTATTTGTTCGTATAGCCCGAATCGTTGTCGATTGCAAGCTCCTGCGTTCTTTCCGCGTATTTGTTATTTACCGCGCAGACAATTCCGCCGTTTGTGAGCGAAATTACGCCCTGTTTGTCGATTATCGGCACTTCATCGGCTTTCTTATACGCTTCGTCAAGCTGTTTCTGAATTTCGGCGAGATTTTCGGCTCTCGCAGCGTCGGCGTCCGCATTTTCCGAACCCTTGAACGTAATCGTCTTTTTTACGTTATCCGCGAAAACGTCAATGCAATACGTTCTTCCCGCTTTTATCGATGTAAGGTCGATATCCGCAACGCCTCTCTCCGTTCCGCAGTGCGAAACGTCCGGTCCGTTGAACGAAATCCTCAGCGCCGACTGCGAGTCGATTTCCTGCGTCTGCTGATTAACCTCTATTCCAAGTCCGATATCTCCCAAAACGTCCTTTGAATACGGGAAGCTCTTGGGGTCGCTCAGCGCGTTCAGCGGTACTCCGTGATAAAGCACAGTAGAAGAGTTTCCGTTTGCGTCCTGTTCAATCGTAAACGGCATTCCGTCGTTGCTCTCGCCGCCGAAAATCGCGCGCCCCGCCGTGTTCGTGTTGAACACCGAACAAAGCTCCTCGGCGTATCTTTCAAGCTGCTGCGCGTAAATATTGTACTCGTCGATGCTCTTTGTCGTATTGCACGCCGCAATTATCGTTTCGCGGACGGAAGCAAGCTTGTCGGATACCTGCAAAAGCGACGTTTCCGCCTCTGTATAAAAGCTGTCCGCAACCTTCAGATTTTCCTTGTACTGCGCCGAAAAATAAAGACTTTTCCTAACGTTCAGCGCTTTTGCCGCGGAAAGAGGAGCTTCGCTTGCTCTGTTAAATTTTCTCGTCGACGTGATGCGGTGCATCGTGTCATTCTTGAGAGAACCGATTCTGTTCAAATCGCGGTTGAACCCTCTCATTATAACCGAATTTGTAACTCGCATTTTACCTTACCTCCGCGGTTTATTATAAGCCCACTCTGCCCGTGCCGTTTATCAGCTTGTCAAGCAGGTCGTCAAGCGTTGTCACAAGTCTTGACGACGCGCTGTACCATTTCTGGTAATTCATCATATTGATGCCTTCTTCGTCCATCTGCGGCGCGGAAACCTCGTCCCTCGCGTCAAGCAGACCGTCCACCGTAACCTCAGCCGTGTCATAACGGCTCGTTTCATACTGTATTGTCTGTCCCAGACGGTTTGATATAAACGAAATGTACTCGTAAAATCCGCCCTTGAAGTCGTGCGCGTTTCCGAACTCAATCTCCGAATTTTCAAGCTGGGATATGAGATAGATTACATTTGTATTCTGAAGATTAACCTCTCCCGTAATCTCGTCGCGCTTTTCATCATAACCGTACTGATACTGTCCCGTAACAGGGTCGAGCCTTCTCACCTGACCTATCATTGTCGGGTCGTGAAGCCACTCGTCCGAAACGTGTATATTCGCCGCAGTCACAACCGTGTCCGCGGGAATCGTCGTGAACATTCTGCGGCTTTGGTCCTCGTCCGCGCCGTTAGCGCTGTTGAACACGCCCGCAAGCGTTCTCGCAAACTGGTCAACCGCCGACTTGAAGTACGCAATTCCGTATGAGCCGTTCTGATGCCCCGCCGCATATACGCCGTTTCCGTTTATCATATCGTAATATCCCTTGAGCTGTCCGGACGAAAGATTAAGCTCCTCGCCGCTCTCATAGAAAAGTATCGCCTGCTGATAAACGTCGTAATCCTTCATCAGGATACGATTTGTCTTGAACTTCTGACCGTCTACAATCTGTATTCCGCCCATCTTCACGGAAAAAGTGCCGCTGCTGTTTTCGGTAACTTCAATGTTTCCGTAAGTCGCAAGCTCGTCAATGTACATATTAAGCTCATCGTAAAGCTCGTTCGGTCCGTATTCCTCGTTATAATGTATCTTTTCTTTCTCAATCCGCTGATTAAGCGAATTAATCTGCTCGGTAAGATTGTTTAAGTGGTAAATCGTGTCTTTAAGCTCGCCCACATACATCGACTCAACCTCGCGGAGCTGCTTATCGTAATCGTTAAGCAAACGGCATAGGTTTGTCGCCGTGTTTACGCAAATCGTCGCAACCTCGCTGCTGTCGGGCGTCTGCATCGAATAGTCCTGAAGCGAATTGAAGAACTCCTGCGTGAAATACTGAAGTCCGTCCGTTTCAAAGTTGTCCAAAACGTCCTCTATATCGGAAAGAATATTCACGTTCTTGTCCGCTTCTGCCTCAACGGCAACATTCTCGCGGTATCTTCTGTCAATGTAAATATCGCGAATCTGGCTCACGCCGTAAGCGTTCACGCCCTGTCCCTGCATCGAAAGATTGCTGTTCGGGCTTGCCCAGCGGAAGCTGGAATTTACCGAAACGTACTCCGAATACAGGTCGACGCGCTGTCTTGTATAACCCGGCGTGTTAATGTTCGAGATGTTGTTTCCGACAATATCAATATTCTTCTGCGCAAGCTGAAGCGTGCGCTTCTGAACCTCAAATCCTAAGTATGTAGGACGCATATTCCCCTCCTGTCCGAGCCGCCTAAAATCGCCGCTCACACTTGTCTTATCACCTGAGCCGACGACTGTCCCGACTGAACCTTCGCCGCGTTTTTATCGTATACTTCGGGTTTTTCAAGTATCCCCGCACGCTTCACGAACTCCTTCTGATTGTCCAGCTTCCGCTTCACAATCTCCGTCGTCTGCTCGTTCAGCTCCTTTATGTTCCCGACAAGCTCCGAAAGCTGCTCCGAAAGCATTCCAATCTTCGGGCGGTATTCCTCCGGCGCTTCTCCCGACAGCTCGTCAAGCCGCTTTCCCTCAATTCCAAGCCCGCAAAACAGCGCAACCCGCTTTTCTTCAAGCGAACGGCTTTTCATAATGTAAGCCTGCTCGTCATTCAGGGAATCCGTCAGCCAATTTATGTCGTCCGCGAGAATTTTCGTGTGCTTTTTCATAAGAAATATCGTAAGCTCGCGGTAAAAATCAACTTCGATTTCCAGACACTTCATCACAGCGTCTGCCGTTCTTTTATCCATATTCTCACCCCGCGGGAACATCAGCCCATAAGAATGAAGCTCGCAAGTATCGACGCGTCAACCCCGTTTTCGGCGGTTTCCGCCGCTTCGAGAATTTCCTTGGGCGCTGCGTCCGCTTTCACCTCGGCGGCAATCGCAGCCTTCGCGCTCGCTATCGCAGCCTCAAATCCGAACTCCACTCTGTCGGTATTCGTCTTTACAACAGCCGAAGCACTCGGTTTTTTAGGCGACTGGGATTTATTCGTCTTGTAAGCTGATACCATTCCGTTAATGCCCTTTATCTCCATAGTGCCGACCTCCTTTTCAAATTATTGCAAAATCGCGCATTTTCCCCACATATTATATATCGGCAGGCGCTTGAATTTCTTTAGCTTTTTTTGCACATTTATCGCTTTTTTCCTGCGATTTTGCAATTTATTTGTCAAAATCCCCCAAAGTGTGAAAGAGTTTCCGAGGCAATCTCCGCGCCTTTTTTCATCGCTTCTTCAATAGTGCCGCCGAGAAGCAGCTCGCAGACAAATCCCGCGTGATAACTGTCGCCGCAGCCCGTCGTATCGACAACCTCGCTTACGAGAACCGCCTCCGCGCGATATTCCGCGCCTTTGCGATATGTCACGCTTCCGCGCGCGCCGAGGGTCATATTAAAATAACCGCCGTATCTGAGCGAAAAATCCTTGAAATAATTCAAAAATTCCTCTTCGCCGCTTATCATAAAGAAGTCGATGTACGGCGCGTATTTTTCCATATCCTCAAAGTCGCGGTAAACGTCAAAATCAACCGCGAGCTTAAATCCGTGCTTTTTCTTAAGCCCGACAATATCTGCGAAACAGGACGTGTCAAAGTGCGTGAAAACCGCGTCCGACTGCGATATTTCCGCGATATCCCTTCCGGTAAGCGTGAATTTCTCCAGAATTTCGCCGCTCCACGAATCCTCCTTGAAGTATCTGTCGCCGTCCGATGTCAGAAAAATCCGATTGTTTGCGGTGACAAAACGAGTATCCGTCCGCACGCCGCTCACGTCGATTTTCCTGTCGGATATGGACGCAAGAACCGCTTTTCCGTATTCATCATCGCCTATCGCGCCGATTAGCGATAC
>DPBR01000091.1:13727-47637 GCA_003516865.1 Oscillospiraceae bacterium
GCGCCGATTAGCGATACTTCTATCCCCTCGAAACGCGACGCGTGTGCGGCAAAATTCAGTTCCTCGCCGCCCGGTCTTATCTCTCCCGTTTCAACAAAAACATCTGCGCAAAGGCAGGGAAGCGCCGTTATTTTCATAATTCAATTCCTCCGTAAAAAAGCCGCTTCCAACTCTCGTCAAAAGCGGCTTATCGACTAAATTCAACAAATCAAGGTTCTTCCGTAAGCTTGAACGTCAGGCTGAAATAGCTTCCCGGTTCACCGATATACCTGTCAATGACAGTATCCTCGGTACTTGAGCAAACGCCAAGGTAATCATCATTCGCGTTCAGCCCGTTGTCAACGAGAAGAAGATGTTTTTCGCGGAAATCGTTATATTCTCCGGTTGCCACGGGGAATTCATCGGGACAATATGCAGCGGCAAGAACCTTTACCGTGTTCGTATTTTCCACGCCGGTCGCCTTGTTTGCATTGTTGTCAAAGTAAACGTAAGCGTAATACATTCCGTCCTGCATATAGAACAGCGGCGTTATGTCGTTCGCGAACATTTTCTCGAAATTCGTAACCTTATCGACTTCATATTTCGCGTACAATCTCATCTCGCATATCGCCGCGCTGCTTGAAGCCTCAACGTTGACATATTCAATCTTTGAATTCTTGACTTTCATCGCTATCGCGGTGTATTTGTTCTTCGGGTAATTTCCGCCAAGCGACTTGTCATAGTCAATCACCTTTGCGGTGTCGTCTTTCTGACCGTAATATATGTAGTCCTCGTACTTGGAATATTTGCTGAAAAGGTTCTGGGTCGCCGAATAAAAATCTCTCGCCGCGAGAATAGAAGCTTTCTTGTTCGCGTCTCTTGAGGACAGCGACGGTACAATCATAGCGAGAAGTACGCCTATAATCGCGATTACAACCACAAGCTCAAGAAGCGAAAAGCCCTTTTTCCCGAAAATCTTTCTCATAAATACTCCTTTCCAAAGCTCTTGTTTGTGCAAACTCGCAAGCGCGCACAAACAAAAGCTTTGAAACGCAACGCTCTTTAACTGTTAATCAAAACAGGCGATGTTCCGATAACGTCGCCGTGTTTGTTGTAGCCGTTGTCGGACGGCCAGAAGTCCGTTCGCTTAAAATCGGCGGCTGTCGGTGCGTCAAGCGGCTCTGCGCCGTCGTCGACAAAATACAGCGCGCCTATCCGCCCGTCAATCAGATAGCCTATCGAGTACATTCTCTTGTATCCGAGCGTATTCTCGATAAATTCTTTCAAATCCTGCGAAAGCGCGTTTTCGTCCTGCTCGTGAACCCAAAAATCGCCGCCAAGGAACTCGGGGTTTTCATAAACGCCGTTATTTGCGACAATTTTCACATAAACGGTGCTTTCATCATCGTAAATCTTCGGGTAAACATTGTTTGATACCTGCTGCGTGAGCCACATATTTACTGTGTTCCGAACGTCGTTCGCCGTTGAATTTGCCGAAGATACCCTCGCGCTTCTTGACGTACCGACAAGCACGGGAATCAATATCGCCGAGAGAACGCCGATAATCGCGATTACGACAACAAGCTCCACAAGGGTAAACGCCGATTTCGCCTTTATCCGAACAAGCTTTCCCATAATTCCAACCTCAATACACATAATCCCTCGGCAGCCGAAACCGCCGAGGAATGAATGTGTTGTTTAAATCAACTTAGCAATCGCTTAAACGATTAACCAGCAGCCTTAACGTGGTTAATCTTAGGAGCAGTACCAACGATGATGCTGTCTGCACCTACGCCAGCCTTGCCGCCTGCCCAAGTGATTTCCTGCTTGCCGTTCCAAACGGTATCTGCCTTAAGGTCAGCGGGAACGTCAGAAGCTCCGCCGCCGGGAATAGCAACAACGCCGATTACAGCTGCCTTCTCGATGTAGATTTCAACATAACCGGACTTGAAATCACGGAGAACATTAGACATGTAAGCTTCAAAGCAAGTGTTCTTGTCATCGCCTTGCCATTTCCACTTGTCACCCTTAGAGCCGAACTGGCAGCCGCCCTCCGAGCCGCCTGTTACTACAACAGTCCATGCGTTTGCGGGAGCGGGTTCATCAGCAGCAGCGGAAGCGTCAACTGTGCACTGAAGGGTAACCAGCGCATCTGTTCCTCTGATAGACTGCTTAGCGGTATCAGCCTTGGTGAGGAAGTTGGTAGCCTGAGTCTTAATCTGCGCCGCAGTGGAGTCAGCAGATGTGATGTTGGAGTCCTGAACGACGCCAATCATCGTAGGAACGAGAATTGCAGCAAGTACGCCGATGATAGCGATTACTACAACGAGCTCTACGAGAGTAAAGCCCTTTTTGGCCTTGAGAGCCTGAAGTTTCTTTATCATTGTAAAGACCTCCTGTAAAAAAATTTTTATGTATAACCCCGGCGGGGCTATATCCTTAATTAAGCGGGAACTCATTCCCTTGGAAACGTTTACAACACCGTGGGCAGCTTCGCTTTCGGTTTGTATTTACATTATACTTGATTGTTTTAAGAATTGCAAGTGTTTTTTCAAAAAATTTTACAAAAACGCTCAAATTCGTATAAACTTTTCAAATACAACAAGGTTTTTTGGGCATAATAACGGAAAAATTGTGTAAATTCCGTGTAACTCAGTTTACGCCCATTTCAAGATAACGCTTGTACTCGCTCAAATCCTGTACTCTCGTGCGCGCAACCGCGTCGTTTACCTTGCCCATTCTTACAAGGCGCGCCAAATCCTGGTCTAGCGTGAACATTCCGTACTTCTTTCCCGTTGCGACAGCGGTCGGAATCTGGAATATCTTGCCCTCGCGAATCATCGAGCGGATTGCGTCCGTCGCTCCAAGAACCTCAAGCGCCGCGCAGCGCCCCTTGCCGTCCGACGTCGGAACGAGCGTCTGCGAGATAATTCCCACAATCGCGTTCGCAAGCTGCGAGCGAATCTGTCCCTGAGAATGAGGCGGGTAAACGTCGATTATACGGTCGATTGTCGGCGCAGCGCCCGTTGTATGCAATGTCGAAAGAACCAAATGTCCCGTTTCTGCGGCGGTTACGGCGGCATTGATTGTTTCAAAGTCACGCATTTCTCCGACGAGGATTACGTCCGGGTCCTCACGGAGCGCCGCACGAAGCGAACCTGCGAACGAATCTACGTCCTGTCCGATTTCACGCTGATTTATCATAGACTGCTTGTGGGTGTGAAGATACTCGATAGGGTCCTCAACCGTGATTATGTGGCAGTTTTTCTGACGGTTTATGTGGTCAATCATCGCCGCGAGAGTCGTCGATTTACCGGAACCCGTCGGTCCCGTTACAAGCACAAGTCCGCGCGGAGCAAGCGCAAATTCGCCGAGCGTTGCGGGAAGATTAAGGTCGGAAAGCGTCGGAATATCGTTTCTCAGAAGTCGAATTGCAACCGCATGGTAGCCGCGCTGGCGGTATACGTTAACTCTGTGACGGTATCCCGCAGAGGATACATACGAAAAGTCCGTGTCAAGTCCCTTGGAAATCTGCGACTTGTGCTTAATCGAGGTAATCTGGTTGATTACGTTTACGATAAGCGGCTCTGTGCAGTCCGGATAGCCCGAAAGCTTTCTGATTGCGCCGTGAAGTCTTACAACGGGAGGAAGTCCCGCCGTGAAATGAAGGTCCGAGCATCCGAGGTCGCGCGCCTCGTCCAGAATACGGTTGATGTCCATAATATTGTTGTTCATTTCCACTGCTTTTTTTCTCCTTTTATTTTCTGACAGACTGTTATACGGAATATGTCGCCTTGACAAGTTCGTCCATTGACGTTCTTCCTGCGAGCACCATCTGCGTTACGTTGTCGCGCAGAAGCAATGTGCCGTTCTTTCTCGCCATTTCGCCGATTTCCTCCGCCGTTGCGTCCTTCGAGATAAGCTCTTTCAGGTCGGGCGTTACAACGATTATCTCGTGAATTGCGGTTCGTCCCGCATAGCCCGTTCCGCGGCATGACTTGCACCCGCCCGCATGAGGTCTGCAAATCTGCACCGGCTGGGTCTTGTTCATCAGCTTCAGGTCGTTGGGGTCTGTAAGCGTGTAGGTTTCCTTGCAGGATTTGCAGAGCAGCTTTACAAGTCGCTGTGCGATTATTCCTACAAGAGAGGACGCAACCATGTAGGGTGCGACTCCCATATCAACAAGACGCGTGATTGTCGTTGCGGCGTCGTTGGTATGCAATGTTGAAAGTACGAAGTGTCCCGTAATCGCGGCTCTTATCGCGATATCGGCGGTTTCGCCGTCACGAATTTCTCCGACCATTATGATATCCGGGTCCTGACGGAGAATTGAACGGAGCGCCGCGGCGAAGGTCATTCCCGCCTTTGCGTTAATCTGGCACTGGTTTACGCCGTCAATTTTCTTTTCGACAGGGTCTTCAACCGTTACTATGTTTACGTTCGGCTGAGAAAGTTCGCCGAGCGTCGCGTATAGCGTCGTGGATTTACCTGAACCCGTAGGTCCCGTAACCAACATAACTCCGTTCGGGCATCTGATTATCTGCTTGAACATCTCGTAGTTGTACTCGGTCATACCGAGGTCCGTAATCTTACGGGTTTTGTCGTCCGCAGTCGAAAGCAAACGTATAACGCACTTTTCGCCGTATACGCAGGGAATCGTGCTGACACGCATATCGAGGTTTACGCCGTCGATGCGCGTTCCGAAACGTCCGTCGAGCGGTATTCTTCTTTCGGCGATGTTCATTCCGCCGAGGATTTTTATACGCGTTATAATCGAGTTGTGGAAGGAAGGCGGAATTTTCATATCCTGCTCGACAAGTTCGCCGTCCATTCTGAAGCGAATTCTGGTTCTGTCCTTGAACGCCTCGATATGAATATCCGTTACCTGCATTCTGAACGCCGTTTCAACCATCATATTTACAAGACGAACGATAGGCGCGTTATCAACGCGTCCCTCCGACTCAGCCTTTGCGAGGTCCTCGCCGAGGTCTCCGCCGCTTTCAGCCTCGTTTTCAAGCTCGTTCATCGTGCTGTCGATTGCCTGCGAAGAATAGAACTTGCCGATTGCGTTTTCAATCTGCGTCTTTGTGGAAATCTGAGGCGCGATTTCCATTCCCGTCTGCACCTTCAAATCCTCGAACAGATAGAAGTTAACGGGGTCGTTTGTCGCAACGTAAAGCCTGTTATTTTTGCACATAAACGCGATTACGCACTTTTCTCTTGCAACCTCTTCGGGTATCTTTGAAACCGCGCTTATATCGACCTTTATTGACGACAAGTCAACAAACGGTACCTTCAGCCTTATGGAAAGCGCCTGAGCGAGCTGGCTCTCGGAAACAAGCCCCATCTCAAGCATCACGTCGCCAAGCATCTTACCGCCGCTCTTTTTTTGCGCGGCAAGCGCGTCCTCGAGCTGCTGCTTGTTGATAAAGCCCTGTTCAATCAGGATTTCTCCAATGGGTAAATTCTTTACTGGTCCCGGCATCTGATTTCTTCCTTTCGGATTACTTTATAATATGAAAAGCGCAGCCGTTATATTATTGAGCGCGCTGTTCAAATTCTTTTTACCGTCCCGAAACACTTCGTATTTCCGAAGGTTTTTTCGGCGACCTATTGCAAAAAGCGCTTGTTTATGTTAAAATATACTTATGGCAACACCGCACAATTACCGGCTTCGCCTTTATCGTTTACTCGCTTGTTCTTTTTCCGCCATATTGCCCGAAAACTCCTTAAAATACATACAGTATTCCTGCGTCGTTTTCGTTCAATCTGACGAAAAAATCTCTGCGCGATTAAATGATAATAATTATGCTGTGTAGCCTATCAAACTTTTTAAGGAGGCGGTCATTTATATGTCCGGCATTGAAACCGCTGTTTATGCGGTATTGGCGTTTGTTTTCGGCTCCGTTATCGGAAGCTTCCTAAACGTTGTTATCCTCAGAACACCCCGCAGGGAGTCAATCATCACCGAGCCTTCGCACTGCTTTTCCTGCGGTCACAGGCTCGCGTGGTATGATATGTTCCCGATTTTCAGCTGGCTTTTCCTCCGCGGAAAATGCCGCTACTGCAAGAGCAAAATTTCTCCGCGATATATGATTATCGAGGCGCTAACCGCCGTATTCTACTGCATTTCATTTATAATGTTCCGCTTCGTGTGGGACGGAGATGTCTGGAAGCTCGTTTTTTCGGCGCTTCTTTTCCCCGTGCTTATCGTTCTCTCAGCAATCGACATCGACCACTTTGAAATCCCGTACTGGTGCAGCATCTCAATCGCCGTTCTCGGCGCGGCTTCTTTCCTGCTATTCCCCGACGAAATTGTCTGGTATGAACGCCTGATTGCTTTCGGAATTGTACTTGTTCTCTTCGCCGTTATGGTTCTCGTCGGCGGTATGGGCGGCGGCGACCTCCAGCTTATGTGCGGAGCGGCGCTTCTGCTCGGTTATAAGGTGTTTATCGCGCTGTTTATCGGTATCCTTTTCGGCGCGGTTTATGGAACGATAAAGAAATTCCGCGACAAAAAGTACGAGCGCGTTGTCAGCCACACCATTAAGGGTATCGCCGAGAAATGGTATCAAAATCAGCTTGACCGCGAAATCGGCTTTGTAATGGACGGTCACGATGATGTTATTGTCGGAAGTATAAGCGAGGGAAATCCCGATATCGAATGGGAATTCCTCGAGGAGAAGGTCTGGAAGGGCTTGCCCGAAAAGGCGGAACTTTCTCAGACGCTCCGTGAGAAGATAAAAGATGAACGTGAAGGCGGCTTTAAAATCTACATAAAAGGCGATAAGGTCGAAAAAGTGAAGTACTCCCGCAGAATGGTCTTTGGTCCGTTCCTCTCTCTCGGAATCGCCGCCGCGTGGCTGGTCGGTACGTTCATTATGAATTGGTATATGAGCTGGTTCTGACAGCTTTAATCACAAAAAATTCAGCAAACCATCGGGGCGAAAATCGCCCCGATTTTGTCTGCCGAAATTATTACGGCGTAACTGGTACGTCAAATTTGCTGGGTTTTCTCGCAACGTAATAAATGAACGTTGTGGGATGTTCAGCGGTGCTTTCCATATCCTCAATCGGATAGAACTTGAACTTCTTCGTCTTGTTTTCATCGCTGGCTGCTCTTACGTTAATGAACTCAGTGTAGCCGTATCCGATAAACGAAGGATTAGCCATATTTTCGGTCGTGTAGATATTGAAAGTGGTTTTTATCGCGGGAATATCAACCTCTTCGCCCGAACCGGAATCGTCGCCCGTGGAAACAGACTCAGAGCTGTCTGCGCCAAGCGCCTTTCCTTTGAGCTGCTCAACCTCAATCTGAGGGAAAAGCCCATCATAGAAGCAGTCCTCAAACACGGGTATAGGTCTGCGTGTTTTTGGGTCTGTTGTAGACGATGTTTCAAGGGCTGTGGTTGCCTCCTGGAACTTCTCGCTCATCAGCATATACTTGTACTCGTTCGACTGAGTGTCCTCAGTCCAACTGTACGAGAAGCATTTAAGCTCGTAAACCTCTTTGTTCTGGTCAACGAAATCCTTCATAGCGAGAATATTTTCATTTTGCGAAATCGAGCCGGTTTTGCCTACCATCGTTCTGTCTGCGTTTGTGAAAATCGCAACGTAGTAGGAATCTCTTATGCTGCGGTTGACGTATTCGTCCATCGTCTGCGCAAGAAGCGTGGCGCGGACGTCTTTCTCGCTGTCGCCCGCCGTCTTGAGCACGGGACCGATAAACGCCGTTACTCCAACAACGAGTATTCCGAGCAATCCGCAGGAAACAACAAGCTCTACCAGCGTAAAACCGCTGTTTTTCTTCCTGCGGCGCAGAAGGCTTTTAAGCTTTTTCATAACTTTTCACCTCCGCGCCGTCAATCTGTCTTTTTCTCAAACTCAAACGCGCCGTAGATATTAACATAGTTTTTATCCGTGGGCGTGCCGTCGTCGTTTAAAATCGGAACGGGAGAATAGGAGATTTTGTAGCCTCCGTCAACAACATTTCCCTGACCCGCAAACTCTTCTCCGAATGAATTTACAGTAAGCTGTGGGTCCTCTTCAAACACAACGTAGAATCTGGAATACTCGCTCTGCATGAATCTTATTCCGCGTTTTTCGCCGCCAATTTCGCCTCCGAGCGAATCACCTTTTACATAAGGCGAACCCACTCTTATGCAGTTGTCGTTCATTATCCTTACGTTGTACTTGTTTTCAGCCGAACCGCTGTTGAAATAGTCGTTAAAATTCCTGCAGGTCGAATCGTTCCATTCAAGCTTTGAACTGTTAACATAGCCCGCGTCGATTATGTTCGCCTTTTTCGGCACCTTTCTCTTATAGGTGCTTCCGTCGGAGTTGGTATACGTTACGTTGCTCTTTACGTCGTCATACTGGTCCTTCATATAGAAGTACAGCTTATACTGCGCGTAAGGAACCATTTCATCTGCCATATCCTTTCCGTTGGCGCTGACTTCAATGAAATAGCGCGCGCCGGGTCCGGAATATGTATCGTCCTTAACAACCTGATAAACGTTTATCGAATTAAATCCACCCGTTCCGGTTATTCTTGTGTCAAGTCGGTCCATCTGAGCGCCTGCGCCCGCAGTTGCGTCAATACCCGCGTTGGGGTCGTCGTCAGCGGAGCTGCTTGCGCCCGGACCGATAAAGTACGCAAGACCGTCCTCATAGCGCGCCGATTTGTCTTCCTTTTCGGGGAACAGCATCTCATAATCGATATTATAGCTCTCGTCCTCGCCGAAAGTGAAGTTCAGCGTGTCAGTTTTATTGGTTTCGTCATAATCGCCGTATCTGCCGTTTTTGACAATCATCTCCTCCTGAATCCGGAGTTTTTCGGCAAAATCGGCATTGTTCTGCTTTTCCAGCATAACAAGGTTCAAAACCTGAAGAATCATCGCCGCCATAATCGCGAAAACCGCGAATGCCACGACTATCTCGACAAGCGTAAAGCCGCTTCGTTTTGAAAAAATCTTTTTCATCATATCAAAGCGCCTCCTTTAATAGCTTCCGAGAGAAATCTTCCAGTTCTTTGGCGCACCGGAAAGCCGCTCTGCACGGCTTGTCGCGCTCATAAGGTCCTCGGGTATCTTTTCGGGCCAACAGGTTACAAACGACATCGAGTCCTGGAAAATAAAGTCTGATACCGTTGCGCCGCCGAAGAAGCGGATAAAACCGCCGCCCGTATTTGAACCATATCCCTTGAACGTCATATACGGAGCGTAAATAAAGCCAAAGAACGCGTTCTGAATGATTGTTTCGCCCTTTTTAGTAATCGACAGACGAATATCCGCACTTTCTTCTACGGATACAAGGAAGATGTTGACGGTAGGATAAATCAGTTTGCCCTTATCGTCCTTCTCCATTTTCGCCATAACGTCGGGGTGTGCAGCAAGATACTTGTCAAGTTCCTGCCTGCCTACGCGGTTCAGGCACTTGCCCTCAAAATCGCTGTCCACAAGCTCCTTGTCGCAGCTCGGACAATAGGTAAACGTATACTCGTGACGAGCGCAGGTTGCGCTCTTTTTCTTGCCTCCGCAAGACTCGCAAAGCTGCTCTTGCTTGAGGTCGTCGGTTGTATACGAGCAGTCGCAGTGACCGCCGCCGCATTCCTTATGCACGAAATCCGCAAGATTATCCATAAATTCCGTACGATTGTATACCGTTGCGCCGGATACAGAAGTGGTTGTTCCGCCGGAAAGTACCCACCAGTTATAATGTGCAACCTGAACTCGGTGCATATCCTGATAGGTTACGCCCTCCGGAACGTCGATTACAACGGAACCTCTGCCCTTTACAAGAATTTTAAGGCGGTCCGTACCGTCGCGAGCGTTCTCGGGGAACCATGTGAACGTTTCATTAACGTTATCGCCGTCAAAATCACGGTTCGCCGAAACGCGTATTGTGTACACATTATCGGGGTCGTCGCCCGTATCGATAATAAGCGTCATATCGTTGATAGCGCCGTTGCCGATGGTGAGCTTTGTATCGTCGATTATGCAGCCCTTTCCGTCAACGCCGTAGGTGAGCGTCTGAACCGGAGCGGGGCTTGTGCTTGACAAATCCCAGTGAAGCGTCTTATGAACGTCGGTCTTATGAATCTTATCAAGTTCGGGAACATAAGTCGGGTCTTTTTCCGTAGTGTTAACCCACTTTCCGCTGCTGTCCTTGACTCTGACATACTGGTATCTGTCGTTGATTACCCACTTGTAGAACGTGCTGGTAGCCGTCTTTGAATCGAGCATCGTCATAGCGTCGTGACGATTCATAGCGTCGGAAGGAAGCTTGTCGTTCGCTTCCCATGTTCCCTTGATGCTGCCCGATTTCTTGCCTCCGTTTATCTCGATTACCTGTCCGTCGCAATAAATCGGGAACGAGCTGAGGTTGCGGTAAGTCGTTCTGACATAAACGTTTCCGTGAACGAACAGTCTGCAATTGTTAAAGCCGGACTGTCCGTAGTAAAAATCTCCGTTGACATAGATATCGGCGTTGCTTATACCGCCCCAGCTATCGCCCATATCAAGGCTTCCGCCGACAAGCACAACGCTTTTTGTGGGAGAAGAGCTTGAAAAATCAAGGGTGAAGTTCTTATCGGGCGACTCGTAGAGCTTGTTTCTTATCGCCCAGATAACCGCCTTATCCTTGTTGGGAGTAAGATATCCGTTTATCTGAAGCGAACCGCCCGCGGTGAGGTTTCCGGTGAAAGTGTTTCCCATACCGGGATATGCGTTAACAACTGCATTTTCCGTGTCGATAAACATATCCGTCAAAAATTTACCGCCGTCGATATATGTATCCTGGTCGGCATATCCCGTTGCCGCAAACACCTGAGAAGGCGCCGTTTCGGGAAGGTCGGGGTTGGGAGGAAGAACGTGAATAACGTTATGAACTACTTCTCTTACTCCGTTAACCGAGGTTGTGATGGCTATATCAAACGTTTTGTTCGTTTCGCCGTCAACGATTTCGTCTTTAAGACGGGTGATTGTCACATCATAGGCGCCGATATTCTCATCGTCGTCCAGAGTTTCAGTAGGATTAAGGCTCAGAAAGCCGTTTCCGTTGGTCGTAATCACGTCGCCCTCTTCCATTCCGTTGACCATCTTATCTCTCAGGTCGTTGCTTCCGGAACCCAGAACTCCGGTCTGAAGTCCGCTGATAAGAATATCCGAGATGGAACGCGCAGACTGATACGACTGCTGCTGATTAAATACCGCAACCTGCGCGGTTCTTGACGATACCACGGCGAAATACATCGCCATACACGTTATCATCAGCGCCGTCATGGTACTCAACACCATAAACAGCGCGCTTCCGCGGTTGCTGAGGTACTTTCTGAGTGATTGTACCATTATTTCCTCCTTTGCTAAAGGGTCGGGTTTAAGCGGTTACTCCGTCCTGTCTGTCGAGCTGGTCGGCAGGGTTCTGCATACGCTCGATGCTGAAGAACGTGATTGAGGTATCAACCGAGTAAATGCACTCGGAAACATTGACTTTTCCCTCTTCAAGAGATGTTTCATCGGAAGTCGCGGGAGTTTCTGCGCCTGTTCCGTCGCCGGCAGTCATTCCTGTTTCTCTTTCAAGAGCTATTTTGCCCACTCTCTCAGCTTCCTTGTTGATGGATTCCGCCTTTGAGGTGTATTCCTTTTCAACTTCGGGGCAGTCAAACGCCATTCCGTTGAGAAGAATTGCCTTTCTGGTGCTCTGTTTGTTCTCCGTAACGATATAATTGTTTACTTCGTCCGCAAACTTGAGAAGTTCATCGCGGTCAATTGCCGATACCGTAAACGAAACCGTGCTTGCGCCGATTGTCTGAGCGCTTCCGAGAGCAGCCTGAAGCTTTGTAAGGCGCTCGATGCGTCTTGCTTCCTCCTCGTTTTCGTCAGCGCCCTGTGTAGCATAGCTCTTCAGCTCGTAGGTAACTTCCTTGCTGACATAGAAATAGGGGGACAAAGCGGAAGTCGTGGGCTCTTCAACCGAAAGTTCCTCGACAACAACGTTTGCCTTGCACTGTGCG
The DNA here is from genome assembly GCA_003516865.1 of Oscillospiraceae bacterium. GTDB lineage: Bacteria > Bacillota > Clostridia > Oscillospirales > Ruminococcaceae > CAG-115. Next base: position 25,720 of record DPBR01000091.1, read on the forward strand.
AGGAAGTTTCTCATAGCCTCGTCCGCTTCATAGGAAGCGAGTTCGGGGAAGAACATATCCGCCATATGCTCGCCTTCTTTGTAGGTTTCCTCAATTTGGGTTCTGAGTTCGGATTTTCTCGCCTGTTTCTCAACGAATGCGTTATATTCCGCCTTCTTGTTGTCAAGGTTTTTCTGAGTGCTTGCAAGTCCGTCGAACGCAGGCTTTACGAATACGAAAATACCAACGCCGAGAATTACAAGAATAAGAATAACAATCGTCGCAATGCGTTCCTGTTTACTGAGCTTCATTAGTTAGAACCCTCCTCGTCGATAATTTTAGCGTGTTCCTCGTCGCTTCCCATCTGAAGTTCCATTGAAATATCGAACGAGAAAATCGTATCAAATGATGTCGAGCCTTCGCTCTGGAGATAAGCGTATGTATTCCACTCGGTTATGTTTTCCTTTGTAAATCCCGCGTATTCAATCTTCTCAAAATATGCCTCTCCATACTTATTGAGAACCTTTTCCGCAAGATATTCCGCATATCTCGAAGGAACGGACGAGGGGTCGCCGTGCGACATTCCCATAAACGACAGTTTTACCGCATATCCGTTTACCTCAAAGTGCGTAACTTTAAGCTCTTCATTATCCTTAAGAATTTTCTTAAGCGGCTCTGTCGCCTTGTTATAGACGAAAGTCTGAACCTTGGGCTGGAAGTTGAAGAGCTGAACCGCATTGTTAACGGTGTTGTTGTAGCTCTGGAAACCGCTGAGCATTCCCTCGCGCTCGTCGACAATCTTCAGGTCGTTTTGGAAAGCAGGGTCGTCGATTTTCGCCTGAACGCTCTTGATTTCGCCTTCCAAACCACTGTTAATCATATTAACAACAATCGTTGCTCCCGCAACAAGCGCAACCGCGCCCACAACAACTCCCGCAAGCGCAAGCAGGAACGTGTTTCCTGCGGAAGAGCCCTTTGCAGAGGTAGCTTCAAGCAGGTTGATATGCTCAAGCTCCTTATTTCTGCGGTAAAGAGCGCCGATTGCGTTCGCAAATTTCGCGAAATCGAACTGCGCGGACGTCGAAACCGTCGAAGGCATTGAAAGCATATTTGAAGGAACGTTATACGAAGAAATCGCGTTTGTAATCTCGATAAAGCTGTCGATTTCGCCGTAGAACATAATCTCCTGAAGCGGCTTCGCGCCCTTGCGGCTTCTAATAAACTGCATCATTCTGAACAGGTTATCGTTAACCGCGCGCGTAACGTAATCGGGCGCATTGTCATAATCGTTGGGGTCAACGTTGAAGAAACGGGAGAATACAATCTGATTGTCCTCGTAAAGGTTCATATTGAGGAAGTTCTTATCAATCTGGATAAGAAGCATCGGCATTCTGTCCGCCATCTTGGGAGTGTTTACGATAAGGCGCGTAACGGAGTTGTTGGAAATGAAAACGCCCTTAAGCTGAAGTCCGATGTGAGAGAAAAGTCTTACATATCCGTCAACAAGGCGCTGCGGGCACGCGGACGCGATAACCTTGAGCATCTTGTTCTTTTCCTCGTCCTCGGTTTCGCCCGCAATCGTAAAGGAAATGTTGTAGTCGCTCGAAATATTCATATTCGACTGAATCATCGCCTCGATGATAGCCGGATTTTTCATATTCTTGGGCTTTGCAACAAGCAGTTCCTTGTAGACGATAGCGCTGGACGTGATGGAAACAACCGCTTCCTTCTCCTTGATGTCCTTCTGCTTGATGATGTCGTTAAGTTCCGCCGCAACCATAGGAACGTCGGTTATGTAGCCGTTTGAAACCATTCCCATAGACAGCTCGCGCATATCAGCGTCCTGCACTCTGATTTTGCTTCCGCTGTGAACGCCTCTGACGAGCTTTATCTGCCTGTCTGTAATATCAATTGAAAGCATATCTTCACCTCATACTTATTATTATAGTACGGAACGGAGTTTCCGTTCCTCCGGATTATTACGCAACCTTTGTCATTCCGCCGTAGAGCATCGGGAACATACCCGCAAGGAACAGACCTATCGCAATACCCATAAGGATAATCATAACAGGCTCCATAAGTCCTACAAGCTTTGTAACGGCAGCGTCGGCTTCTTCATCATAGTAATCCGCGCTCTTTGCAAGAATTGTATCAAGAGTACCGGACTCCTCGCCGACGAAAATAATCGACGTGAACATACCCTCGAAAATACCGGTTTTTTCGATTGCCTTTGACATACTCTCGCCGAGTTTGATGTCGTTTACGACTTCCTTGAACTTGTCTTGAACGTACATATTGTTTACGGCGGCGATTGACTTTTCGATACACTCAACCATCTGAAGTCCCGCGCCGTAAAGGTTCGACATATTTCTCGCGAATGTTCCCGTATACATCGTTGCGACAAGCTTTCCGACCTTCGGACACTTAAGCAGAAGTTCGTCCATTTTCCTTCTCGTCGAAGGTGTTCTTCTCATAACGAATATAGCGACAACAATTCCGACAATTACGATTATGTAAACGTACCACTGATTAATCAGCGAGTCGGAGAACGCCATAAGCGCTTTTGAAAGAGGCGTCATATCCTCCTCGGACATCATTCCCGCAAATGTCGGGAGAACCTTCGTAAACAGGAGTATGATAACCGCAAGAAGCAAAACAAGCAGGATAAGGGGGTAAATCATCGCGCTCTTCGCCTTGTTTGCAGTCTTGTTCGCATTCGCATAGTGGTCGGACAGTCTGTTGAGCATCTGGTCGAGAGTACCCGAAGCCTCGCCCGCCGCCACAAGGCTGACGAACATCTCAGGGAAAACGCCCGGCTTCGACTTCAGAACGTCCGAGAAAGACTTACCTTTCTGAACCTCCTCGTAAATGTCCAGAAGCACAGCCTTCGCCTTTTTGTTTTCCTGCTGGTCCTGAAGAATGAAAAGCGCTCTTACAAGCGACAGACCCGCCGAGGTCATCGAGCCGAGCTGACGGCTGATGAAGGAAACCTCCTTGGTCTTGAACTTGTACTTTACGTCAACCGTTCCCGTGCCAAGGTCGCGGTAGCTTGTAACGTAAAGATTTTTCTCTTTGAGCTTTTGCTGAAGATCTCTGAAATCCTCCGCCATCTCATTACCGCGCATGGTTTTACCGTTGACATCGGTGGCGACATAAGAGAATTTATTCACCTGAAAACCTCCGTTTCCGCAAAAATATTTTTTTTGGCAGCCGTGCAAGGCGCTTTGTTTTCCCGAAAACACCGCCTTTTCGGAAAAAGGGCGCACTCTGCCCATAGCCGCTTACTTAACACAATTATAACACAAACAAACTTTTTTTTCAAGCACTGCAATGGTTTATTAATATATATATTATATAAAATTTAAACACCCTCTTATGTGCATTTTAAACAAAAACCGCATATCCGCGCGGATTTGCCGAAGTAAATACAACAATTTTTGCACGCAAACGCTTGATTTTATCGGCGCAATATGGTAAAATAGGTTAAAATGCAGCGATGAAAAAGGCGTAACAAAAAAAGAAGGAGTAAGATTATGATTGATAAAACCTTGCTGAAAAACGATTTTGAGGATATTCTGCGCGATTCCGCGGCAAACGGGAAGCGCCGTTCTCCCGCGCAGCTTCACGACGCGCTCTCGAAAGCGATTATGCGTCAGGCCGTTCCGATGATGAACTGCTCCGCGCCCGACGGCAGGAGAGCGGGCTATCTTTCTATGGAGTTTCTTGTCGGAAGAGCGATATATAACAACATCTTATGTCTTGGGCTGACGGACTATGCCGAAGAGCTTCTGAACGAAGCGGGCGGCTCGCTTTCCGAGCTTGAGGAAATCGAGGACGCCGCTCTCGGAAACGGCGGTCTGGGACGTCTTGCGGCGTGCTTTCTCGACAGCGCGGCAACGCTCAAGCTCCCGCTCACGGGCTATGGAATACGCTATAAATACGGTCTGTTCAAGCAGACAATCGAGGACGGCTTCCAGCGCGAATACGCGGACGACTGGACAAAGTTCGGCGACCCGTGGAGCCGCCGCGCCGAGGACGAAACCGTTATCGTGCATTTCGCGGACGGCGACGTAAAGGCCGTTCCTTACGATATGCCGATTTTCGGCTACAACAACGACTTTGCCTGCACGCTGAGATTATGGCAGGCGGAGCCGATAAACGCGTTTGATTTTGACGCGTTCAACCGTCAGGATTACTTTGGCGCGGCACGCGGCGAAATCGAGGCGGAGAATATCTCCAAGACGCTTTATCCGAACGACGACGCGCGTCCCGGAAAGCTTCTGCGCTTAAGACAGGAATATTTCTTCAGCGCGGCTTCCGTCGAGGATATGATAAGAAAGCACCTTGAAGCCGGCAGACCGCTCTCGAATTTCGGCGAGTTCAACGCAATTCAGCTCAACGACACTCACCCCGTAATCGCAATCCCCGAACTTATCCGCAATCTCATAAACCGCGGCTGCTCGTTTGAAGAAGCGCTTGAAACCGCGAAAAAGACGTTCAATTACACAAACCACACGATTATGGCGGAAGCGCTTGAAAAGTGGTCGTGCGATATCGTCGAGGAGCTTGTTCCGGAGGTTTATGCGATTATTCTTCGCATAAACGAGGAATTTATCTCGGATATGTACCGCCGTGGGATAAAGAGAGAAAAAATCGCTTCTATGCAGCTTGTCGCGGGCGGAATGGTTCATATGGCGAGAATGGCGATTTACTGTTCCTCTCACGTCAACGGCGTTGCGAGAATACACACCGAAATTCTCAAAAACGACGCGCTTCACGATTGGTACGAGCTGTATCCCGAACGCTTCCTCAACGAAACAAACGGAATTACTCCGCGCCGCTGGCTTGCCTTGTGCAACCCGAAGCTTGCAGATATGATTACCGAACTTCTCGGAAACGAAAAATGGCTCACCGACCTTACGCAGCTTAAAAATCTGCGCCCGTTCTGCGACGACAAGGCAATCCGCGACCGCTTCAGCGCGATTAAGCAGGCAAACAAGGCTGCTCTCGCGGAATATATCGCAATTCACGAGGGCGAGGATATCGACCCCACAAGCCTTTTCGATATCCAGATTAAGAGGCTTCACGAATACAAACGCCAGCTTCTGAACGCGTTTTCGATACTCTATATCTATTTCGGCATCAAGGACGGCTCGATTTCCCTCGATAATTTTGCTCCGACAACGTTCATTTTCGGCGCGAAATCAGCCCCCGGATACGCGCGCGCAAAGGCGATTATCAAGTATATAAACGAAATCGCGAACCTTGTAAACAACGACCTTTCGCTTAACGGCGCGATAAAAGTCGTTTTCGTGCAGAACTACAACGTTTCCTACGCGGAAAAGCTTGTCGTTGCGGCGGACATTTCCGAGCAGATTTCAACCGCAGGCACGGAAGCTTCGGGAACGGGAAATATGAAGTTTATGCTCAACGGCACCATGACGCTCGGCACTTACGACGGCGCGAACGTTGAAATTGCCGAGGAAGCGGGCGAGGAGAACAACTACATCTTCGGCGCAAGAGTCGAGGACCTCGAAAAGATAATGCCCGAATATGACCCGCGCAAGCTTTATTCCGAAAACACAAGAATTGCGCGCGTTCTGAATACGCTTATCGACGGAACGTTCACAGACGGCGGAAACGGCTCGTTCAGAGAGCTTTACTATTCGCTTCTCGACGGTGCTTCGTGGCACAAGCCCGACCATTATTACGTTCTCGGCGACCTCGAAAATTACGTTCAGGCGAAGCTCAAGGCAAACGCGGATTATAAGTTCAATCACGACGAATTTATCAAAAAATCGATGATAAATATGTGTTTTGCAGGAAAATTCAGCTCCGACAGAACCATAAGCGGCTATGCGGAGGATATCTGGAAAATTTCGCCCGATAAGTGAAAAAACCCTTGACAAGCATAAAAAAATCTGATATAATAATAGAGTTAATCGCCGAAAGCGAATAACCCCTTTCTCGCGTCAAAGGGCGCGGGATATATATCCATAAGGAGGTGCAAATATTATGGCAAAGCTTGATGCAAAGTACGAGGCTATGGTCGTTTTCTCCGTAAAGACCAACGATGAAGAGCAGATTAAGGCTCTTACAAACAAGTTCTCGGAGCTTATCAAGAACAACGGAACTCTCGAGGGCGTTGACGAGTGGGGCAAGAGAAAGCTCGCTTACGACATCAACTACGAGAGCGAGGGCTACTATGTTCTCTACAATTTCGAGAGCAAGCCCGATTTCCCCGCAGAGCTTGAGCGTATCATCAGCATTACCGATGGCGTTCTTCGCTCAATGGTTGTTCTTAGAAAGTAATCGGACAAAGAAGGCGGAGGTGTTATTATGGCATTTAACAGAGCAATATTAATGGGCAGACTTACGCGCGACCCCGAGCTTAAAACCACTCCTTCGGGAGTGAGCGTATGCACCTTCAGTATTGCGGTTGACCGCAGATATCAGACTAAGGGCGAGGACAGAAAGGCTGACTTCTTCAACATCGTCGCTTGGCGTCAGACGGGAGAATTTGTTTCCCGCTATTTTAAGAAGGGAAATATGATTCTTGTCGAGGGCGAGCTTCAGACGCGTCAGTATACGAACAAGGACGGAATAAACGTCACTGTTACGGAGATTGTCGCGGAGCAGGTTTGCTTTACGGGCGAAAAGTCGCAGGGCGGTTCGGGAAGCTATTCCGCGAGCGGCGACCCCGGCTATGGAACGCCCCCTCCCGCAAGCGGTTCTCATTCCGCGCCGTCTGCGCCGTCGGAAAGCAACAATTCCGGCGCTGCGGATTTCTCCTCTGCCGACAGCGACGACTATCCGTTCTGAGAAAAATGTGAATTATCGAAATCTTACAGGAGGAAAAAATCATGGCTGAAAAGACCGAAAGACCCGTTCATGCCGCAAAGCGCAGCCGTAAAAAGGTTTGCCAGTTCTGCGCTGACAGAGCGGAGTTCATTGATTATAAGGATATTGCGAAGCTCAGAAAGTTTATGACCGAGCGTTCAAAAATCCTTCCGTGCAGAGTTACAGGCTGCTGCGCTTATCATCAGAGAGAGCTTACAAAGGCTATAAAGAGAGCAAGACAGGTTGCGCTTATTCCCTACTCTGCTGATTAATCATCAGAAACACGAAAAGCAGGTTCCGAAAAGAGCCTGCTTTTTTGTTTTATCGGCGCATATATTGCCAAAAATCGGCAGGAATGCTAAGGCAACACCGCACAATTACCGGCTGACGCCTTTATCATTTACTCGCTTGATATTTTTCCGTCATAATATCCAAAACTCCCTTGAAATACATACAGTATTCCTGCGGTCGTTTTGTTTATTCTGACGAAAAAATCTCGGCGCGATTAAACGATAATAATTATGCGGTGTAGCCCTTATCAAAAAAACGTACCGCAGAGCCCTTTCCGCGGTACGAATTATTATTGCTTTTTAACCTTTTTTTCTGCGGGAAATAACCATCATTGCCGCCGCAATGCCCGCAATATTGACGAATACCGCAACGGATTCAACTCCGGTTTCCGGCGAAATATCGCTCGCCTTGTCGATAACCTTAATTCTGCCGCTGCCGCGCGGGTTTGAGTATTCCTCGCCGACCGTTCCTCCGAGATTTTCCGTGATGTAGTCTATCAGCGCCTGATTGTCGAGAGCAATCTCCTTTGCGACAAGCTTGCAGTCCCTGAACATCGTCATTCCGCCGCCATAGCTCAGAAGATAATAATTGTGTGAAGCAACGGTGTAAGTCTTGTTGAGGTCGAGCGGCTTTTCGCCGACAAATACGTTACATACGCGATATTCGCCGTCAATGCCGATGAAATTGCCGTCTTTATCGGTTTTCACGGACGAGGGAACGCTTTTGTTTATCTGATATGTAAGACCGGAAACCTGAATGAAGCTTCCGTCCTCTTCGGGACAATGCAAAGCGCCCATTTCAAGGCAGTCGAGTATTTGCTGTCCGGTTGCCTCGACAACGCAAAGCGAGTTCCCGAACGGCTGAACGTCTATGATATTTCCGTATGTGATGTCGCCGACCGCGATATTCGCTCGAACTCCGCCGCCGTTCACAAGCGCGATTTCCGCTCCTGTTGCAGCGCGATAAGCGTCCGCGCAGAGGTCGCCGAGGTTTGTTTCGGCGCTTCTTACGGCGCGTTCACCCGTTTCGGGGTCGTTTATGGTAAGCTCAACGTCCGTTCTTGCCACAACCGTCCCGATTAGCTCGCCGTACTGTGCGTTTATTCCCGCGATAAAATCGGTCATATTGCGGTAAGCCTTGTTTTCAGCTGTATTTTCGTCCGCGGATACGGTGTAATCGCTTTTTTCGATAAGTTCGCAGGTCATTTCATTATCGGTAATCGTAATTTTCCCGATATTCTCAAGCTTTGTTCCCGTGGAAGCAAGCGGAACGCTTTTCCCGTCTTTATCCTCGACAAAATCCTCAAGAACACTGTGGGAATGACCGTCGATAAACGCGCTCAGACCGCTTGTATGTTTGATTACCGTCCTTGAACTCCACTTTTCATCGTAAACGTAATCGCCCATATGACCTATCGCGAAAACATAGTCCGCGCCGTCCGCATAAGCTGAATTTATTGCGTCCTGAACCGCGGTATAGAGCGCTGTTCCGTCATCGCCGCCAAGAAAGCCGTAAATATAATTGCCGTTTTCGTCCATAAAGTTCGTGGGGGTGCTTGAAGAGGGCGTTTCGGGCGTGGTTAAGCCGATAAACGCTATTTTAAGACCGCCCGCTTCAATGATTTTATAGGAGCTGAATGGCTTTTCGTCTGTGCGAAGGTCGGTGAAATTCACCGAAATATACGGGAATTTCGCCTCGTTTGCCAGTTTAAGGAAGTTGTCCATACCGAAGTCAAACTCGTGGTTTCCCGGTATTGCAACGTCATATCCCAGCTCGTTCATTATCTGCATGGGATATTCGCCGTTGGAAAGCGTTCCGATAACCCCGCCCTGAACGAAATCTCCCGCGTCCGCGAGAATTACGTCATAGCCTTCGCTTTCAAGACGAGCTTTGTACGCGGCAAGGTCGGCGGCTCCGAATGTGCTGTCGTCAGCTTCAAATCCGCAGTGGACGTCGTTCGTGTGCAGAATAACGACGCCGAGGCTCTCGGTTTCCGCAGCAAACGCCGTGACGGGAAACGTCAAAATCAGCGCCAGAAGCACCGTAATTGACGTCAGAAATGATGCGATTTTCTTCATCTTTTTACCTCTCTTGTATTTTAGATTTGGATTTTGCATTGTTTATTTCCGGAATACACCTTATTATAATCCAAATTCAAGATAATGTCAAGAGCATGCGGCGGTTTATATAACCGCAATCATTGATTTTCTCCCGCAAACATCGTTTTTCCGATAAGAATTACGCAGGCAATTATAATCGCAATAGCTTCGGAAACGAGCAGAATATACGACATATAAATGGGTAATTCCGTTTTTGAGAATATTGAGTTATAGTGCAGTCCGAGCTGAGTGTGCGTAATCGGGAAAATCCACTTTATCCGGTTGTTGAAATGTGTCGAACAGCCGCCGATAAAGGCGAGCGCAAGCGCCGATGAAAAGAAAATCATACGCTTTGACGTCACCGTTCCGAGTAGGATAAGCAGTCCCGAAATTATCAGGTTGAGCCACATTATCAGAAACGAGTAAACCGCAGCTCCCACGGGAAGCGAATGTATGGTTATCGACTCGTCAAGAGTAAGCCTGATATTGCGAATATATATGGAGGGGTTCGTTTCGTTTAATTTTGTCATAAAGCTGCTCCAGTCGTTTTTTGCGGCGTCCGAAATGTTCAGAATCGGCACGATTGTTCCGATAAACAAAACGGCAATCATCGCAAACGAAATCAGGAAAATAAACGATATTTCTCCCGCAAGCCAGCTTTTCTTCGACACTCTTATCATTCTGAAATAGTCGTTTTTGCAGTTCGGGAAGCCGCTTATCAGAACAATGAAAATCAGCGGAATAAGCATAATATTCACGCTTCTTGTACACATCAGGACAAACGGCTCGAAAATGTTGAGCGAAAGTCCCGTTTCCTTGCAGATTTCATAAATCGGCGACAAATCGCTTTCATACAGCACCACAAGGAAAAACAGCACCAGAAGAATTTTCGGGCGGCGTATCGTTTCGGTGAACTCGTACTTTATAATAGATATTATTTTGCCCATAGTCACGCCCTCCGAACAGATTTTCTGAATAAGAGAAAATTCACGAAAACAAGCGCTTCAAGACCGATGTAAGCGAGCCAGAACGGCGCGTTATACGACTTGAGCCAGGTTGTAAGCGACGCCAGATTTGACGGAAAGAGCATAAGCAGAAAGCTCAGAAAAACGTTCTGCGAGCGCTCGGCGTCCGATGAAAGCCATTCTCTGTAATTCGGGAGAATTTTCGTGGAAACGTACATAAGCATCATCGGGATTGTCGCGGCGAGAAAATCGCTGCGGATATAGCGGTAGAGCGTTATTGCGAAAACGGGCATAAGTCCGCCGACAATAGCATGGTTGATTACTCTTTCCGTCAATACGCAAAATCTTTGCGCGGCGTTTTCACTGTAAATTAACAGAAGCATCGGGTCGGAAAACGACTCAAGGCTCGGAAAAATAAGATATACAGCGCCGAAAAATAACATAGTTCCCGAAAGCGTTATAATAAATCCCGTCACAAACGACGATAAAATTATGCCGACGGAATAAGCGCTGAAATTCGTCCGGACAAGCGTGAAAATCTGCACTTTTTCAAGCGATTTTATATAGGTATAAAGCGCGGGAACTGCCGTCAGAACCGACATTCCAACGGCATACCATTCCGAACTTCCGTATTTGAGCGCCATAAGATATGAGGCGCATTGACTGTTGCTTGTTACAACTTTGAAAATTTCCTTGTCGAGGAAAATCTCAAACATTGAATATGTCGTTTCATCATCAAGCTGAACTGTCAACCCAAATACGCAAAATACCGCAAATACGACAATTGCGGCGTATGAAAGCGGCGAGGAAAAATTCTCCCGCAGACATTTACAGAAAAATCTCATTGTCAGGACCTCATCATCTGAGATATCTGCACGTCGCCGTCAATTGCGCTTACATAAATATACAGCGAGCTGTATTTCTGACCCGTAATTCCCGTGAGAGAGAAGCGCCATTTCGGCTCGATAAGCGAATGAATCCCATCGCCGACGCGCTGAGCCGCGTACATAAGCTGAATATCCTTGACGTTGAACTTGTACTCCTGACTGAGCTTCTTTGAAACAATTTCGCACGCCTTTTCGCGGCTTACAACCAACTCGCAGTCCTCGTCTGTCAAAGGCACGGTTCCGTCAATAACGTTAAACCAAATCCAGTCGAGCGAGTTTTCCGTGAGCATAGCCGCCGGAACCGTAACGGGGTATACCTTGTAGCTTCTTCCGTTTTCATCTTCAATGGCAAGGCTTGGAGAATCTTCGAGCGGAACGCCGTCAATCGAATATCCGATATCAAATGTAAGCGACTGATTGCCGTTATCATAGGAATATGTGTCTATATTTTTTGTTCTCGCACTGAACAGCGCAGGGAAAAGTTTTTTATTTTCCGAAACAATTTTCTCGGCGTTTCTCAATGCGTCGGCAACTTTCACGGTTTTTCCGTCGAGAATACAGGTCGCTGTTTCATCGCCTTTCTCGATTTTGGCAACGTGCTTTGCATTGCTGAAGCTCGGACGCCAAACCTGTTTAATGTCTGTTCTCTGCCCCAAAACGCACTTTGCCAGGTTTTTTCTGTTGTTAAGCTCAATCATTCCGCCGGTCGGAGCCTGAACTTCCATGAAAATATCGTCGTTGCAGACCAGCGCTGTTGTAAAGGGGAAGTTTTCCGGGTCGTCGGTATTATAGTTGTCATATTTCGAAAACGGAACAAAAATATCTTCTCCGTTTTCAAATATCATAAGTTCTACGTCGTCCTCGGAAACTGTTACGCCATAGGCGTCCGCCATTTTAACAATTCTAGCCGCAGATTGCTTGTCTAAGTCCGGAAATTTAAAGGTGTATTTTTTCCATTTGCCGCTGTTCGGTGTATTTTCAATTATTTCTGTGTTCGTCAAATCAAGGTTTTCAATCGTATAGCTTTTGTCCAGCTCACCGGGATTATCAACGCTGACGGTACCGCTATCCGTGGAACTGCTCGCCGTGGAGCTGCTTTCCGTTTTGACGGTGCTTTCTTCCGAAACCGTTTGCGATTCACAGCCCGAAAGAGTTGAAATGAGAATAAAGGCGAGAACTGCCGAAATTGTTTTCTTCATAATAACCTCCGTATAATAAGATTTAGATTAAGCCCGTTATACCGCCCGCCTGCTTTGGCTTGTAGTTAAAACAAGCGGGCGGCGCTTTAGCGGAATTTAGAACAAGCTTTTGATTTTGATTGTGCCGTTATTATATGCCGTTGCAGATGACGTATCTCCAACAGTCATTTTTACAGTGAAAGGAGCGTACATATCTCCGTCTTTGTCAATGTAAGTAGTAGCACTTTTAAATACTCCGCAAACAACATTAACCTCGGTTAGCGTCGTCTTAAAAGTACCTTTCTGCGAAATGGTTACATAGTTAGTAGCACCGCCGTTTCCCTTGCTTGATATAAATGCTCTGTACCCGTTTGAAAAGAAGGCTAAATTCATGTCGGTTGAAGAATGACTTGCGTTGGGATTAGAGTAAAGCTGCCAGCTTCCAACGTCGCTGTATTCACGGGCGCTTGCGCCAACGCACAATGCGCTTGACATAACAGATACTGCCGCGAGAGCTCCCGCAAAAATTTTCTTAAACTTGGTCATAACAATTGTCCTTTCTGTCGTGGCGTCATAAAATGACGTCTTTTCCTGAGTTTTGTTTTCTGAACACGCGTTCATAAGAAATTTTGAAAGAAATGCCGCCCTCCTTTCGTAATTATCGCCTTTTTCATAGATACCGCCCCTTTCATTTTGGGGAAAATTCTCCCCTCATATATATACATTCCAAAAAGGGGCATTTTTTGGACACGATTTTTTTGTTTTTTTGCAAAAAAATGCATTTTTTGTATACTTGCATAAAACTGTATTATTTTTAAATGGTGATTTGGCTAAAATAACAGTAACAATAGTTTCGCTTTTCGCTCTTGCTTAAAAAAACTCCCAAGGCTTGTTGAACCTTGGGAGTAATTCAATATGTTATTTTTTCGCTTCTCAGTATTCTTTAACGAGGTCATATAAAAATGAACTTTCGCCGATTTGCCTTGTCTGAACGTTTTTCATACCGAGATGAACGTACTTGTCGCGCTTGAGAATTGCGTCCGTTTTAAGCATAACGGGGCAATTTCTCCTTTTGCCCTCGTCAAAAGCGATATTAAGAACCTTTCTCATATATCCCTGTCCCTGAAACTGCTTGAGAACAACAACCATTCCAACGAAAATATACGGCTTTTTCGCCTTTTTATAGATAGTTTCATAGGATTTTCCGCCGCTTTTGACCGCTTTCAACATTTTCATCGCGCCGCCTAAACCAAGCGTTTTAAATATGGCTTTCAGCAATTCTCTGTTTGCGGAAAATGAAAGTTTATCCTTTGAGTATCTGTAAGCGATAAACGCTTCGTGCTTTTCGCTTGTGCTGTAAAGACAGCCGCCTTTCAGCATCGCGCGCACATAGCCGCAGATGTATTTTTTTACGCTTTCTTTGCTGTCGTAAGCAAAGGACATTCCCTTTTCGCTGTCCGCATAGTCAAAATACGCGAACGCTTCGCCTATCTGTTCGATTTCTTCTTCGCTTAACGATGTAACTTTTACCATAAATCCTCCGTGTAAATAAGTTAGCAAAAGCTAACTGATGTGTATAATTATCCTGTCGTTTAGTATTATAGCATATCATTGACGGAAATGCAAGCGGATTAACGCGAAAAATGACCCGCGCGGAAAAATCCCCTTGACAATTAATATTTGAGGTGTTATAATGAATTATGTATTACATTGCTGCAAGGTGTTTTTTTAGCAATAAGGTTAGCCTATCCTAACTAAATAAACGAGATAAAAAGTAATTTACAAGCGCATTACGGCTTGATATTAAGCAAATATGACGAAAAAGGAGAACGATATGAGAATACTTGTTTACGGAGCGGGCGTTTTGGGCTGTAATCTTGCGAGAAATCTGTTTCGCGCGGGAAAGGACGCGACTCTGCTTGCGCGCGGAAAGTGGGCGGAAGAGATAAAAAAGAACGGTCTTCGCATCAAAAACAGGTTTAGTCACCACACATCGGTTTGCCGCGTTCCGATTATAACCGAGCTTGCGGAAGACGATAAATACGACGTGATTTTCGTCGTTGTTCGTTATACGCAAATCGAAGACGTTTTGGAAACATTGCGTGCAAATAAATCGAAAAATATCGTTTTTGTCGGGAATAATCCACGCACAAAGGCGCTTTCCGAGGCTTTGCCCGAGAAAAACGTTATGTTCGCTTTCGCGCTTTCCGCAGGGCGCCGCGAAAGCAGCCGCGTAGTTTCTGCCGATATGAAGAAAATCACAATCGGTCAGCTTGGCAGTTCTCTGCCAAATCAAAGGCTGATTAAGCGGATTTTCGGCGGAACGAGGTATAAGGTCGTTTACGAGCCGAATATGGAGGATTATCTGCTTTGTCACGCGGCTTTTGTTTTGCCCGTAGTGTTCGCTTGCTATAAAACAGACGGAGATTTGCGGAAAGTGCGGAAGAACGCGGCTTATCTTAATTCGCTTGTTGACGCGAACATCGAGGGTTATCGCGCAATCCGCGGCGCGGGTCACGCAATTCTGCCAAAATCCGACGAGGAATTTGAGAGCGAAAAGTACCGCAAAACCTGCCTTCGCTTCTTTCGGCTGATTTGTTCAACGGCGCTTGGGAAAATCTGCGTGTCGGAACACGCGATGAGCGCTGTTGACGAAATGAGCGCGCTCAATCGTGATATGAAAGCGTTTTTCGATGAAAACAAAGCGGATTATCCCGTGTGGAAAAGGCTTGAAAATGAAGCGGTGAGCTATTTGAAATGATGAAAACAATATAAGGAGAAAAGGAAAATGAACTTAATCTCGTTTTTCGGACTTAAAGTCAAGCCGAAGCTGACGCGCGGGAAAGGAATGTGGAATCCGCTGAATACGCAGATTTTGCACGGCGGCGTTGTTTGTCTGCGCGACAAGGACGTGAACTGCTTTCTTATTCCCGCAGGAAATTCGTTTGTTGCGATTGATTCGGGTTATTCAAACAGCAAAAATACGCGGGACGGTCTGAAACGGCTCGGAATAGACGCGGAAAGCGTTAAAGCCGTTTTTCTTACGCATCTTGATATCGACCACGCGGGCGGCGCTGACGATAATTCAAACCGTCTTTTTCCAAAGGCGAAGGTTTATCTTGGAAGGGAAGAAAGCCGCTATCTTAACGGCGAGCTTTTCCGCAAAAAGGTTTTGTTTCACAATTGCCGTCTGCCGATAACCTTGACGGATTTCAGCACGCTTTCCGACGGCGAGAACGTGTCTTTCGGAGAAACAACGGTTAGAGCGGTTTATACGTTCGGTCATACGCAGGGTCATACCGCTTATTATGTGAACGATAAGTGGCTGTTTTCGGGCGACTGTATCATCGCGAACGAGGACGGCGGGTTTTGCTTTTTTGATTTCTGGAACAGCGACACCGCGCTTAACAAGCAGTCTTTGAAGCGCCTGAAGGCGTTTTGCGGGGAAAACCGAACGGAATTGATTTTTACCTCGCACTCCGGTATGCTTTCGTGCGAGCGTGCGTTTTCTTTTTGCGACAAGTCGCCGGATTGGCGGAAAAAGGGGTTCGTTTTTTGCAAAAACGCTGATTTCGACCCGTATTCGGAAAAACGCTGAACGTTTTTCGCGCGAACGCATAGCCTTTGTTTTTCCGTTCGTTCAAACGGCACGAAATTCTTTTCGTTCATTTGCTTTGATTAACCGTCTTTGCCGCGTTTTTGCAGACAATGCGTTATCGGGTTTACCTGCGGTTTGTCATTTTGCCGAACGAATAATTGTTTAGCGAATATCGGTTATCGTGCCGGTTACATACGTTTCAAACCATTTGTATTCGCCGAAATACGCCTGTTCGGTATCTACCAAGCAGCCCCCGCCTTGGGGAGCCAAAATAGGGTCTTTTACCGTAAGGGTTACATATGCATAGCTTTTGCCGTCAAAAACATCTTCAAGATTAAGCCCGCTGTATTTCTCGCTCTTTGTGTTGCCGAGCCGCCACTGATGACTGCCCGAATAAAGCAGATATGGTTTTTTGCTCATATAATCGCCCCAAAAAATGAAAAGCGGCGGTTCTTTCGCAGGGTTGATATACGTCGGAACGGCGCTCTTTGTTGTGTCGGGAATAAACCAAAGCGTGCCGTTTGACGGGTCGGAGCTGTGCGTGGGGTGATATTCATAGGTCAAATACCCCGACAGCGTGATTTCTCCGCTAAAAGACACCCAGGTATCCCATTCGCCGCGCTCGTTAACGCTGCTGCACGCGTGATTTACGACAAGCCCATTCTCCAGCACATCGCCCTCGCTCACTTTTTTACAGTCTGAACCGTAATCGCCTCTCAGTTCAGAAAGATTAACCGCAAGCGCCGGATTGCCGTTGCTGTCGTACCTTATTAAATCGTGATTATCGAAAGACGTCCCGAAAACAGGCGGCGCCGCTTCGTAAAAGCCGAAATCAAATTCAAGATATGAACTATTGCCGCCGACAGCTTCGCTCCTTAGAACGGTTTCGCCGTCGGGACGCACGATATTCTCAATCGGAAATCCCTCAACCGCCGCGGCAATCTCCTCCGCGCTAAAGCGGCTGTGCTCGTGTTCGGCGGACGTTGATTCATCATAACTGCCTTTAGGAAAAGGATAAGCGATATTTTCGGTATCCGCGGGCAAGCAGCCTGTCAAAGTTAAAGCCGCTCCCGCCGCGAGAACAAAAAAACGTATGCTGAACTTCATAAATTACCCTCCAAAAAAAGGCACGGCGTTTTTCAACCAAAATGCATATAAACATAATTCCCTCTCACGCGGAAAGGGAAGCGTTTTGTTCGGTTTTAAATGTACAAATAAACCCCGTGCCAACCAAAGCCGTTATTTTGTACTATTATAAAAAAACGGACTGCGCGAAAGCGCAATCTGCTTATTGCTTGTGGAATTGTGACTTTAAAGATTTGTCATCTTCGGGCAAAAAATCCGCCACTATAACAATCTAAGGGCGAAATAGGGTGCAGCGTCACGCTGCTGCGAAACTGTGACTAAATAGATAACCCGCTTATAAATGAAAAATCGCCTCCGAAACAAACCGGAGGCGATTTTGGGTCCAGCGTCACGCTGGTGGTGCGAGTGACGGGACTTGAACCCACACGTCATTACTAACACTAGCACCTCAAGCTAGCCTGTCTGCCTATTCCAGCACACTCGCATGTCTTGACGACTGTTATATTATATCACACATTTTGAAATTTGTCAAGCACTTTTTTCAAAAAAATACAATTTTTTTATTATTCCCGCAAACTGCTTTATATAAAGGCTCGCGGTGCTTATCACTCCTTATCGGCGATAATTTTATTTAAAATTTCCGGAAGTTCGGCGAAATTTTTTATACGCGGCGTTTCTCTGTCAGTTTCCCCGAAACCATAACCTGCGTGTATAAACGGTATTCCCGCAAAATCCGCCGAATTGAGGTCGCCCTGCGTGTCGCCGACGTATACCGCTTTATCAACGCCGTTTCGCTCGATAATCAAGCGGTTGTTCTCGCCCTTTGAAAGCCCCGTTGCGCCCGCGCTCTCGAAATCCGTAAACAGCGCGCCAAGCCCCGAAAAATCCAGAAATGTCTGAATATAGCCGTCCTGACAGTTACTCACAATCATCAGCTCATAATCGTGTTTCAATATATCGAGCGTTTCACGCAGCTTCGGGTACAGAACCGCCCCGCGGCGCTCTCTGAGATAATCAATCTCGTAATCCATACACTCGTTCATTATACTCATACGGCGCTCGTCTGGCAAATCCGGCATTATAATCCGCGCAATCTCGTCCATTTGCCTGCCCATAAATCCGTGCATATCGCAAAGCGTGATAAGCCGCGCTTCGGGATATTTTCCGAGAATAACGTTCCATGAATCCGTAACCGCCTGCGACGAATCCCAGAGCGTTCCGTCGAGGTCGAACAAAATCGCTTTTTTCATCATTTTTCCCTCTTTTATTATGAACTCTATTGATTTTACCATATTTTCCCGATTTTGTCAAGGCGTTTCTTTTAATATGAGTTATGTGAAATTACCATTTGACAAATCTGACAAAGTGTGTTATAATAAATTAAATATGGCTATCTGAGAAAATTATTCAACATTTAGTACTTTTTTACTCCGCCCTTTACAAATTATTGCGAAAATTATTGAAACTTTTTGCAGAAATTGCGTGACTACGGTTATGCACGGCGGGGAAGTGAAACGAGGTGAAGCGTCGTTGGGCACTCCCGAAACAGATTTATACTTCAATAACGCCTATGCGTCTACGTTCAGCGCCGTTTCAAGATACGTCGCAAGCCACGCGTCCCGTTTTCAAGACGCGGAGGATATTATTCAGAACGTTTACACGAGGTTTTACAAAAGAATCTGCGATAAGGGCTTTGAGGATATCGAATCCGCAGAAGCTTTCCTTATTAATATAGCGAAGTTTGAGTGCAGGACTTTCCTGTCGGGGTTCATAAAACGCCGCGATAAGGTGAAGAATATGTCGGATTTCTCGGAGGAGGAGTCCGCGGCGCTTGAGGCGGAATTGTCCCGCAACGAGCCGCTGCTTGAGGAGATTATGGCGAATAAAATCCTCGCAAAACAGGTGTTTGACGATATTGTGAGAAGCGACGAAACCATAGGCGAGATTTTCTATCTGCATTTTGTGTGCGATATGAAGCTTGACGAGATTGCGAAGCGGCTCGGAATGAATTTGTCAACCGTGAAAAATAAGCTCTACCGCACGATTGAGCGGCAGAAAAGAAAGTTTGATATCTGAAGCCGAGGGCTTTATTATACGAAATTTTCGGGAAAGGAGGACGTTCTTGTGAACAAACGCGATTTTTACAAGGAATTGATGAGCGAATATCAGTTTGATAAGGATAAAATTCTCGCGAATGCCAAAAAGGGCAGGTTCGCGAAGCGTTCGCCTATGCCCATTTATATAGGTATAACCGCGGCGGCTGCGGCGGCTGTGGTCGGAGTGGGGACGTTTATGTTTACGTCGCTTGGACGCGACAAGGGCGTTGACCTGCTCACGGGAAGCAATATTACCGCGCTTTCAAATAAAGAACGCATTGAAAAGGCTATCGAGGATTTGCGTAAAAACGAAAATTCCGGAGAGCTTCACGACGTTATGGTTACGTTCCGCGAGCCGCTTTCTGTTGCGGAGGCGCAGAATGTTATTACAAGACGCGCCGAGGGAAGCGTTCCCGTGAAAATGCTGTATTTCAGCGACGAATCGCGCGCTGTCGGCGCTGAGGCTGTCGGAAAGGCGTTTGAGAGCGGCGAGGGTATGGTGACGGGCGCGGTTGTGAACTGCGCGGGTTACCTTATGGAGCAGCTTCAGAACAGCAGCGAGGTGTTTATGGTCGAGATTGTGACCTCGAAGGACGACCTCAATGTTGTTGCTCCTATAAATACGAAAGACCCTGATATTGTGGATATTCCCGATATCGATATCGGAGGAGATACGTCTGTCGACAAGCCTTCCGAGCCGAGCGAGAGCGTTCCCGAAAGTTCGGATAATTCCGACGGTTCGGACAATGAAAGCGGCGATAATTCAGGCGAGAGTTCGGACAGTTCCGGCGAGGAAGCGCCTTCCGCTCCCGACGTTATACCGGACGGAGTTAAGCTTCCTACGGAAATTGACGGCGTGTATTGCCTGACAGATGAAATTTACGCGAAAGAAGCGTTCTTTGTTGACGATGACAGCTTCTTTGCCATAGTCAACAACGGCGCGGCTATTTACGATTTCGACGGTTACTCGGAGTCGCTCGTCGCATATCAGCCGTGCGAGGACGCGCGCGTTGAGTGGGTTGCCGCGGACGGCTCGGAAATGCTTGTTTCCGCCTGCGAGGAAGGCAGACGCTCAAAGCTGTTTTATGTCGATACAAAAAATGCGTCGTTTAACGAGCTTGACGTTGAGGGTATCGTGATGTCGGGCGAAATCGCCGACGTTGTTTATAATAAGAACAGCGGCGTTATTGTCCTCAACATTGACGAGGACGGAAGATATTACGCTTGCTCGGCTTATCTGAGCGACGGCGAGGCTGAATATATCGCGGTAAGCTATTACTGCGATGACGCGCGGGTGAGCGTGCTGTGCGCCGATGAGAACTACGTTTATCTGCTCCTGAACCGCGAAGGCGGAGCTGATGTTGTCAAAGCGACGGTTTATGGCTCTGCCGACGGTGTTGTGATTTACTCCGAGGACGGAAACTGCGACTTTTCACGGAGTTTTGCGGGAACGTATGCGGCGGTTTCATTCGCAAGCGGCTCGTATATCGTGGACGCCGTTTCCGGAACGCTGATTGCGGCGCCGTCTGACGGTATCGCGGACTTCGGCGTTTCCGAGAATTTGTTCTTCTGCGGCGGCGGATATTATGCGATTGAAAACGGCGAAATCAGAGCGGCGAGCGGACTTGACGTTATCGCAAAAATTGACTGGAAGAACAGCTTCTCTTCAAAATATAAGGCTGCGCTTTCGGGAAGCCGCCTGAGAATTACCGCAAGCTCTTATTCCGAGAGAAATGAAAAGCTTAGTATTCACTTCGGTTCGCCTTATGAGAACGCTTCGGCGGAAATTCGCGAGGCTGTTAATAATGCGATAGGGCTTCAGAATGCGCTTTCTAAGTCTATGGTTAAGGCAAGCGGCATTCAGAACGCGGAAATGCTTGATAAGACAATTAAGGCGATTTACGAAGAAAACGCGGCAAACGCGCTCAGAAACCGCTGCAATATACTGCAAACAGGCGAATTATCCTACGAAAAGGGCGGTCTCGGCGTGATAAATGTTTCCGAAACGGTTCTTGTTATCGGCGCGGACGACGGCGAAACTGCTGTCGGTACGCTCTACATCAAGGTTGGCGAGTTCAACGGCGTTTCGGGTTATCGGACTGCCGGAGTTGCGCTTACAAAAACTGCCGGAAAATGGAAAATGAGCGGTATTATTGAATGAAAGCGGACGTGAAAGCGTTTGCTTACAGATTGACCCTGCCCGCAACAGTGGGCGGGGTTTTGCTTAAGGTGGGCTATGAACAAAAAGGTGATTGTCGGAGTTCTGGCGCTTCTTGCGGCAGCGGCGGTCGGGTTTGCGATATTTGCTATGATGATGAACGCTGACAGGAAAAATCCCACGGCTGAGGTTTATCTGAACGGAGTTCTTGTAAGAAAAGAGCCGCTTTCGCAGGATATTGAATTCACGATTAACAGCGAAAACGGCGTTAATATCGTAAAAATCGAGAACGGAACCGTGAGAGTGACGTATGCCGATTGCCCCGATAGGGTTTGCGTGGAAACGGGCGCGGTGAGCGGCGGGGCAGTGCCTATCGTTTGTCTGCCGCACAGGGTTGAGATAAGGATTGTGGACGGCGAGGACGGCTTTGACGCTTGATTTAATGGCTTTAAGAATATTATTCGGGTGAACGCATATAATGTTAAATGAAAATATTAGAAAAAATTCAATTTTTTTTTAAAAAACTATTGACAAAATTGTTGTAACGTGATATAATATCATAGTCGACGTGAGCTGATAAAACAGCTTAAGTCAATCGCCTCTGTAGCTCAGTTGGTAGAGCAGGGGACTGAAAATCCCCGTGTCGTTGGTTCGATTCCGACCGGAGGCACCATTTGCGGATTTAGCTCATCCGGTAGAGCGCCACCTTGCCAAGGTGGAGGTAGCGAGTTCGAGCCTCGT
>DPBR01000091.1:47815-47943 GCA_003516865.1 Oscillospiraceae bacterium
GGTAGAGCGCCACCTTGCCAAGGTGGAGGTAGCGAGTTCGAGCCTCGTAATCCGCTCCACAAGCAAACTCCGAGCTTTTTGCTTCGGAGTTTGTGCTTTGATTTGAATGGCGCTATAGCCAAGTGGTA
>DPBR01000007.1:0-2549 GCA_003516865.1 Oscillospiraceae bacterium
GTAATTGTGCGGTGTTGCCTAAGCTATAGACCAAGCGAAATGCGGGAGGTGTATTATATGTTCGGATTTCTGAAAAACGGAAAAAAGGGTTTGTCGGAGGAGGAGAAGCGCGCTATGACGCTTCCGCGGACGAAAAAGGTACAGTTCGAGCCGCTGCCGCTCGCGCGCGTTGAAAACGAGCTGAACACTGATATAAGCGCCGTGCTGAGCTATGCGCCCGCGAATTATTACGCCTCAAAGGAGAATTATCTTCTGTGCGTATTTTATTTCGCGGAGGATTACGGAGAAATCTATATGCAGTTTGAAAACCGCGTAGACGACGCTCTGAAGGGTAAATCAAAGATGTGGAAAATCGACAAGACGCTGTTTCGGGACATTCTGAGGAAATTCGGTCAGCAAATACAGATATAACGGAGAAACTATGGAAAAAATCAGCATATTAACGACGCCGATTAAGTTTGACAAAAGCGATTATATCAGTCTGCTGTCGTTGTCGGCGGGAGCGGCGATTGTGCGCCAGAACAAGCTCGGCGAGTTGGTCGTGGGAGAAAACGGCTGGAATATCGATGTAAGGAACAGGCGGATAAAATTCGGCGAGCGCGAGTTCGACTGCGGAATAATCGGCTCCGAGAGTCATTACGACGGGACTTGGCTCTGGGGCTGGGCGAACACGGAAAGCAATCTTCCGGAGAACGTTTTCGCGCCGTCAAGGAGGGCGAAGCGCGCGCTCACGGAGTGCGCGGAGTTCCAAACGGCGAAATTCGGGCTTGACGAGATACACACGGGGCATAATCTTTCGATGATAACGGCGTCTGTTTCGGAGAAAAACGCGTGTTATTATCGCTGCCCTTACGAGGGCGGAGCGGTATTCGCGCAGATTGAGGGCTTGCCGGAGGAGATTTTCGCGCCGATTTCGCTTAGCGAGCTTGTGAAAAATTACGTTGAGATAATAAGCTCGCTTTACTGCGACCACAAATTGTTGGCTGCGGGAATGCTTCACGCGAACGGATACAGGTTCGAGGAGAGCGAAAATTCGCTTTCCGCCACAGGCGAGCAAAATCTGCGGCTTGATTTTGAGGAAATTGAGGGGTTAAATCGGGTTATCAACATTTTTTTACAATAATTTCACAAAAATTTCACATTACCCCCTTGACATTTTCACAAAAATCTGTTATTATAGTAAATGTAATAAGCAAGCAGTTAAGCTTATTACGAATAAATCACTCCAACCACCCTTTTCATAAATTACCAACCAAAGCGTTACAGCTCCGAGGAGAAATCTTCGGGGCTGTAATGCTTTTATGGGAAGAAATGAGATTAAGATACGCGAAAAACCGGCTCGGAGGAAATCCGAGCCGGTTTAGTCATATCAGCTTAGTAAGTTCGTCATAAATATCCCTGCGCGCGTCGTCCATAAAACCGAAATCAAGCGCCTTGTAAACCCAGACGGAGTGACCGATATTGAGCCTGTTAAAGACGTCGCGCATATCTTTGTGCCAGCGGAGGGTATCGGGAAGCGGAGCAATCTCAATAACGCCGTATTCGCCGCAGTAAAGGGGGGTATTCATTTTCTCGGCTACGCAAACAGCCTCCCGCATATAAAATTCGAGAAATCTCGCGTCAACGACGTCCTCGGCATAGCCCTCAAAAACCTCCCAAACCTTCTTTTCGGGGAATTTCTTGGACTTTTCGACATATTCCGCGGTAGGCGCGGGATAAGCCATATCAAAATCCGCAGGCATACCGTCGACCCAGTAAGCCTTCTGATGCGTAAAAATAAGCGGGTCGTAGAAGTGGAAAGTAAAGACAATTTTGTCGTCGGCGGGCTTCTCCATAAGCGAAAGACCCTTGATTGAGTTGTTGTGGATACCGCCGATAATGATATAGTTATTCGGCGCGGCTTTTCTCACAGCCTCGATAGCGCGGCGGGAAATCTTGTTCCACGGTTCTGCAAATTCGTCGTCGGTAATTTCATTCAGCAGCTCAAACGCGATATTTTTGTCGTTTCCGGAGAAATGCTCCGCGATTTTAACCCACATATTGACGAAAATATCCTGATATTTCTCATTGCTGAAAAAACCCGCTTCCTTTTCTCCGGGGTCAAAGGAAAAACCAAGCGTTTTGTGCAAATCGAGGATAATATTAATTCCGTGTTTTTTCGTCCAGGAAACCGCCCTGTCGAGATATTTGAACGCGTCGGGCTTCATCTCGCCGTTTTCGTTGATGATAATATTGAAGTCAAACGGAAGCCGAACGTGGTCTGCGCCCCAGCCCGCAATTCTCTTAATATCGTCTTCCGTGATGAAATTTTCGAGCGTATTCTCGGAATAGTCGCATTGCGAAAGCCAGCCGCCGAGGTTAACGCCCTTCTTAAATCCGACAAAATCTCTCATATTAATACCCTCACATTACAAATCATAATTTTTATTTGCAAAATCAAACGTTGCGAAGTAATCCTTGGGGGTTTCCGCGCGTCTGATAAGCTTAACGCTGCCGTCCTCGCGGAGGAGAAGCTCCGCGCTTCTGAGCTTGCCGTTGTAGTTGTAGCC
>DPBR01000007.1:2769-17309 GCA_003516865.1 Oscillospiraceae bacterium
TAGTTGTAGCCCATGGAGAAGCCGTGCGCGCCCGTATCGTGGATAGCGAGATAGTCGCCGATATCGATTTTGGGGAGCATACGGTCAACGGCGAATTTATCGCAGTTTTCGCAAAGCCCGCCCGTGATATCGTACTTATGGTCGCAGGGAGCGTTTTCCTTGCCGAGAACGGTTATATGGTGATACGCGCCGTAAATAGCGGGCCGCATAAGGTTCGCGGCGCAGGCGTCAAGTCCGATATATTCCTTATAAATATGCTTTTCGCGGATAGCCCTGGCGATAAGCATACCGTAAGGCGCGAGCATAAATCTGCCAAGCTCGGTGAAGATAGCGATATTTCCAAGCCCTGCGGGAACGAGGATTTCCTCGAATTTCTCGCGAACCTTCTCGCCGATAATCCTGATATCGTTCGCGGGCTGGTCTGGCTTGTATGGGATACCGACGCCGCCGCTGAGGTTGATAAACGAGAGTTCAACGCCCGTTTTCTCCTTGATTTCAACGGCTGTTCTGAACATAATACCCGCAAGCGTGGGGTAATAGTCGTTTGTGAGGGTATTTGAAGCGAGGAACGCGTGCATACCAAACGTTTTCGCACCCTTTTCCCTGAGGATTTTGTATCCCTCGATAATCTGGTCGTGAGTAAAGCCGTACTTAGCGTCTTTCGGAGTATCCATAACGTTCGGAGAACCGTCTGTTTTGAACTCACCGCCGGGGTTATAGCGGCAGCAAATGGTTTCGGGGATACCCGTAAGCTTGTCGAGAACGTCAATATGCGTAAAATCATCGAGATTTATAATAGCGCCAAGCTCGAAAGCTTTTTTGAAATCGGCGTCGGGAGTAGCGTTTGAAGAAAACATAATATCGTGTTTTTTCGCGCCAACGTCGTCCGATAGCATAAGCTCGGTATAGCTCGAACAGTCGAATCCGCAGCCCTCGCTCTGAAGTATTTTCATAATAAACGGGTTCGGGGTAGCCTTAACGGCGAAATACTCGCGAAATCCCTTATTCCAGGAGAAAGCGTCTTTAAGCCTGCGGGCGTTCTCGCGGATACCCTTTTCATCGTAGATATGAAAAGGCGTGGGATAAGTTTTTGTAATTTCTTCAATCTGTTCTTTTGTGACAAACGGGGTTTTCATCTTAAATTTAGTCCTTTCTTTATTCTATTTTATAATCCAACAGATATCACACGTTGAGATACTTGTTAAGAAAGTCGATTGAGAGCTTAACCCACGAATTAACGTGAGGATTAACATCATTTTCATTTCTCGCGGACATTTTGTCTGCGACAGAGATGCCGTGCGGACCTTCGTCGAACATATGAAGCTCGACGGGAACGCGGTTTGAGATGCAGGCTTTCGCCATAACGAGGGAATTGTGCGCGGAAACGCTCTCGTCGTTTGCTGTATGCCAGAGGAAGATAGGGGGAGTTTTGGGCGTAACGCGGTTTTCGAGCGACAATCTCGACAAATCGGAGCGGCTTGCGTCGTCGCCGAGGAGGACCTTGAAGCTGCCGACATGAGGAGAAGTAACGCCGCTGATAACGGGATAGCAAAGCACAGCCGCGTCGGGGCGCAAATCCTCCGGTTCGCAGCCGATAGCCTTAACGATGAGGTTATCGCTCCACATGGTGGCTAGGCAGCCCGCGAGGTGACCGCCGGACGAACAGCCGAGAACGGCAGTTTTTTTCGGGTCGATGTGGAATTCCTCCGCTCTCATACGGATTTTGTAGAACGTATAAGCCGCGTCCATAAGCGAAGCGGGAAAAGGCGCGCCGACCGAATAAGTCACGACAAACGCGGCGTATCCTGCGGCGAGGTATTGAAAAGCGATAGGCTCCTGTTCGCGCTCGGAGCAGTGCTGATATCCTCCTCCGGGAAAAATCACGACAGACGGGCGCTTTTCGGTAAATTCGATACCCGGAATAACGTCGGGCAAAAATGCCTTAACATAAGCGGTTTTTTCAGGGTTAATGGAAAAAGTTTTTACGGTCATATCGCACCTCGGTAATATATGATAAAATTTGTGAATAACTTACAATTTTCGACAATCAGGGCAAAATATCGTCGTCGTCTTCGTCAAGGTCGGACATAATGCCATACCTGTGGTAAAACGCCTTGATATCTTCATCGTCGCGAACGAGTTCGGAGAACATCAGCTTATTCTGTTCTCTGCTGAAGAAGCCGATAGTGCGTTCGCCCGTGCAGACGCTCTGTTCAATTCTGATATCCTTTGCGGAAAAACCGTCGGGGATAGGAGAAACGGCTTTTTTCTTTCTGAAAGACGAGGTTCTTTTTGAAGTTTTCGACTTAATTTTTTCTTTGGTCTGAGTACTTTTTTTCTTGATACCGGTAGGAATACTGCGTATTTTCTGGATACTTTTGGTAACGTTATCCATCATAACGAAAAATTCCTCGGTAACGGCTCCTTCGCGGCGCTGAGTCTGACCTTTCATACAGCGCTCAACGACTTCGGGATAACGCTTCACGGCGTTTTTAACGGCGTCCTCCCACGAGATATAAACCTCGCGCATTGCATTATCGCCAAAAACGCGCATTTTTTCTCTGTTCAGGACGGCAAACTCCATTTTATCCGCAACGCAAGCAGCGTCGTGAGCGCTTAGAACGCCTGTTCTTCCGTCCGTGATACCCTCCGCGGCGCAGCTTCCCTCGATGAGGACAGAAGCCATACCGCAGGCGGCAGCCTCGCGGACAACTATACCGTTGGTGTCGTATTCGGACGGGAAAACGAAGAGTTCGCCCGCGGTGTAGTAAACGCGGAGTTCTTCTCTGTCGGTCACGGCTCCCGTGAAGATACACTTGTCGTAAAC
The DNA here is from genome assembly GCA_003516865.1 of Oscillospiraceae bacterium. Lineage (GTDB taxonomy): Bacteria > Bacillota > Clostridia > Oscillospirales > Ruminococcaceae > CAG-115. Next base: position 5,597 of record DPBR01000007.1, read on the forward strand.
GCCGATTTCCTTTGCGTAAGCCTCGATTTCATCGCGCTCGATTCCATCGCCGACAATCATCATTCTGAACCTGAGATTTTTTGCGGCGAGGATTTTCACGGCGTCGAGGATAATTTTAAGTCCCTTATACCACAAAAGCCTGCCGACGAACATAAACAAAAATTCATCGGGAGAGATACCGTATTTTTTGCGGAGTTCTGCGGCGGCGTTCTCATCTGCGCGTCCGCGCGGGAAATCGACTCCGTTTTCCATAACGACAAAATCGCCCTTATAGCCGAGACTTCTGAGATTTTCGCCCGCGCCGTGGCTTACGGTCCAGACCTCGTCGCAGGCGCTTATGTTGCTTACGACAAACTTGATAGCCTGTTCAGCCATAAGCTTAGTCGGAAGCGAACGGCGGATATCGATATCGAATTTCGTGTGATATGTAAGGATAATGGGGACGTTGCACTTTTCGCGGAGAACGCGCGCCATAAGGGTTGAAGCGAACGGGCAGTGGCTGTGGATAATGTTAAAATCCTGTCCTGCGAGGGCGTCGAGCTTGCTGCTGGAGAACGGATAACCCGCCCGATAGCCGCAGATTTTCTTTGTGATATTCATACTGCGGTATCGCACGACGTCGAACGGATAGTTATCCTCCGCGCCGGGGAAATTCGGCGTAACGACGGTAGCCTTACCGAGGTTATCGTTTGAAATTATATTCGCGTAGTTCATAACGACGTTAGCCACGCCGTCGATAATCGGCGCAAACGAGTCGTTCATAAGACAAACGTTAATTTTATCGGACATTAGAAATGATGCTCCCTTGAAAAGATGTCAAATATAAGGTAACACCGCATAATTATTGTCGTTTAATCGCGCCGAGATTTTTTCGTCAGATTGTGCAAATTGAGTGCAGGAAGGCTGCCGCCTTTCAAGCGAAATTTGTGCAATATGACGGAAAAAGAACAAGCGAGGAAACGGCAAAGGCGAAGCCGCTAATTGTGCGGTGTTGCCTTATATCTATCTCTGTATCAGTCCTGTTTGCCGCTCCAGCAATAAGTGCAGAGCTTACATTCGGGCAGCCCGACCGCCTTTACCGTGCCGTCGAGGAACTGAAATTCCAGCGACGTCAGCTTCAGACGGCGGCAGATTTCATCTCTCAGGCGCTTTCCGCGCTCGGTTTTCGAGTCGGAGTATTCTCTTATGTATTTAACGCCCTCCTCGCCCTCGTATTCGTGAATAATTCTTCTCGCGATAAGGTCAAGCTCCGATGTGCTGCGGGAGAAATTGAGATACTTGCAGCCGAACATAATCGGCGGACAAGCGGAGCGCATATGCACTTCCTTCGCGCCGTTTTCGTACAGAAATTCAACCGTTTCGCGCATCTGCGTTCCTCTGACGATACTGTCGTCAACGAAAAGCAGCTTCTTGCCCTCGATAAGCTCGTGAACGGGAATAAGCTTCATTTTCGCGACCTTGTTCCGCATCTCCTGACTCTGCGGCATAAAGCTTCGCGGCCAAGTGGGAGTATACTTTATAAAAGGTCTTGCAAACGGTATTCCGCTGCGGTTCGCATATCCGATAGCGTGAGGAACGCCCGAATCCGGCACTCCGCACACATAATCAACGTCCGGAAGCGTTCCGTTTTGGATATCGTACTCCGCCATAATCTCGCCGTTTCGGGTACGCATTGTTTCAACAGTCACGCCCTCGTAAACCGAATTCGGATAGCCGTAATACGTCCACAAAAACGTGCATATTCTCAGCGCGTCGGGATTTCCCTCGCCGAGAACCTCGATTTTGTCCGCCGTTATCCTGACGATTTCCGCAGGCAGAAGCTCCCTGCGCGTTTTATAGCCAAGCTTCTGGAACGCGAAACTCTCGAACGAAACGCAGTAGCCGTCCTCGCTCTCGCCGATTACGATAGGAAGCCGCCCGAACTTGTCCCGCGCAGCGATAATCCCGTCCTCCGTGAGGATAAGCAGCGACATCGTTCCTTCGACGCGTTCCTGCGCGTAGCGGATACCCTCGGCGAAGCTGTCTTTCTGCGCGATAAGCGCGCCGATAATCGCCGACGAGTTGACCTTGCTGCTCGTCATCGTTTCAAAGCTTGCGAGCCTGCTGTCGTAAAACTCGTTGCAAAGCTCCTCGGCATTGTTGATTATGCCGATATTGCACACGGCAATCCTGCCGAGCTTCGACCTGAGAAGAATGGGCTGCGGGTCGGTGTCGCTTATGCAGCCTATTCCGATATTTCCCGACATTCCCGCGAGCTCTTTCTCAAATTTTGTTCTGAACGGGGAATTTTCAATGCTGTGAATACCCCTCTGAAAGCCGTTTTCGGGCGAATAAAACGCCATACCGCCGCGTCTTGTGCCGAGATGCGAATGGTAATCCGTACCGAAAAAGACATCTTCAACGCAGTCTCTTTTCAGAGCCGCTCCAAAAAAACCGCCCATATTTCACCACATTTCCGTAAAAACCCGACAAATCACTTTGCGGACATAATTCTCTTCATAATCTCGTTGTAAGCGTCCTCAACGCCGCCCATATCACGGCGGAAGCGGTCCTTGTCGAGCTTTTCGTGGGTTGTGGAATCCCAAAAGCGGCAGGTATCGGGAGAAATCTCGTCCGCGAGAAGAATTTTTCCGTGGAAGCGGCCGAATTCAATCTTAAAGTCGATGAGGTCGATATTGAGCTTCTTGAAGAAGCCGAGCATAAACTCGTTTACCTTAAACGCGTACTTTGCGATTTCGTCAAGTTCTTCCTTAGTCGCAAGGCCAAGACCGAGCGCGTAATAATCGTTGATAAACGGGTCGCCGAGGTCGTCGTTCTTATAGCTGAACTCAAGCGTCGGGCATTTGAGAGGAGTACCCTCCGCGATACCGAGCTTCTTTGAAAAGCTTCCCGCGGCAACGTTTCTCACGATAACCTCAAGCGGAACGATTTCAACCTTCTTTACGAGGGTTTCCCTGTCGGAAAGCTCCTCGACGAGGTGAGTCGGAACGCCCTCTTTTTCGAGAAGGCTGAACATAAAGTTGGTCATCTTGTTGTTGATAACACCCTTGCCTACGATTGTTCCCTTTTTCTCGCCGTTGAAAGCGGTTGCGTCGTCCTTATAGTCAACGATAACGTAATCGGGATTGTCGGTTGCGAAAACCTTCTTTGCCTTACCCTCGTAAAGCTGTTCCATCTTTGTGCAGTTCATAATAAATCTCCTTTTCTTTATGCGGCTTTGCCGCGTCATATCGCAATCAGTTCTCGGAATAAAGCTCTTCCTGAAGCTTTCTGTCCTTTTCATTAATCTTCTCAATCATCTTGCGCTTTTCAACGCTGAGCTGCGCTTCAAGAGCCTCGTTGCTGAGCGCGAGAATTTGCACGGCGAGAATAGCCGCGTTTTCCGCGCCGTCCACGGCAACCGTCGCCACAGGGATTCCGGAAGGCATCTGAACCGTCGACAGAAGCGCGTCAAGACCGTCGAAATTCTTGCCGGAGCAGGGTATTCCGATTACTGGGAGAGTGGTGTGCGCCGCGACGATACCCGCGAGATGCGCCGCCATACCCGCCGCGCAGATTATAACGCCGAAGCCGTTTCCCCTCGCCTTTTCGGAGAACTCGCAGACCGCTCTGGGGGTTCTGTGCGCGGACATAATCCTGCACTCGTATTCAAGCCCGAAGCTCTTGATTTTGTCGAGAGCCTTCTTAACAACGGGCAGGTCGCTGTCGCTTCCCATTATTACCGCAACTTTTTTTGCCGCCATAAAACAACTTCCTTTCAAATAAAAATAGCTGTATAATTACAATACAGCTAAAGGCTAAAAACGGTTTTTTGTGCAGATATTCCGTAAAAATCGTCCAAATTTCCATACAAAAAACTCTTTTTTGAAAACATTTCGCCGTTCTCCTGTCAAAAAATGGAATTTCCACTCGAATAACGCAAAATAAAAAACCTATTCTTATTGTACTATAATTCCCGAAAAATTGCAAGGGGTTTTTGAAAAATTTTCTCAAATTATCATACTAAAGTATCCGCGAATTGTTTATAACCAGTCCGAAAGTCACTCCGAGAGAGTCCGCGGCGGTTCTGCAAACGCTCATTCTTGAGAGGAAAATCTCGAAATACTCCATAACCGAGCTGATTTTGAGGTCGATTGAAAGCCGCAGAATAAGTTCTTTCTTATCGTCCGAAAAGGCAAGCTCCGAACTTTCAACGGCGTAATTCACGCGGTCGTGGATATCGGCGGCGAGATTTTCGCTGCTTGGAACGAATGGCTTTCCTTCCTTTCCGCGGACGCGCGACCTGCGAACGTCCGATTTATCCGCGATAATAAGCGCCGCGGCGATGGGATTTACGGGATAAGCGCTGCCCTCGTCGTGATTGCCGATTGCGGAAACTACGCGCGAAATCTCCTCCGCGGGCATTCCCAGCTTGTCCAGAAGCCGAAACGCCATAAGAGCGCCCGTCTGGGCGTGTCCGACGCGGTTTATCACATTGCCGATATCGTGAAGATAAGCGGCAATCTGCGCAAGCTCGCAGGTTCTCGCGTCATATCCGAGCGTTTCGAGTATCATAAAAGCGTTCGCAGCCGCGCGCTCAACATGACCTTTCGAGTGCTCGGTATAGCCGATTGACGAGAGAGCCTCGTCCGCGAATTTAATATAAGTCGCGACGTCGCTGTTTGTTTTGATATAATCGTAAGTTATATTGCTCATAAATACCTCGTTATCCGATAAAGCCGACTGCCCACATTATTGTTGCATAGGCGGACGGAATTGATACGCACGCGCCGAGAATTATCGTCGCGAACGCGTTTCCGTCTATAACAAAACCGAAAAATCTGCTTTTCAGCGCCCTTTTTCTCTTTCCCTCAACGTAAAGCTTCTTTTTCAGCATCATTTCACAAGGGAAAACATTGCGCCGTTCCTCGCCGTCAACGCGATAAACCGCCGCAGGAAAGCGCTTTGTATCGTCAAACCGCAGAAATTCCGCCTTTACGGGCTTCGAGGCGACAAGAAAGAACAGGCAGACCGTGAAAAACAGCGCCGTAAGGACGATTATCGCCGCCAGAATCCACACCAAAAGCATTCCCACATCGGCAAGACTGAATCCCAAGCAGAGCATTATCAGCGCCGCAAGCCCAAAGCCTATTACATATTCCACAAAATCACCCTCTAATATTTTAGCATATTTCCTATATTTTGTCAACCGATATTAACAAATCGGAGTTTTTTTTATTGACTAACGCAAAATAATGTGTTATAATAGATATAACTATAATGTGGGAAGGATTTTTTGAGAGGAGGAAGCGGGTTGAAAAAGAGATTTCTTGCGGTTATCTTCGCGGCTGCCGTTATTATGTGCGGCTGCGGCTCAGATACGGGCGATTATACCTCGGAAAAAGAAGCCGTTTCCTCGGAAAGCTCGCTTCCGTTCGACGACCATTATCCCGAAATCACGCCCGATACTCCCGCGCTGACCTATCTCGGAACGCGCGACCTGAGAAGCTCCGAGGCGCTGAAATTGTACAGCAAAACGTTCGCGGCGGACTATAAGGAAGCGGATATTCTCGTCCGCGAATACTGCTCGGAATACCGCCTTGCTGACGCTCTTTCCGAAAAAATGGCGTCCGACCGTTCGCCCGACCTCACGGATAAACTCCCGAACAGCTTTCCCTATCTGATGTCGAAGAATTATTACGAGGATTTGACCGAATATCTCGACCGAAGCGCGCCGCAATGGGTTGAATACGCTTCTTACATCGATTTTTACAGCTATAACGGCGGACGGTTCTTTTACCCGGAAGCCGTAACCGCCGCGCCGCGTTTTCTGGTGTACAGCAAGGAGCGTTTTGCCGCGCTCAAAATTCCCGACCCGGAAACGCTCTATTACGACGGGAAATGGACAAGAAAAGCGTTTACCGAAGCTGCGGAGAGATTCTGCGCGGCGATGGGCGGAACGGGAATTTACGGTGACGGAATAACCGACGGATTTATCTCGTCCGCAGGCGAAACCGTGTTTTCAAAATCCGAGAGCGGTCAGCTTGCGTGCAATCTGACCGGCGCGGGAGTAACCGAGGTTTTCGATTACCTGAAAAACGAGCTTTCAGGCAAGGTAAAAACGGAGAATTTCACGGGATACGACAGAATTATAAACGGCGGGGCGGCGTTTCTGCTGATTGACGAAAGCGGCTATAACGAGCTTCTTGCGATTGATTCGGGGCAGAATTACGGCGTTGTTCCCATTCCGAAAGCGGACGGCGGCGACGTTTACTTCTGCGGTGCAAGCAGCGAGGGATTTCTCGTTCCGAAGGGAGCGAAAAACGTTAAAGGCGCGGCTTGCTTTATAAACTGCGGAAGAATCGCCGCGGCGCAGTCCGAATCCGAAGCTCCCGAAAGCGTTCTCGCGAAAATGCGCGCAAACGGACTTACGGCTGTTCCCGAAGAGAATTATTGTTTTGACGCGGAAACAAACGCCGCCATGAAAGAATATCTTTCCTCGCCGCTTTCGGCAGAAGAAAGCGGCGTTTCCGACAGTCTGACGAAAATAGAAGCCGCCGTTGCCGATATTAATTCGCTCAACTGAATTTTTATCAAAGAAGGTATTGATTGTGGATATTCAAAAGCAGGTTGAATGGCTGAAACCCGACAGAATAATGAAGCTGTACGACGGCGAAAAAAGTATGCTCGGAATGAACAGGCTTCTCATAATCGGCGTCGGAAAAAACGGAACGGACTGCCTTATGAGAGCAAAGCATATTGCCGAGAACCGCTTCAATCCGCGCAACGATAAGCTCCGCTTCCTTGCGTTCGGCGAGGAGGATTACCTTGACGGCGCGGAATACCGCGGCTCTGTTCTCCGCGAGGACGAGAAAATCGCAGTAAATCCCGAAAAAGCAATCTATCAATACCTTGACGACCCCGACCTCCTGCCGCCGCAGGCGCGCGAATGGTTTGATATGGGACTGAAAAATTATTCCCCGAACGCGCCGAAATACGGGCTTCAGAAAAGACAAGGCGGGAGAATAGCGCTGTTTCACTGCATAGAACCGCTTTTAGCGCGGCTTGACGAGCTTTCGGCGCTGTTCTCCAAGAGCGAAAATCCGCTTGAAATAAGCGTTGTAGGCAATCTCGGCGACGCTTTTTTCGGAGGCACGGTTGTTGATTTCGGTTACATACTCGCCGAGTTCTTCAAAAACGCGGCGTTTCCCGTGAAAATAAACTCGCTTATGTTCGCGGGCGATACCGCGCAGCTCTTCGAGAACGACGCGCGCGACCTTGCGAATTACTACGCGAACACAATCCTCACAAAAGGCGAACTTGACGTATTCCAGAGCAGAAAAGCGAAATTTTCGCAGAAATACACGGAAAAGTTCGCGGTTTTGTCCGAAAAGCCGCCTTATAACGCGTGCTATATCGCTTCTGCTGAAAAAAGCTACGGGCTGACGCTTGAAGCCGCCGCGGAAAAGCTGCTTTCCGCGGGCGAATTTATCTACAAAACTGACGACGACGCGGACAGGGTTGTTTCGTACAATATGCTCGGTCAAAGCGGTCAGCACGCGTTCAGATATCTCGCCTACGGGGTTTCGGGAATGGAAATTCCGCTCGGAAAAATCGTTTCATATCTCTGCGTGAAGCTGTTCGCGGACCTTTGCGGCTATCTGAAGCAAAACAGCGCAGTTCAGATGCAGCTCGGACTGCTCGTAAGCCGCGTTACTCCGGACGCTATGCTGCTCGCTTCGCGCGCGGGAACGGTTCCGAAAATTGAATACGACGAGAAATACAACCCGCTTTTCACGATAAAATCGCTGAAAAAGGGCGCGGAAGCCTCGAAAAACCACATAACCGAAAAAATCGAGGAATACGCCGAGCTTGTGAAAAAAGGCGCGGAGGAGGTTCTCCCGCAGGCGGTAGGGGAAGTCGAAAAAGCCTGCGACGACGCGCTCGGCGACTTTGAAAAAGGTCCGTTCTGCGCGGAGGAGATTATCAGAGCGTGCCTGTCAAAGCTGAAAACGCTGATAAGCCGCACAAAAGAGGTTAAAGAGGACGCCGACGAGCAGATTGTGCGCGAAGAACGCCTTTTGCAGAGCGATTACAGAAAGCTCAGAGGAACGCCCGCGATTATGGCGGGAAACGCGGCGAGGCTTTATATTTCATCGCTTTCGGAATATGCCGAGTGCCTGAAAGTTCAGAAAACAGCCGACACAATGCTTGATTTTTACGAAAAAGCTTTCGAAAAGCTCAAGGATTACTCGGACAATGCGCTTTCCGAGAAAGTAAAAATCTTTTCGATAAATGCGGCAAAGTTCCTGTCAGGTATTGAAGATACGGAAGAAACCTTTGTTAAAGAGGCTTTCTGCGTTAATTCTCCGGAAATTCTGAAAAAGCTCGACAAACTGGTTGCCGACGTTCCCGAAGAAACGAAAACGCAGGCGTTCAAGAAGATGAAAATGCTTGACGCGGGCGAAAGCGAGGCTGTTTTCGCGGCGGAAATCGTAAATCTCGCGGCAAAATGCTTCGGCGGATTTCTCCTTATGGGATATAACGATTTCTGCGAATATTTCGGCGTTCAAGGCTCCGTTAAGGACGCGCTTCAGAGCTGTTTCGACAGCGTTTGCGTGAAAACTCCGACGCTTGACGAAGAACCGCTTACAAGGGTTCTCTGCCCGAAAAATATCAGGCAAAACGACGTTCAGCCGCTTAAATCCACGCGTCAGGGCATAAATTACATCTGGAACGTTTCTCCGCTGTTTAACGCGGCGATTGTAGTTCAGATTAAGGGCGGCGTGAAAATCGACGAATTCAGGGACTATAATCAATGGGAAAATATGCGTTATGCATACGTTAACGACTCTCTGAAAAAACACGGAATTCACATTTTCAGAAACATCTGAGTATAATAAATTAGAAAAATAAATTTGATATATGAGAAGAAAAAAACAATCAGGCGTTGTTCTGGTTTATGACAGATATTACGGAAAAAAGCCCTCGGCGGTTCTTCAGTCACTGAAAAAAATATTGTACTGCGCCGCGCTTTCCGTTTGCGCCGTGCTTTTCCTGACGGTTGAATACGAGTTCCCCGTGAATTTACCTGCGGCGGCAGGGATAATTGCGCTTTGCAGCGCGCTTTGCGGCACGGTTTTCTGCTTTTTCAAGAAAAGAATTGCGATACCAGTGATTTTGTTTTTCAGCGCGGTCGCGGCGTTTTTTAACCGCGAGAGCCTGATAAGACGGCTGTCATATTTCACGGACCTGTTTCTGCTGCGGCTTGACGGGACTGTCTTTTACACGCAGAACCTCACTTTCCACACTCAGACGCAGCTTTCGGAAAGCTATCCGCCCTGCGCGGACGGCGCGGCGCTCGGAATCGCGCTTTTCGGCGTTATTTTCGCGCTTCTGACGGCGGCTTGTATGTTCAAAAGACCCGTGATTTACCCGTCGATTATCGCGCTGATACTCGCCTGCGCGCCGATTGCGATTGCGGGAAATTTCACTTTTAACTTCTGGATAATCCCAACTCTCGCGCTTTATATCGGCGCGGTTTCGCTGTCGAAAACCTACTCCGAGGGTGCAGCCGTAAAAAAGGGCTTCTTCGGGAGCTTCCGCGCGGACGCCCGCCGCGAAGAACGCGAATTTCGCAATAAAACGGCAAAAAATACCTTTATAAAGCGAGCGCGGATGAACGGGAACTTTTACTCGAAATATACCGCGTCGGCTTGCTGGGCGGCGGCTCTTTTCGCCTCAGCGGCGCTTATCGCAAACTGCTTCGCGCCCGTAAAAGAAGGCTTTGATTTCAGCTCGCTCTATAATTTCATCAGCAAAATCGGACAAAATTCCGGAATAACCTCGCCGTTTGAAAGCGGACCTGTTTCGGAGTATTTCGCGGATTACGGAAACGGCGGAAATTCCTCGCTCAACATCATTTCCCCCGGAAAAAGCGAGCAGGAAATCCTCCGCGTAAGCTCGCCGTCCGGAGAGGTTTATCTTCGCGGAGATATCGGAATTGACTATACGGGCGCTTCGTGGACTTCCCCGATAAATCACGAGCCGGATTTGTGGAAAAAAAGCGCGCTGTCCGAGAAATACAGACCCGCGGAAATGCGTATTCTTCAGACGATGGAATTATCATATCTTCAGGACGCTTCCGTAAACTCCAAGAACGGTATGATAAAAGGCGGCAACGTAATCGTTGATTATCTCTGCCCAACGGACGTTGTTTTTCTTCCATCGTACACGTCGGAATTTGACTTTTTCGAGAACAGTATGTTCGACGTCTACGGCGACTATTCCGTTCGCGTAAACGACAGCTACGACCGCATAAACACGGTAAAATGCGGCGCGATTGTACCTCCGATAAACTACACCGGCACGAACAGAAGCGGCAAGCTCGATTATTTCGATTATCTCAGCGGTATCGGCGAAAAATACCCGATGGAGGAGATTTTTGACGCTTATTTCGACTCGCCGGAGCTGTACTCGGATTATTACAGCTACGTCTACAACACCTATCTCAACGTTCCCGGAAACATAAAGCCCGATATCAGGAAATTCCTTTTAAACAACAATCTGTATTTCAGCGTTTACGAAAACGAAAAAATAAACGTCAGAGCGGCGTATGAAGCGGCGATTGACATTTCGGACTTCCTGATGAATAATTATACCTATTCTCTTGACTCGAAATACAGCAGGACAAGCCCCGTCACAAGCTTTCTTTTCGACGTTAAAAGCGGTCACTGCGCGCTTTTCGCAAGCTCAATGACGCTTATGCTGCGCGAAATAGGAATACCCGCGCGCTACTGCACGGGATTTGTCGCGCCGAAAACGAGCGAGGGACAGTTCGCCGTTCTGCGCTCAAAAAATCTCCATGCGTGGTGCGAGGCGTATTTTGACGGAATAGGCTGGGTCACGTTCGACCCGACAAGCAGCTCCGTTGCAGGCGTCGTCGATATCGAAAACAGCAGCGACAGTTCCTCGGAAGAAGAAAGCTCGGAAAGCTCGGAGCAGTCCTCCGAGTCAAGCGAAGCCGAAAGCTCCGAGAGCGCTTCTTCGGAGTATGAAAGCAGCGAGGTTTCCGTCGGCAGTTCGGGCGGCGAAGAAAGAAATCCGTCCGCGCCGCCCGATAATCCTAAGGATATCCCGACAAACCCGCTTCCTATGATAATAACGATTGCCGCGATACTTGCGGTTATCGGAGCGGCGGCGTTTGTTCTGTCAAGGCTGAAAAAGCTCGACAAAAACGCGAAAAAGGCGCTCAAAAAGCTTTACAGAAGCGCCGACGGCGAGTTTATTTACGACAAGCTGCTCAAGATACTGAAAATGTGCGGGCTAACCCCCGAATCCGGCGAGCTTCCCGTGAAATTCTACGAGCGCTGCGAAAAAAAGCTGTTTGTGCCTCTCACGGCGCATAAGGAAGTCCTGCTTGAAACTGCGTTCGGCGGCGAAATCAGCGAAGCCGAAACCGCAGAACTTGCGCGGCTGCTCGAAAGCGTGTTCTTCGCCGCGGACAAAACCCTCGGCCCGATAAGCAGGCTAGTTCTCCGCAAAACAGTTATTACTTAAGGTAACACCGCACAATTACCGGCTTCGCCCTTTTTCATTCACTCACTTGATGTTTTTCCGTCAGAACGTCCAAAACTCCCTCAAAATACATCAAGTATTCCATCGGTCGTTTTGTCCATTCTGACGAAAAACTCTCTGCGTGATTGAACGAAAATAATTATGCGGTGTTACCTTA
>DPBR01000007.1:17520-24187 GCA_003516865.1 Oscillospiraceae bacterium
ATAATTATGCGGTGTTACCTTAAAAATAATACCCTTTTTATAAAAAAAGTGTTGATTTTCGCGGTAATATGTGGTATAATTAGGATATGTAAATTTCTATATGTTGAGGAGTGATTACATATGGCAATGAGATTAATTACACGTTCGGACTTTGACGGACTTGCCTGCGGCGCGCTTTTGCTCTGCGCGGGAGTTGTCGATAGCTGGACTTTCGCTCACCCGAAGGATTTGCAGGACGGGCTTGTTCCCGTAACCGAAAACGATTGCCTTGCGAACGTTCCGTTCGTGGAGGGCTGCGGACTTTGGTTCGACCATCACTCAAGCGAAGAAGAACGCTGCCGTTATAAGGGAAAGTACAAGGGCGAGAGCAGAATTACGCCGAGCTGCGCGAGAATTATCTACGAGTATTACGGCGGCAGAGAGCGCTTTCCGAACTTTGACGATTTGATGGAAGCTGTCGATAAGGTTGACAGCGGTAATCTCACGCGCGATGAAATCCTCAATCCGCAGGGCTGGATTCTTGTCGGTTTTCTGATGGACCCCAGAACCGGTCTTGGAAGATTCAGAAATTTCACGATAAGCAACTATCAGCTTATGGAAAAGCTGCTGAGATGCTGCTCGTATATGACGACGGAAGAAATCCTCGCGATGCCCGATATTCAGGAAAGAATAAAGCTTTACAACGAGCAAAACGAGCTTTTCAAGGAAATGCTTCGCAAATATACACGGATTGAAGGCGACGTTATAATCACCGATTTGCGCGGCGTAAACCCGATTTACACGGGCAACCGCTTCCTGATTTACTCGCTTTATCCGGAGCAGAATTTGAGCTGCTGGATTGTTGACGGAAAGGGCGGAAAGGGCTGTTCCTGCGCGGTCGGCTATTCAATCCTCAACAGAACGTCCCGCGTAAACGTCGGCTCGACGATGCTGAAATACGGCGGCGGCGGGCATATGGCGGTCGGAACTTGCCAGTTTCCCGATGAAACCAAGGACGAGATGGTTCCGAAGCTTATCGACGAGCTTGTAAATTACGACAAATATCACCCCTTGAAATAAACGAAACGCGGCTTGAAAGAGCCGCGTTTCTTTATGGTCACCTCTAAAAACCGGGACACGAGCAGATTTCGTTCATGACTTATGTCAGCGGCTAGGCGTCAAACCGCAGTAATACTGTATGTATTTCAAGGTTTGACAACGAAGCAGATGATATAAGTCATAGAAATCTGCCGTGAAGGAGGTTTTTAAAGGTGACCATTAATTAATATAATATCACATTTGCGGGAAAAATTCAAGTTTTTTTCATTTTCCTAAAATAGCCTTCAGCTGATTTGTGCAAAATGAACAAATTTTCATAAACCCCTTGACAACTACAAGATACTTGTGGTATAATTTGTTCACAAGATAAATTCACTTTGAAAGGAGCTGATGAAATGGATTTTCTTGAAATATTGACTTCCGCGCGCGAGGCTGAACACGAGGTCGCGGCGGAACTCGAACAGGTTGAGCGCCTGCACAGAATAATGAAAAATACGGGTCATAGCCTTGCCTACGCGCAGGCTCTGGCGGAAAATCTCGCGAAATTCGAGCGCGAACTGAACGATGGAGTTGACCGCGCCGTTGACGCGAAAAGAGAGGCGCTGAAAATCCTGAGCGCGCTTAGCGGCGATGAACGCGCAGTTTTGTATCAGTATTTTATTCTGGCGAAAGAATGGCGCAAAATCGCCGACGAGATGTTCATAAGCGAGCGGCAGATATTCAACATCAGAAAAAAAGCGCTCGCACGGCTGGACAGGCATTATAACAGCGCCAAGGCAAGCTAAAGGAGTGAACTATGTCAATCGGTGAAAGAATGGCGGAGCTTCGCAAAGAAGCGGGGCTTACGCAGCGCGGTCTTGCGCTGAAAATCGGCGTTACGCCGTCGGCGGTCGGGAATTATGAACAGGGCGTAAGTTTCCCGCGCGAAGAAGTCCTCTATCGGATTTTTGACGCGCTTTCCTGCACGCCGAACGAACTTTTCGGTTATGATGAACAAACCGTTGTGATTGCCGCAAGAAAAGGCGGCGGCACAATCACGCTTAAAAAGCGCGGCGATAAGGATATTTTCAGCGCTCCCGATTACCGCGGCTGAATTTTTGAAAGGAAGAAAAATGACGATAAGCAGCGTTTTTGAAATTGCGGAAACAACATCGCTTCCGATAAATCCGCGTAAAATCGCAAAATCACTCGGTATAAAAATTGTAAGCTATAAAACCTTTTCAGAGATTTACGAAATTGAGAAGCCGGCGCTCTACGTAAAAAGCGCGCTCGGATTTACAGTAAGGATTGATAACCGCTTTGTAATCGCCGTGAACGAAAATTCGTGCGGCGAGCGCAGAAAGCGCTTTACAGTCGCGCACGAACTCGGTCACTGCGTTCTCGGACATATCGGCGGATTTACAAATCAAATCGTGCCTTCGCCGCGCAATGAACGCATCGCCGATAAGTTTGCCGCAGAGCTTCTCGCGCCCATTCCCGTGCTGATTTTATGCGGAACGGAGAGCGCCGCCGAAATAAAAAAAATCTGCGGCATTTCAGACCAAGCCGCAGAAATTCGCTTTGATGAACTCGTCCGAACGCGCCGAAAAAACTTTCTTCTCTCGGACGAAAACCGCCGTCTGGCGGATATTTTCGCGGATTTTATCGCAAGATATCGCTCGGAAATGAACAGAAGTTGATTATTTCCCGATATCGCGGTGAACCTCGCGCACGAGAAATCCCGCTTTTTCGAGATGCTCGGCGGTACGCTTTGCGAAAGTAACCGAGCGGTGTTTTCCGCCCGTGCAGCCGAACGCGATTACAAGCCTGCTTTTGCCCTCTGAAACGTACATCGGAAGCAAAAAGTCAGCCATATCAAAGATTTTGTTCTCGAACTCAACCGACTGCGGAAACTTCATCACATACTCGCGTACCGCATCGTCAAGCCCCGTGAGCTTCTTCAATTCAGGGACGTAAAACGGATTCGGCAGGCATCTCACGTCAAAAACGAGGTCGGCTTCGCCCGGCACGCCGTACATAAACCCAAAGCTCATACAGGTTATCATCATTCTGTCGGACGGATTTTCGAGAAAAAGCCCCGAAACCTGCTCCTGAAGCTGGCGCGAGGTCAGAAGCGAACTGTCGATTATGTAATCCGCGCACGCGCGAATATCCGTGAGAAGCGTTATCTCCGCGTCAATCGCCCGCGACAAATCGCCCTCGGCTTCCTGTTCAAGCGGGTGTTTACGGCGGGTTTCGTTATAGCGGTGCATCAAAACCTCTTTTGACGCCTCAAGATAAAGTATCTTCACCTCGATACCGTTTATCGCGCGAAGTTCCGAAAGATTTTCCGAGAGCTTCAGAAACATCGCTCCGCCGCGTATATCGGTCACGATGGCAACGCGCTCAATTTCGCGGTTTTTCGCGCACATTTCCGCAAAATTCGGGATAAGCTGCGGCGGCATATTGTCGATACAGAAAAAACCGATATCTTCAAGAACTTTCACGCAGGAGGATTTTCCCGAACCGGAAAGCCCCGTTACAATCAGAAATGTCATAAATTCCTCTTATTTGTCCACAATTATCATTTCACATTCAAGCTCGACGCCTTTTTCCTCGCGAACAACCTTTTTTATATGCTCGACTAGCGCGGTCACGTCCTCAAACGCCGCGCCGCCTTTGTTTATAACAAAACCACTGTGCTTTTCGCTAACCTGCGCGCCTCCCACAGAACAGCCTTTCAGCCCGCACTCCTCAATAAGCGCCGCTGCAAAGCCGTTTTCGGGACGCTTGAACGTGCTTCCGCAGGAGGGATATTCAAGCGGCTGCTTATCGCGGCGCCGCTGCATAAGTTCGTCCATTCGCGCCTTTATCGCCGCCTTTTCTCCCGTCTGAAGCCTGAATACAACCGAAGTTATCACATAATCACGCATACGAAAAATGCTTCCGCGATAGCAAAGCGCCATTTCCTCGGCGTTCATTTTGTGGATTTCGCCGTCCTCGCCTATATAACGGCAGCTTTCAACAACGTCTTTCATTTCGCCGCCGAAAGCGCCCGCGTTCATATAAAGAGCGCCGCCGACCGAGCCGGGTATTCCGAAAAGGCTCTCCATTCCCGTGAGAGAACGCTCCAGAGCCGTTTTGCAGACAGCCGAAAGCGCCGCGCCCGCGCCCGCGGTTATGGAAGTCCCGCAAGCCTTGATATCGCAAAGCTCCGCCGTTGAGATAACAACGCCGTGAAACCTGTTTATCAGCACGTTTGTGCCTCTCCCGAGAATGAAATGGCTTATTCCCCGCTCGCGGCAGATTTTAAGCAGCTCGCAGAGCGTTTTTTCATCTTTCGGCGCGGCAAAAATGTCGCACTCGCCGCCAATTCTCATTGAAGTTTTATCGGCAAGCGTAAAGTTCCGTTCACAAAAACCGCCGCTTTCGCGGCAGTTTTTTTCAATTTCAGCGTAATTATCCAAATTTTTCCTCCAAAATATCGGCTGTCAGATGCTGTAAAGGAACGCAGCGCCGATAATTCCAGCGTCGTTTCCGAGCTTGCAGATATCAAGCTTCGTGGACTGCTTTTCGTCAATGCAGTACATATCGCGGCAGATTATTTCGTAAAGCGGCTTCGTGAGGTTTTCGCCTTCCTTGCAGATACCGCCGCCGATAAGCAGAACCTCCGGCTGGAACGTGTTTACGATATTCGTAAGACCGCAGCCGAGATACTCTATGTACATATTGACAACGCCCTTTGCGGCTTCGTCGTTTGCGCGCATACCGTCGAACGCGGTCTTTCCGTCAACCTTTTCGATATCGCCGCCGACAAGCCCCCACATCGCGGACTCCTTGTTCGCTTCCATTGCCTCTTTTGTCATATTTATAAGCGCGGTTGCCGAGGAATATGCCTCAAAGCAGCCCTTTCTTCCGCAGCCGCACTGTCTGCCGTTGAACTCGATAACAGTGTGACCAAGCTCCGCGCCGCAGAAATTGAAGCCCGTGTAAATCTTGCCGCCGATTATGATACCGCCGCCGACGCCCGTTCCGAGCGTTACGACAACAACGTCGGAATAACCCTTTCCCGCGCCCGCGAGAACCTCGCCGAACGCAGCCGCGTTTGCGTCGTTTTCAACGAAAATCGGCTTGTCAAGGCGCTGTTTCAGAAGCGTGCGCAGGTCGGTGTTGTGGAAGTCGAGATTGCACGAATAAAGCACAATTCCGCTGTTTCTGTTCGCAACGCCGGGAGTGCCTATTCCGATGGAGTTAACCTCGCCGATTGTAACCTTAGCGGCGTTCAGGCACTGCCAGATAAGCTCAACGATAGTTCCGCAGATTGAATCCGCGGGTCTGGGAAGATTTGTCTTTGCAGTCGCTTTCTGAACGATATTGTAGTTCTCGTCAACAAGACCTACCTTGATGTTAGTTCCGCCCAAATCAATTCCTATATTGTACATAGCTTTATTTTCCTTTCGTTAAATATTCAAATCCGACATAATATCCTCGCTGTCGGAGTCGATTCCGAGCTGACGAAGCAAATCCTTGGCTGCGTTATAGCCCATTTTCTTCTGGCGGTTGTTCATGGCGGCAACCTCAAGTATAACCGCAAGATTTCTTCCCGGCTTTACGGGGATATTCAGCAGCGGCACTTTTACACCGAGAATAGTCATATAGTGCGTGTCGACGCCCATTCTGTCGTAGGTCTTTTCGGGATTCCAAAGCTCCATTTCTACAACCATATCAATCTTCGTTGACATCTTAACAGCGCCGATACCGAAAAGCTGGCGCGCGTTTACGATACCGATACCGCGAAGCTCAAGAAAATGGCGGATATTATCGGGCGAAGAGCCAACGAGCGTGATGTTGGAAGCCTTTCTGATTTCAACCGCGTCGTCCGCGATAAGTCTGTGACCGCGTTTTACAAGTTCGATTGCGGTTTCGCTCTTTCCGACGCCGCTCTCGCCGAGAATCATAACGCCCTCGCCGTAAATCTCAATGAGAACGCCGTGGCGGGTTATTCTCGGAGCGAGTTCAAGGTTGAGAAACGCCATAAGCTTGGAGATAAACACGGTTGTGCTCTCATCGGTACGCAGAATGGGAATTTCATAATTCGGCGCAAGTTCGAGCATTTCGGGGAAAATCTCCTCGTTTCTTGTGATAACAAGTGCAGGGAAGTGATAACTCAGCAAATCCGCGATACGCTTTTTCCTCACCTCGGAGTCGAGTCCCGAAAGGTAAGCGTGCTCCATTTTTCCCATAACCTGAATACGCTTATTATCAAAATACTCGTAAAATCCCGCGAACTGAAGTCCGGGACGGTTCGTGTCGTTATTTGTAATGAGGGTGTTCCCCCCGTTTTCGGGCATATAGATGACCTCGAGCTTAAACTCGTCAATCATTCTGCAAAGCGGAAACGAAAACTCCCTTGTAATTTCCTCAAGCGGCATATTAACTCCCCTTTAACGCATTATTTCAACCGATTGTCAGTATCATTATAATTATACAATATTTCGTCGATTATTTCAAGTATTTTTTCTAAATTTGATTATTTTTATGCAGGCTGTCAATGATATTGTTACAAAACAATTACATTTGAGAGAGGACAGTATATGAAAAAAGTACTTATAACGGTGATTTTGGCGCTCGGAGCGGCGGTTTTCACGGG
>DPBR01000007.1:24409-24806 GCA_003516865.1 Oscillospiraceae bacterium
CGGGGCTTGGGTGTTTTCTAACGTTTGCGGAGAGCTGCGAAGCGGTGAGCGGGGAGGTTTTGCGGCTGCATATTCCCGCAAATTCCGACGGCGGCGCGGACCAAAAAATCAAGCTGCGGCTTCGCGACTATATTCTCGCGGAGTTTTCGGACGAGCTTTCGGGGTGCGAAAATCTTGAGGAAGCAGAGAAAAAGGCGAAGGAGCTTCTTCCCGAAATCGAGAGAAAATCAAACGAATTTCTCGATGAAAACGGATTTTCATACGGTGCGAAAGCGGAGCTTGTGACCATGGATTTCACCACGCGCGAATACGACAAGCTGATTTTACCCGCGGGAAAATACCGCGCTCTGCGTATAACCCTCGGCAGCGGAAACGGGCATAACTGGTGGTGCGTGAT
>DPBR01000007.1:24980-25291 GCA_003516865.1 Oscillospiraceae bacterium
GGGCATAACTGGTGGTGCGTGATATTCCCGCAGCTTTGCCTGCCGAGCGCGTGCGAAAGCAGGCAAAGAGAGGAAATTCTCGCCGAGTTTGGTAAACCGCAGGGAATTACCATAAAATTTGCGCTGTTCGAGTGGCTAAACGGCCTATTCTAACGTTAAAACAAAACGAACCTGCCGGCAAATGGGGAGTTGTCGGCAGGTTTAGGGCAGCGCTGCACAATTATTGCCGTGCAGTATTACCGTGTATGATTTGCTTTGAAAATCACGCTAAAATATGCAAGCAAGCGCGCGGAAAAGGCTTTAGCCGTTAA
>DPBR01000007.1:25502-26754 GCA_003516865.1 Oscillospiraceae bacterium
GCGGAAAAGGCTTTAGCCGTTAATTGTGCGGCGCTGCCATAGCTTATTCCGCCGAGGGGAAGCGGCAGAAAGGGATTGTCCGTTATCTGAAAGCGCCCGCGAGAACGCCGCCGTTCTGCTTTGATTTAAGGCGAAGATGGTCGGCGATAAGCGCGATAAACTCGGAATTTGTGGGCTTTCCTCTTGACGTGTGAACGGTGTAAGCGAAAATTTTGTTGAGAACGTCGATATTTCCTCTGTCCCAAGCGATTTCGATTGCGTGACGAATAGCGCGTTCAACTCTGGAAGAGGTCGTCTGATACTGCTTCGCGACTGTCGGGTAAAGAAGCTTTGTGATGCAGTTTATCATATCGTCGTTGTTAACGGAAAGCATAATCGCGGTTCTAAGATAGTGATAAGCCTTGATGTGAGCGGGAATCCCAACCTGATGAATAATTTCTGTAACGGCGAGTTCAAGCTCCGTTTCATCGGGCGCTTCGCTTTTCGGCTCGACAACCCCGCACATCTGATTGATTTTTGACACAAGATACTGCGGGTCGAGTGGCTTCAGCGCAAATGTTGCGCCGAGATTTGCGGCTTCGCGCTCAAGATTCGGGTCGGGCGTTCCCGAAACGATAATCACGTTCGGAACGTACTTTTTCTCAACCTTGAGGCGGCGTATAACCTCAACCGCGTCGCAAAACGGCATTTTCGCGTCAAGAACCGCTGCGTCGGGAGCTTCAGACTTGATTGAATTGAGCACGGAATTTCCATCGCAGCGCCTTGTTATCGCGTACATACCCGCGTTTTTCAGAGCGCCCGCCCAAGCCATTCCACATTCCGCCGTGTCGTTTCCGATAAGTACCTTAATCTGATTTGTCATTATTTTTTACCTCCAAAATTTTCCGAATTTTTTGCGTTTTCTTACGCTTTTCTTTCGGTCTGGTTATATTTTACCATATTTTGGAAGTAATTGCAATATATTTTTGGAAATTTTTGGAATTATTTTACAATAACGCGAATTTGGCATTACGCTCGCATTTATTAGCGTTTTTGTCATATAAAAAGACCGTTTCTCCTGTCGGAATAACGCAGATTTTGTCGAAAAAACGCAGATTTTTTGCCATTTCAGAAAGAGTTATCGCGGTTTGACTGCCTTGATTACAGAGGAAAATCGGCAATATCCGCGAGTTTATGTCCGCGAACAGACGGGGCTTCTCCGAAGCCAAGGCGATTTTGGCGGCGTCGAGCCCCCAAAATCGCGGGAACGCTC
>DPBR01000084.1:0-3352 GCA_003516865.1 Oscillospiraceae bacterium
AAAATCGACACGATAACGATACATTGCGTTGTCGGTCAGTGTAACGTAGAACCGCTTGGGGAGCTGTTTCAGACGAAAAAGTGCAGTTCTAACTACGGCATCGGCAAGGACGGTCGTATCGGAATGTACGTCGAGGAAAAAGACCGTTCGTACTGCTCGTCAAGCGCGGCGAACGACAACCGCGCAATCACAATCGAGTGCGCGAGCGATACACGAGAGCCGTTCGCGGTCAACGACAAGGTTTACGCGGCGCTGATTAATTTGCTCGTTGACGTATGCAAGCGAAACGGTATTCCGAAGCTGCTGTGGAAAGCGGACAAGTCGCTTATCGGGCAGGTTGACAAGCAGAATATGACGGTTCACCGCTGGTTTCATTCGGGAAAATCCTGCCCCGGTACATATCTGTATGAGCGTATGGGGAAGATTGCCGATGACGTCAACAAACGGCTCGGCGTTTCCGAAAATCAGCCGAAAAACGTGATTTTTCGCGTGCAGGTCGGCGCGTTTACGTCCAAGGAAAACGCCGAGAAATATCTCGAAAAGGCGAAAAATGCAGGATTTTGCGGTTTTATCGTTGAGTGTCAAAAGTAAAAAAAGCCGCTCGGAATGAACGCTCCGAGCGGTTTATCTTATTATCAGTCGATTGCGAAAAGCGGAGTAGAGAGATATCTGTCGCCGGTATCGGGCAGCAGCACAACAATGTTCTTACCCGCGTTTTCGGGGCGCTTCGCAAGCTCGATTGCCGCCCAGACAGCAGCGCCCGACGATATTCCGACAAGCACGCCCTCTTTTCTTCCGATAAGTCTTCCCGTTTCAAATGCGTCGTCGTTTTCAACGGGAATTATCTCGTCATACACCTTTGTGTTCAGGATTTCAGGAACAAACCCCGCGCCGATGCCCTGAATTTTATGCGCGCCCGCAACGCCCTGCGAGAGAACAGGCGAGCTTTTCGGCTCAACGGCTACAACCTTTACTGCGGGATTTTTCGACTTCAGATATTCGCCGACGCCCGTAACTGTGCCGCCCGTGCCGACTCCCGCGACAAAAATATCAACCTTGCCGTCGGTATCCTCCCAGATTTCGGGACCCGTGGATTTACGGTGAGCTTCGGGATTTGCGGGATTCGTGAACTGCGACGGGATAAATCCGCCCGGAATTTCCTTTGCAAGCTCGTCGGCCTTTGCAATCGCGCCTTTCATTCCCTTTGCGCCCTCGGTTAAAACAAGCTCCGCGCCGTACGCTTTCATAAGCTGTCTGCGCTCAACGGACATCGTTTCGGGCATTACTATGATTATGCGATAACCGCGCGCCGCCGCAACCGCCGCAAGCCCTATTCCCGTATTTCCGCTTGTAGGCTCGATTATAACCGAATCCTTCGTGAGAACGCCCCTCGCTTCCGCATCGTCAAGCATAGCTTTCGCCACTCTGTCCTTGACGGAACCCGCGGGATTGAAGTATTCAAGCTTCGCGAGAATTATAGCGTTCAGATTAAGTTCTTTCTCAATATGAGCAAGCTCAAGAAGCGGTGTTTTGCCGATAAGCTCGTCGGCGGATTTGTAAATGTTCGACATAATGTTCTTCTCCTTTATTCAACTGTTTTAAATGCGGCGGCAAGCGCTGCAATAAGGTCGTTTACGTTTTCAATGCCTATCGAAAGGCGGATTGTGTTCGGCTTTATGCCCTGCTCGGCAAGCTCTTCCTCGGTAAGCTGAGAATGAGTCGTGCTCGCGGGGTGGATTACAAGCGATTTCACGTCCGCAACATTCGCAAGAAGCGAGAATATCGCAAGATTATCAATGAATTTCTGCGCGGTTTCGGCATTTCCCTTGATTTCAAACGTGAAAATCGAACCGCCGCCGTTCGGGAAATATTTCTTGTACAAAGCGTGGCTGGGCTCGCTTTCAAGCGACGGGTGATGAACAGCCTCAACCTGCGGGTGATTGTTCAAATACTGCACGATTTTCAGCGCGTTCTCAACGTGACGTTCAACCCTCAGCGAGAGCGTTTCAAGCCCCTGAAGGAACATAAACGCGTGGAAAGGCGAAAGCGTCGCGCCCGTATCGCGGAGAAGAATTGCGCGTATATACGTCACAAACGCAGCTTTTCCCGCTGCCGCCGCAAACGAAACGCCGTGATAACTCGGATTTGGCTCGGATATCCACGGATATTTGCCCGAAGCCGCCCAATCAAAGCCGCCGTCTACGATTACGCCGCCGATTGCCGTTCCGTGACCGCCGATAAACTTTGTCGCCGAGTGAACCACGATATCAGCGCCGTATTTCAGCGGATTTATAAGATAAGGCGTCGCGAAAGTCGAGTCAACGACAAGCGGAATACCGTGCTTGTGTGCAATTTCCGCAACCTTTTCTATATCGATTATATTCGAGTTGGGATTTCCGAGAGTTTCAATGAAAATCGCCTTTGTGTTATCGCGGATTGCGTTCTCGAACGCGTTTTCCTCGTAAGGGTCAACAAACGTCGTTGTTATCCCCGAAGAAAGCGGAAGCGTGTGCGCGAGAAGATTGTACGTTCCGCCGTAAATCGTCTTTGAAGCCACGATATGCTCGCCGTTCCTCGCGAGCGCGGATATCGCGTAGTTTATCGCAGCCGCTCCCGAAGCCGTCGCAAGCGCCGCCGTTCCTCCCTCGAGAGCCGCTATTCTGCGCTCGAAAACGTCCTGCGTGGGATTTGTAAGCCTGCCGTAGATGTTTCCCGCGTCGCGCAGTCCAAAACGGTCAGCCGCGTGCTGTGAGTTGTGGAAAACGTAGGACGTGCTCGCGTATATCGGCACCGCTCTTGCGTCGGTCGCGGGGTCGGCGGTTTCCTGACCTATATGCAACTGCTTCGTTTCAAATCCCCATTCGTTTGAATTTCTTATATCAGACATTTAATTTTCCTCCTATTATTCAAAAAAACGTTATTTTAAGCGGTTTCGGCGGCGTCACATTCGTCTGCCGGAATTATAGAAGGAAGTCGTACATCGCTTTTCAATCCCGATAAATCGTCGGCTTTTCATTTTCAACGTCTCC
Source organism: Oscillospiraceae bacterium (assembly GCA_003516865.1). Classification (GTDB taxonomy): domain Bacteria; phylum Bacillota; class Clostridia; order Oscillospirales; family Ruminococcaceae; genus CAG-115. Next base: position 3,030 of record DPBR01000084.1, read on the forward strand.
TTTTCATTTTCCTATCTGTTTACTAGGTTAATATGATTATAACATACTTTTCCTACTTTGTCAATAGGTTTAACGGATTTTTTTTAAAAATTTTTCCAAAAACAGAAAAACGGCAAATAATACGCGCCGTTAAGCCGTTTTTGCCGATTTGAATATATATAATTTAGCAAAATTCAACGCGCCGAAAAATCGTCTGTGATTTTACGGCAACATACAATCAGCCGCTTGCGGGCATAAAAAATCGCCCTCAGCACACGCTAAAGGCGAAATTCGCCGGCGATATCACCGACTTGGTACGCCAGGAGGGATTCGAACCCCCGACC
>DPBR01000084.1:3600-4368 GCA_003516865.1 Oscillospiraceae bacterium
CCAGCTGAGCTACTGGCGCATATTTCAAGAACATTAATATTATATCACTCTTGGGTTGATTTGTCAAGAGGAAATTCAAAAAAGTTTTTTCTTTTTTACATTTTAGCTTAAAAATAATTCAGCATTTTGCACAAAAGTCCTTTTACAATGCCGTTTTATAGCGTTAAAGCTATAAATCCCCAAATTATTCGAGCAGATTTTTGCTCAAAAGTTGTACAAATATCTTCCGAATAGTGCTATTATAAATATGTAATTTTTATGAAAGGGGCATATCTTAATATGCAAGAAGATGGTTTTATTGAAGCGGATTTACTGAAGATGAAATTCGGTCGGCTTTTGTCCCGCTTGCGGCGCGAACACAACCTCACGCAGGAAAAGCTCTCCGAACTAACCGGTATCTCAGATGTTTATCTTCGTAAAATCGAACGCGGAAGGTGCGCCGCAACGTGGGTTATTTGGCTTACTCTCTGTACCGCCCTCAACGTCGATATTTCGTCTATTCAGAAGGAATACTTCGTTCCGGCGATTAAGGAAAAAGCCTCGGAACTCGGAAAGGTTTATGTTTACTCCGCTAAATAACTCAAATCTTTGCCCGCGCACGCACTGCACGGGTTTTCCTTTTACCCAAAAAACATATGCCCTCAAGATATTACCCGAAACTCACTTCATAAAAAGCTCATAAATGAACACGATTAAACTTGAAAAACCGCGCGGCTTCTCACCGTGCGGTTCAATATGGAGCTGATAATCAGAGTCGAACTGATGACC
>DPBR01000002.1:0-8699 GCA_003516865.1 Oscillospiraceae bacterium
TAGCGCTTGCTATCGCGTTTTGCACGGCTTCGCCGTGAGTCGTCGCTTCGCTCCAGTCGCTCCCGCGGGGCTTAAAAACTTTTTCTGAAGAAAAAGGTAAAGAAAACCGCAGGTTTTCTGGAAGAAATTCAAAAAGACTTTACTCCTTGGCAAAATCACAGGTTTAAGCGCGAAGCGCTGCAAAAAGCTCCCCCGCCAAAGCAGGGGAGCAAAAATTCACTTAAGAAATCCCTCGATAATCTTTTCCTCGGCCTGTTCGCGGGTAAGACCGAGCGAGCATAGCTTGAGAAGCTGTTCGCCGGCGATTTTACCGATAGCGGCTTCGTGAATAAGCTCCGCGTCAACGTTTGAAGCGTTAAGCGCGGGCTGAGCGTCAACCCTGCCGTTTTCGGCGATAATGGCGTCGCAGGCGGAGTGACCCGTGCAGCGGTTATTGCCCTCGACAACGCTGTAAAACGCCTGATGCGAATTACCGCGCGCAACCGACCTTGAAACCAAATCCGCGCCGCTGCCCGCGCCGTTAAGCTTAACGCTGAACTTCGTGACGGCTTCCTCGGCTTTATCGGTCATAATTCTCTCGCGAACGATGATTTTCGCGCCGTTTCCAAGCTCCGCGCTGGTGCTTCTCGTGGAGCGGTCAACGCCGCCGAGCTGAATTGTGTCCATTTCAAGACGCGAGTTATCCTTTAAGTAGCATTCGGTCACGGGGTCGATTTTTTTCAGACCGTTTCCCTCTCCCGTGCCGATATGCTTTTCCTTATACAGCACGGAAGAATCCTCGTCAAGGAAAAATCTGTGAATACCGTTATGGCGCGCGTCCTCCTCGCCCTCGTTGTGAACGCCGCAGCCCGCCACGATAATAACGTCCGCGTCCTTTCCGATATAGAAATCGTTGTAAACGAGGTCGTCAACGGCGGTATGCGTAACGCAGGCGGGGATATAAACGGTTTCGCCCTTAGTGCCGGGCTTTACGATAATATCGATGCCGGGCTTGTCCGTTTTCGGTGAAATGGTGATATTTTCAGAGGAGCGCCGCCCCGCGCAGGAGCTGTCCTCGCGGATATTATAAGCGCCCTTGAAGCCCGTTGTAATGTCGTAATCGGAAATGATTTTGAGCATTCCCGCGGTGATATCGTTAAAAGTGTTCTCCATTTTCGTTACCTCATAATTCAGGTTCTTTTCGGGCAGGAGCAGGTATATTCTCCTGCGAGAAGCTGGGGAAGAATTTCATCTCTTGCGCCCGAAATTCTGATTTTACCGTCCGCGACAACAACGATTTCATCGGCGATTTTGAGAATTCTCTCCTGATGCGAGATAATGACAAGCTCGCCCTCGTTTTTGGCGCGGATTTCCTCAAAGGTTTCGACAAGTCTTGAGAAGCTCCAAAGGTCGATACCCGCCTCAGGCTCGTCAAAAACGGAAAGCTTCGCTTTTCTGGCGAGAACGGTTGCGATTTCGATACGCTTGGCTTCGCCGCCCGAAAGCGCGGAATTCATCTCGCGGTCGATATATTCCTCCGCGCAAAGACCGACTTTTCCGAGGAGGTCGCAGAGCGGAGTATATTTAAGGTTTTCGCCCGCGGCAAGTTCGAGCAAATCGCGCACGGTAAGCCCCTTGAAGCGGACAGGCTGCTGAAACGCGTAAGCGACGCCCTTTTTCGCGCGTTCGGTAACGGAAAGTCCCGTGATATCCTCGCCGTCGAGGATAATTTTTCCCTCCGTCGGGACTTCAACGCCCGCGATAAGCTTGGCGAGAGTGGTTTTTCCGCCGCCGTTCGGACCCGTGATAACGGTGAGTCCGCCGTTTGTCTTAAAAGAAACGCCGTTTATAATACCGTCGCCGCTCGGCAAATTCCATTTCAAATCCTGTATTTCAAGCAAAATATTCAGCTCACTTTCTTTATTCGTCAATCCAAATTATATTGTACCATAAATCGGCAAAAAAGTCAACCGCAGACAAGGATTACACCGCATAATTATTTTCGTTCAAATGAGCGAACGAGTTTGTTTCGAGAGTATCCTGTAAGATTTTTCCTGCGGTTCTGTCCTAAATTCTGTTAATAATAAAATCGAGGATATCGCGCATAACTTCTTCCCTGTTCAGCTCGAAAAGGAGTTCGTGGCGCGCCTCGCGGTAAATTCTGAGGTTAACCTCGCAGCCGTGTTCGAGATACTTGACAACTGCGGCGCGGACGCCCCTGCCGTACTCGCCCACGGGGTCCATACCGCCGCTGAGGAAAAGGAGCGGGATATCGGTGGGGGTATTTTCGATAACGGGCGCAGAGTTGCAGCACAAAAGGGCGTTGAGCAAATCGCGGTAACCCGCCGTTGTGAACGTGAAATTACACTTAGGGTCGGCGCAGTACCTGTCAACGCTTTCATCGTCGCGTGAAAGCCAGTCGTTCGGAGTGCGGCGATTTTCGGTTCTGAGGTTGAACACGCCGAAAGCGAGCGCCGTGCAAAGCTTGTGGCGATAAAGCTCGCCGTTTGTTCTCGCGGCGGCGTCGAGGAATGCCCTGAGCGGCGCCGAGCCGGTTAAACCGCCTGCGGTTCCCGTTAAAATCACGCCGCGAAGCCCAAGCTTGTACTTTGAAATAAAAATCCGCGCGAGAAAGCTGCCCATACTGTGACCGAGCAGAAAGTGCGGGATATCGGGGAATTTCATCTCGGCGACGCGCTTCATTCTGTTGAGGTCGCGAACCATATTGATATAACCGCGCCGACTGCCGAAATAACCGAGCAGCTCGTCGCTTGAAACGGAATTGCCGTGACCGAGGTGGTCGTTTCCGCAGAACGCGATATCGTTATCGCACAAAAACTCTGCAAATTCGCGGTAACGTTCGATATATTCGCACATTCCGTGCGACAACATCAAGAGTGCCTTAGGCTTTTCGGGCGCGTAAAAATAGAAGCGTATATCGCAAAGTCCCGAAGAGCTTCTGAAGCTTCCCCTTGTAATTTTCATCAAAAATCTCTCCTATTGACGGCTTCTAGCCTGTAAATGGGCTGCCCCAGTTCAGTGAAGCGTTTTTCATACTCTGTCATAATGTTCCCCTGAAAGCCGCTGTTATGTAAATCAAGACTGACATTTTTAAGCGGGAAGCCGTTGTTCGAGAGTTGTTCGAGCGAGAACTCAAAGAAGTGCATATTATCGGTTTTTTGATGAATTTCAGCGTTTTCCTTCATAATTTTGCGGTAAATTTCAAGGAAACGCGCGTGCGTAAGCCTGTGGATAGCGTAGCTTTTTTTGGGAAACGGGCAGCTGAAATTAAGGAAAATTCTGTCGATTGTGTTATCGTGGAAGATATGTTCGAGATATTCCGCCTGACCCATACAGAATTTAAGGTTCGGGAGCTTCAGCTTCATCTGTTCTTCCATACCCGTGATAAGGACGTTCGGAGTTTTTTCAACGGCGACGAGGTTGATATCGGGATTTTGCCTTGCAAATTCGATAGCGAAACCACCTTTTCCGCAGCCGATTTCGAGGAAAATCGGGTTGTCGTTCCCGAAAGTTTTCCTGCTGTCGGCGAAAAATTCCTCGGAAAGCGGGTCGTTTGCGTGCTCGTTCTGACACTGCATATAAAGCATAACCTCTCTGCAAGCCTCAATACGCTCGTCGAGGTTCTTTTTTCTTCTCATTCTCATAAAAATATTACTCCTTTAATATATTCCGCCAAAATAACGTCAAAGGACTGCTCCGCATAATTATTATCGTGCAATTGCGCGGTATAGCCCAAGATATAATTTAACACAAAATCCCACGATTGTCAACCGTTCGCGGTAATAATCCGGCTTTTTTTGAAATAGATTTTAACAGAGAGCTTTATTGTCAGACATCGAAAAAGCGCAAAGGAGCGGAAAATGGAAAACGTGATTGACTTCACATCGGGGACGATACCCGAAAAGCGCGCGGACAAGTCGGAGCCTGTTTCCGTAACGGAGATAGTAATTGACGGCGAAGCAGTCGACGTAACCGACGAACCGGAGCTTCCCAAGGAATATTCGCACGTTCGCTCGCCCGAATTGCGGCGCGGCGCGGCGAAGATATTGATGTCGCTTGCGGCAGTTTTAGGGACGGCTGCGGGGATAACCGCGGTTTTGACGGGAATTTTCGGAGAAAGCGCGGCGAAGCTGCTCTCCGAACGACTTTCGGGAGGATTTGGCGAGGTATTCGGAACGCGGCTGCTGATAAACGCGAGTTGTCTTGCAGCGGAGCTTTTTCTGGGATTTTTCGCGCTTGGCGATATTCTGGTATGGATTGTGCCGCTGTTTCTGGGGCTTGGGGCGGGGCTTACGCTGTCTGCGGCGTGGAGCGGAGCGCTCTTGCCGTCATACTTGGGAACGCTCGTCTGCGGGATAGCCGGCGCGGTGCTTTCGAGCGGATTTTCGGAGGAGCTGAGGGGATTTGCAAACGGAACGAGCCGCCGAAGCGACGATTCACCCGCGAAAAGGTTTTTGGCGAGATTTGCGGCTCTTTTGGGAGGAATGGCGCTTGCGGCGTTCTATGAGGGCATAATCGCGCAATACGCTCTTTAGCGCAAAAAAACAGCGTCCGCAGAAGCGAACGCCTTATGTATCAGAAATCAATTTCGTTAACCGCGGAATTTGCAAGCTGAAGCTCTTTCTTGGGAATTCTCTTGAGCGGGTTATAGATAAACTTTTTGCAGGAATCGTAAGCCTTAACGTCTCCGAATTTCGAGCAAATAATTTTGTCGCCCTCGCCCTGAGTAGCCATTTCACAGTACTTGCACGACGGTTTTATGTTGTTGCCAAAAAGCTTTTTCTTTGCCATAGCCTTTCCCCTCCAAAACGCCGAACCTAAGCCGGATTTTCTTCTACTCTAATTATAGCACATAATCCGCAGAATGTCTACAACAATTTTTTCAAATTTAACAGCGTTCTTTTGTGCATTTTGACAACATTTATTGCTTAGGGCTGCACTGCACAATTATTATCGTGCAATTGCGCCGTCAGATTTTTCGTCAGATTGTGCAAATTGAGCGCGGGAAGGCTTTGTGCCTTTCGAGCGAAATTTGTGCAAGCCGACGGAAAATATGCAAGCAAGTGCGCGGTAAAGGCGCAATCCGTTAATTGTGCGGCGCTGCCTTAGAATAAATAGGAACGACCTTATCCACGGCGTTTCTGCCAAGTTCATCGTTGAAAGGAACAAGGTGAAGCGGCATTCTTCCGAGAAATTCCTTTCCCGCCTCGCCGAGCTTGGAAAAAGTCGCCTGTCTTTCTCCCGTAAAGTCAACGACGAGCAGATAACCGACCTCGCCGTTGAGCGTAATACCGCGCAGCCAGAGGTTATTGACGCCCTTTATGCCCTTAGCCGCCTCGCAGAGCTTGTTTGAAAGCTGAAGCGGATAGGGATTTGCGGGATAAATTTCATACGGCGTGTTCCCCGTGATAACGCCGTCCGCGTGACCCTTTTCGGCAATCTGCTTTCTCTCGTTCCAGCCCGCGATAACGCTTCTTTCGATAACGAGGTTATCCGTGCCGACATTGACGACCACACCGTTGCAGCTGCTTCCCGTAAGGACAAGATTTGCGAGGTTGTCGAAAGCAATCTGAACCGTGTGATAATCCTTGACGCCGCCCCATTTGTCGATAGCGCTCTTATCGGTAAAAACGGGGAAATACTTGCCCGAATCGGAGCTGTCGAGGAGGATAAAATTCATATTTGTGCCTTCCTGCATAACAGGGTCGCCGTTTTCGTCCGCCGAAAGCTCCTTATTGAAGCTGACGACCGCGAGGAAGCGCGCTTTCATAACGATTTCCGCGGCAAGACGCGCGGAAAGTTCGCCCATAGCCTCCTTATCGTTTTTGTCGAGAACCGCGCGCTGAGCGAGAAGCTCGTTAAGCGCGGCGTTATCAATATCCTTGTCAATTCTGAGGTTAGCCATAATAATCTCCTTAAACAATCGCGGCAATTGAGATATCGTCCCTGCTGCCGCAGCGTGAACGCATTCTGAGGTGTTCTCCGAGGGCTTTCGCCGTGCCGTCCCTGACGGCGTTGAGAACGCGCTTTCCGAAGCTGAAGAAGTCGTCCTCGTTGAGGAACGAATTGATAAGCCCGTCGCTTGAAAGCACGATACCGGAAAATCTGTCCTGTCTGTAAAAGAATCGGAAACCGGAAATTGCGTCGCTGTCGCAAAGCGAGGTTGTGAGGTTTCCGACGAGCTTCGGGTCGTCGGGGACGGGTGAAATCATCTTTCCGTTATCCATCGCGCAGAAATCCCCGTCGCCGATTTGCAGTCCGAAGCAGCCTTTTTCGGTCATACAGCCGACAATAAGCGTCGCGCCGTACATAACCTCGTTTGAAATCCCGCCATACTTGTCGTAAACCGCCTTTTCGCCCGCGTTAAGCGGAAAAAGCCCGATATGCGCGGCGATTTCGCTGTTCCAGCCGCAGATAATATTCGCGGCTATTCTTCGGGCGGCGTTTCGGGGATTTTCGAGGAAAATACCGTCAAGACCGCCGTTTCTCTCGTTAAAGTCGCAGATAGAGCGGATAGCGACTCTTGTAGCCATTTCGCTGCCTGCTGCCGAGCGGAAATGCTTTTCGCTCCCGTGACCGTCGGAAACGGCGGCGACAGCGAAATTATCTCCGATAAAGACGCGCGCGCTGTCCTGACATTCTGTGTTTGTTTCCTCATGGGAAGCTCCGCGAACGGACAAAGCGCAGCCTGTAAATTTACTTTTTTCGCCGATATTATTCATCAATCCGCCCGCTTATTACCAACCCTCTTCGATATCCGCGCTTATCTCGTCGCTCTCGGCAAATTCGCGGATTTGTTCGGCTGCGGATTCCTGTTTGGTGCGGAAATCCTCCTCTGTTTCGGCAAGGCGCATACTCTTGCTGCCGATTTGCGAGGAAGTGACCGCGACGAACTTAACGAGTTTAGCGAGGGCTTCGCCATTGTGCGCGGTGACAACGCTGTCGGGGTTGCCCGTGAAGCGCGAAAGGATATCGAAATCCGCGTCCTCTCCGATGGCAACGGCAGCCTTGATACCCGCGGCGTACCAGCGGTTTTTGCGAAGCTCGTCCAAACCCTTTTCGAAGTTATCCGTGGGATAGCCGTCGGACATAAGAATCATAACCGGCGCGAAAGAAAGGGACGGCGAGTTCATAAAGCTGTTGCGGGAGAGCTTTGAGGAAAGCTCGGAAAAGGCGCTTCCGAGGTCGGTGACGTTTTCGGCGTCAAGGGGCTTCCACTCGAAATTCTCGACAGAAACAGGCTCGTTGTACATCCATTCGCTGCCGCCCGAAAATTTAAGAACGGCGATTTTGATATCCGCGTCAGCGCCGCCGATACCGCGGATTTCGGGGATAAGCTCCTCCATAACGGAGTTAACCGTGCCGATTTTAGAGCCGCCCATACTGCCGGAGCAGTCTATGAGAAAAAAGAGAACCATTGACTTTTTCGCAATTTCTTCCGCATCATCAAACGGATTTAAAGGTTTATCCGACATAAAAACCCTCCTCTGTGATTAATATACTTTATCATTATAGCACAATTTCGCGTAAAAGTCAATTGAAAAAAGCACATAAAAATGATATAATAAAGGTAACCTCTAAAAACCGGGACACGAGCAGATTTTGTACATGACTTATATCAGATGCCAGGCGTCAAACCGCAGCGTTTTCGCGAAGCGATAATGCGTATACTTGATGTATTTCAAGGTTTGACAACGAAGCAGATGATATAAGTCATAGAAATCTGCCGTGAAGGAGGTTTTTAGAGGTTACCTAAAGAAAAAGGAGTGATGGAATGGTATTGTTGATTTTGGACGCACAGAAACTGATAACGAACGAGAGTCTTTACGGATACGAGATTTTTGTAAAACGCGTAAAGGCGCTTATTGAAAGCTCGCGTAAAAACGGGGTTGAGGTAATTTACGTCCGGCACGATGACGGCGCGGGGAGCGCGCTTGCGAAAGGCGCGGCGGGGTTTGAAATAAGCGAGGAATTTTGCCCAAAGGAGGGCGAAAAAATCTTTGACAAAACGGTAAACAGCGCGTTTCGCGATTGCGGTTGCGCGAACATCTTGGGCTTCACCGCATAATTATCGTCGTTTAATCGCGCCGAGATTTTTTCGTCAGATTGAACGAAAACGACGCAGGAATACTGTATGTATTTCCAGGAGTTTTCGGGCAATATGACGGAAAAAGAGCAAGCGAGGAAACGGCAAAGGCGAAGCCGGTAATTGTGCGGTGACGCCCTTGAAGAAAAGGGTGAAAAGCGCGTTATGATAGTGGGCTTACAGACGGAATACTGCATTGACGCGACGATAAAAGGCGGATTTGAGCGCGGAATTGAGATGATAGTTCCCGCAGGGACGAACAGTACTTTTGACAATGATTTTATGAGCGCGGAAACGACTTATAAGTATTACAACGAGTTTATTTGGCGGGGGATATATGCAAAGTGCGTTGAATTTGAGGAAGCGGTTGAGATGATATCGGGAAAAATTCAGTCAGCCACTTGAAATTTCGGAAGAAATGTGGTAAAATAGGAAAGTAATTGAGCGCTGTTCGTTATATAATCGCGGGGCGTGGGAACGCCATGAGGAAAGTCCGGGCATCACAGAGCGGGATAGCTGACAACATCAGCCGAGGGTGACCTTAGGGCAAGTGCAACAGAGATATACCGCGTCGACTGATTTCAGTCGACGTAAGGGTGGAAAGGCGAGGTAA
>DPBR01000002.1:8824-9665 GCA_003516865.1 Oscillospiraceae bacterium
AGGCGAGGTAAGAGCTCACCGGAATTCGGGAGACCGGATTGCCATGTAAACCCTATCCGATGCAACGCCGATTGGTACGGGGGAAAACGCGTCTGCTCGGCGCGCCCTGTTTAAGGCGGCTTGACCCTTTCGGCGACGAAAGGGCTAGATAGATGATTATACACGACAGAACCCGGCTTATCGACGGAGAGCGCTCGGTTACGATTTGAATAAAACGACTCCTCGGCTTTGGCGGGGAGATTTTTTGTATTCTGATATAATCCTGCGCCGACGAAAGCCGCGCCTTAAGCTTAGCGCACCTGCGGATTTTGTGATTTTCGCACAGCAAAACTCCCCTGCCGAAACAGGGGAGCATATTTTATGCGTTAATGGTTTTGGATTAATACATACCGCCCATACCGCCTGCGGGAGCAGCCGCAACGGGAGGATTTTCTTCGGGCTTATCGGCAACGAGCGATTCGGTTGTAAGAACCATCTCAGCTACGGAGGAAGCGTTCTGGAGTGCGGAACGAGTAACCTTCGCAGGGTCAACAATGCCCTTCTTAATCATATCGCCGTAAGTTTCGGTGTAAGCGTCATAGCCATAGCCGACAGTCTTTTTCTTCATAATGGTGTCGATAATAACCGAACCCTCGACGCCCGCGTTAAGCGAAATCTGACGGATAGGTTCTTCAAGCGCCTTGAGAACGATAGCCGCGCCTGTTTTCTCGTCGCCGTCAAGAGAGTCGATAATCTCCTGAACAGCGGGAATAGCGTTAAGCAGTGCGACTCCGCCGCCCGCAACGATGCCCTCCTCAACGGCAGCCTTAGTAGCCGCGAGAGCGTCCTCGATACGGAGCTT
>DPBR01000002.1:9930-11717 GCA_003516865.1 Oscillospiraceae bacterium
GCAAGGCGCTCCTGAAGCTTTTCCTTGTCGAATTCGGAGGTTGTGTTTTCAATAGCGGCTCTGATTTCGCCGATTCTCGCCTTGATATCGGCGGACTTGCCCGCGCCGTCAACAATAATGGTGTTTTCCTTGTTAATCTTAACCTGCTTAGCCGTGCCGAGCTGAGCCACGGTAGTTTCCTTGATGTCAAGACCGAGTTCGTCGGTAATAACCTCGCCGCCCGTGAGGATAGCGATATCCTTGAGCATTTCCTTGCGTCTGTCGCCGAATCCGGGAGCCTTTACGGCAACGCAGGTGAAAACGCCGCGGAGCTTGTTGAGGATAAGGTTGGTGAGCGCGTCGCCGTCGACGTCCTCAGCGATAATAAGGAGCTTTTTGCCAGACTGAACAATCTGTTCAAGAAGCGGAAGAACGTCCTGAATGGAAGAAATCTTCTTATCCGTGATGAGGATATAAGGATTGTCGAGGACAGCCTCCATTTTGTCGGTATCGGTAACCATATAAGGCGAGATATAGCCTCTGTCGAACTGCATACCCTCAACAACGTCGCTGTAAGTTTCGGCGGTCTTGCTTTCTTCGAGAGTGATAACGCCGTCTGCGGTAACCTTCTCCATAGCCTCTGCAATGAGCTTGCCTACGAACTCGTCGCCCGCGGAAACGGTCGCAACGCGCGCAATATCGGCAGAACCCGCAACCTTCTTGGAGTTCTTCTTAATCTGGTCAACAGCCGCGTCAACAGCCTTCTTCATACCCTTTTTAACAACCATAGGGTTAGCGCCCGCAGCGATATTCTTCATACCCTCGCGAACGAGAGCCTGTGCGAGAAGCGTAGCGGTTGTAGTGCCGTCGCCCGCAGCGTCGTTGGTCTTGGTTGCAACTTCCTTGACGAGAGCCGCGCCCATATTCTCAAAAGCGTCCTCAAGCTCGATTTCCTTGGCGATGGTAACGCCGTCGTTTGTGATAAGCGGAGCGCCGTATTTCTTCTGAAGAACGACGTTTCTGCCCTTAGGACCGAGCGTGATTTTAACGGTATCAGCGAGCGTATCGATGCCCTTCTGAAGAGCCTTTCTCGCTTCTTCACCATAAATAATATCCTTAGCCATAGTTTTTCTCCTCCAATGTAATGAGATTAATAAAAGTTACTTCTTAGCGGTTTTCTTCGCAGCGGGCTTCTTAGCGGGAGCGGTCTTTTTCGCGGGAGCGTCCTCAACGACTGCGAGGATATCGCCCTGCTTAACGATTGAATACTCGACGCCGTCAACCTTAACTTCCGTGCCTGCATACTTGCTGATAAGCACCTTGTCGCCGACCTTAACGGTCATGCCGATTTCAACGCCATCAACCATGCCGCCGGGGCCTACGGCGACAACTTCTGCAATAGAGGGCTTTTCCTGAGCTGCTGCGGTGAGGATAATGCCGCTCTTGGTGGTTTCCTCAGCCTCAACCATCTTTGTAACGACTCTGTCTGCCAAAGGTCTGATTGTCATAATTTATTTCCTCCTAAAAATAATCACGAAAAGTGCCATTACTGATTATATTCAAACAGCTTAGCACTCATACTCTTTGAGTGCTAATTATATTTTAACCCATATTTGAAAAAAATCAAGAGGAAATATGAGTTTTTTACCTATTTTTGTATATATGCATAAACAAATCCCGTAAATCATAGGAATAATTAGCTATTTTAACATAAAGTCAGACAAAACAATCCCGCATATTATATACATATTGAAATATATTTAAAAATATGTTATACTGAATTTAAGGGCTACACCGCATAATTATTA
>DPBR01000087.1:0-1503 GCA_003516865.1 Oscillospiraceae bacterium
TTTTGTGCGGTGTTGCCTTAATTCATTATAACATATTTTTTAAAAAAAATAAAGATATACTGAGAAATATTTAAAAAAAGTAATGATTTTTTTGAAAAAATATGTTATAATGGTTAAAGAGTATAGAAAAACCTGTATAAGTTTATACAAAATGTAATATTTTGCACTCACACAACAGGAGGTTATATTGAAATGAATTCAAAATGGCTCAAGGGCATAGCGGCGGGGCTTGCCTTGTGCGTTTCGATAGGTCTGACGGGCTGTAACAGCGAAACGGCGGGTTCCTCATCGGAAAGCGTCAGCTCCGGCGGGATTGAGGAAACCGTACCCGTAAAAGTCGGCTATATATTCCACAAAAAGGCGGATAACGGCGGGTTTACGGAGCAGATGAACCTTCAGCGCCAAAAGGCCGCGAGGCGCTGCGAGGTTGAAACGGTTTACATTGAGGACGTTTCCGTGCAGGACTTTGAAAGCGCGGTAAAAGCGCTCGTTTCGGCGGGGTGTACGGAGATAGTTTCGTGCAGTTCCACGTTTACGAACGCTCTAAGTTCGATTTCGGGAAGATATATGAACGTTAAGTTCATAAATTACGGCCTCGCTTCAATCGGAACGGCAAACGTGTTCAGCTATACGGAAACGGCGTATCAGGGTGCTTATGCCGCGGGAATTGCGGCGGCGTACAACTCGAAAACGCAGAAAATCGGGCTTGTGGCAGACCCTGAGCTGCTTTACACTTACGCTACGACAAACGCGGCGGCGCTCGGCGTGAGAATGGTATTTGCAAGCGGAACGCTCTGCGCTGCGGGCGCAACCGAGGACGCCGAGATTAAGCAGGCTGTCGATAAGCTTGTAAGCGAGGGCTGCGATGTTATAATCTGCTATACCGAGTCGCCTTACTCTGCGGAATACTGCGAACAGCAGGGAATTAAGTTTATCGGAAGCCTTGATTACAGCGGCAGAGAGAGCGATTACAAGAATATGCTGATGTATTTCAGCGCAAAGCGTGACAGCCTTTTTGTTTCGCAGTTCAAGCAGCTTAAAATGGATACTTGGGAAACGAATGTGTACAAGGGCGCGATGTCAAACGGCATAATAAACGTGTCCGAAGCGCAGCCGTGCGCCGATAAGAGAACGCAGGATATACTCGACGAGATTGTTCCGCTTCTGACGGCGGAAAAGGCGTATATTTTCAGCGGCGAGCTGAAGGACACGAACGGAAACGTGAGATATATGCAGACGGACACGATGACCGAAGCGCAGATTTACTCGATGGATTGGTACGTTCTGGGAGTAAATCCGGTCGGAAATTACCGAAAGCCGCACGAAAGCGCGCCGAACAGCTTTGAAATCAAGTCGTAAAACGCGATTAATACAGCAAATCCGCTTGGGAAACCGAGCGGATTTTGTTTTGTTGATAATAAGCGATATGTGCGGTATTGCCCCAGCCGACTGTTGCTGCGAATTATGCTCCGCGATTGCCCCGGCGGGGAGCGATTTTGGCGG
>DPBR01000087.1:1741-5430 GCA_003516865.1 Oscillospiraceae bacterium
GGGATTTTCGGGAGCGTTCCCCTGCTTGAATCAACGATTTGCGCGATGTGAAGTTTTTTGGTCGGCGCGATAGCCGAAAAAGCTGAAATTATGGCGAATTTCGCTTAATTAAGCGCTTTTGCGAGGTTTTTGTAATCGTCTAGCGAAAGCTCCTCGGCGCGCGCCGTCGGCTTGATACCGAGGCTTGCAAATATTTCACAGAGTGTTGTTTTGTCCGTTGCGAACGCGGCGGAAATGGGATTTGCGAGCTGTTTTCTGCGCTGAGAGAAGCCTGCCGCGATAATCTTGAACATACGCTTTTCCTCGGCTGCGGGAAGCGCGCGTTCGGGCTTCACGTCAAGCCTGATAACGGCGCTGTCAACGTTCGGCGAGGGCATAAAGCTGCCTCTGTTCACGCGGAAAAGTATCTTCGGCGCGCTGTACCAGCTTACGGCGTAGGAAATCGCGCCGCATTCCCTTGTCGCGGGCTTCGCGCAGATACGCTCTGCGGCTTCTTTCTGCACCATAACCGTGAGCGCCTTTATCGGAAGGTGCTCTTCGAGAATTTTCATAATAACGGGAGAAGTGATGTAATAAGGCAAATTTGCACAGACAACCGTTTCTTTCCCGCCGAATTTCTCCTCGATAATCGCCCGCAGGTCGGTTTTCATCACGTCCGCGAAAATAACCTCAACGTTGTCAAATTCCGCGAGCGTTTCTTCAAGGAGCGGCTTCAGGCGCTCGTCAAGCTCTACCGCGACAACCTTATCGCAGCGCTTTGCAAGCTCTTTTGTGAGGACGCCGACGCCTGTTCCGATTTCAATAGCGCAGACGTCCTTTCCGCAGCCGCCAAGCTCGGCGATTTTCGGGCAGACGGAGGGGTTAATGAGAAAATTCTGACCGAGCGACTTTGAGAAAGAGAAGCCGTGGCGCGAAAACAGGTCTTTGATAACGCCGATATCGGTAAGTTCCATTTGTCAATAACCGTCCGTTCCTTCAAGGCTGTCGTCGTTGTAAACCCACGCGCTTACGGTAAATTCCTTGTACGAATGCGGGGAAGTGCGGACGATAACCTTTTCAATTCCCGCGTTTATGATAAGTCTTTTGCACATAGAGCAGGGTTCGACATTGCCCGAAAGTTCGCCCGTCTGCGCGTCAAGACAGGCGAGATAGAGCGTGGAACCGAGCATATCTGCGCGGGGCGCGGAAATTATGCAGTTTGCTTCCGCGTGAACTGAGCGGCAAAGTTCGTATCTCTGACCGTGCGGGATATTGAGGCGTTCGCGCGTGCAGCTTCCCGTATCGGAGCAGTTTTTTCTGCCGCGGGGAGCGCCGTTGTAGCCGGTTGTGATAATGCTGTCGTTTTTGACGATAATCGCGCCGAAATTCCTTCGCAGGCAGGTTCCGCGTTCCGCGACCGTCTGAGCGATATCGAGATAATAATTTACCTTGTCAACGCGTTGTTCCATAGGACTTGTCCTTTCTCAAACGTCAAAATTATGGTGTTGCCTTATGATTTTTTGCTCTTTTTTGCGGGTTTTGGCTTTGCAAGAAAGCTTTCCGCGATTTCAAGCTGCTTCGGAAGCGGGTTTGTTTCCTTGCAGTATTCGACAACCTGAAGAAATTCTTCGTCGGACTTTTTTCTTTTGCCGAGATTTGCGAGAAGTTCACCGAGAACGCAGCGATATTCCGCAGCCGTTTTGAGGTTATTTTTCTCGGTTTCGGCGGAGATTGCGGTTCTCAGCTCTTCCTCGGCTTTTTCGTAAGAACCCAGATTAATATACTGAAGCGCCATTTCAAAGTTAACGTTCATAAAAAAATATTCCTTTCCTGCGGATTTTCTCCGATAATATTCTCCTACATTGTAACACAAATATGCCGTTTTGTCAAACAATATTGCAAAATCTCCCGAAAACGCGCTTAAATTCCATAAAATTCCAACCGTGTGCGACAGCTTTTTCACGCGAAATGTGATAATATCAATGATAAACAGACGTGAAAGCGGCGCGGAAATTCGTTTCCCGATGACGGATAACGCGCGCGAAAAGGGCTGAAGTTGAAACGGGAGGTAGAAAAATGACCGAAAAAGCAGCCGAGTTTGCTCGGCGAACGTCGGCGGCGCGCCGGCGGGAATTTGTGAAAAACGACTTGATTTGGGCGATAGGGGGACTTGCGCTGGAGCTTGGCGCAAGCGAGCTTTCGGCGGCGCCCGCTTCGTTTGCGCTTGTGGCGGGATTATCGAGGCGGCGTTCCGTTCCGGCGCTGTTCGGAGCGGCTGCGGGAGCGCTTCTGCACGGTTTTCCGGGAGCGCTTTCGGGGATTGCGGCGCTTGTTATAGCTATGGCGGCGAAGATAATTCCGGATTTCGGAAGCGCGAAAATCCGTGCGGCGGCGGCATTTTTTTCGGCGGCGCTCGCGTGCTTTTTTTCGAGAATATCGGAAATTTCGGGCGCTTCCGAACTGCTTGTGCTGATAATCGCGGCTTTCGCGGCGGGGGTGTTTGCATTGAGCGTAAGCGCGCTCGAAAACGCCGCGGAAGGGAAGCGGCTGTCGCTCTCCGACCCGAAAATCCGCGCGTTTGTCGGGATAATCTCGGCGCTTGCGTTCTTTTCTCTGGGGCGGCTCGACTATACATATATTAATATAGGCAGGCTGATTCTCGGAATAACGCTGCTTTGCGTTTATGACGCGAAAGGCGCGGTTTGGAGCGCTGCGATAGGGCTTCCCGCGGTATTCGGACTATGCGCGGCAAACTTTGAAATGGGAGCGGCAGGGGCTTGTCTTGGGTTTGCGGCGGGAGCGGCTTGCGCGTTTTCACGGCGCGGGAAAATAACTCGCGCTGTCGGATTTGTGTTTCTGACGGCGGCGGGAACGCTGATTTCGCATAACGACGAGGGTTCTTGGCGAATTATGATTGAAGCGTGCGCGGCGGCTGTCGTGTACGCGGCGCTTCCGCTTGAACGGCTGAAAAAAGCCGAAAACGACTTCTCGGACGGCGCGGCTTCGCTTATAATCGGCGAACGTCTGAATTTCGCGGCGGACGCGCTCGAAGGCGTCGGAGCGGGAATTGCGGCTGCCGCAGAGGCTCTTGACAGGAAATATTGCTTCAATATCGAGGAGATAAGCGACCGCGCGGCGGACAAAGTCTGCCGTTCCTGTCCGAAAAGTATGATTTGCTGGGGAAGCAGGTATGAGCAGTTTCACGGAGAGTTCTCGCGGCTTGTGATGCAGCTTAGGACAGGCTTCGAGCTTACGGAATACTCTCTTTCGGGAGAGTGCGCCGAGGAGTGTGTGAACCCTGCGGGGGTTGTCGGTGCGATAACGGCGGAATATTCGCGCTATATTTCGGCGATGTCGGACGAGCGCAGAATACGCGAGCTTCGGCGAATTTACACGGACAGGCTGAGCGCGACGGAGGAAATTCTCCGCGTTATGGGGCGTTCGGGAATGGAGCTGAAGTCGCTTGGGAAGTACCGCGAGGCTGAAAAGCGCGCTGAAAAGGCGCTTTCGGAGAACGGCGCTGAGCTCCCGCAGACGTTCATCTCGCGCGATAGCCGCGGAAAGCTGCGGCTTGAGGCGTACTGCGCGTCCGAACCGCGCGCCGCAGGCGAAAAGCTTGCTTCAATTCTCGGAAAAGCTCTCGGAAGGGAGCTTGAAGTTCCCGAAATATCGGGCGGCGGCGGAAGATATCGGATAACGGCTTGCGAGGC
>DPBR01000087.1:5594-6233 GCA_003516865.1 Oscillospiraceae bacterium
TTGCGAGGCGCTTCCGCTTACCGCGAAAATCGGCGCGTATCAGCTTCCGCAGGGTCAGAACGAGGTTTGCGGGGACTGCTGCGAGAGTTTTTCGGACGGAAAAGGCTCGCTTTATATCGTGGTTTCGGACGGAATGGGTACGGGAAGCCGCGCGCGGGTTGATTCGGCGATAGCGTGCTCTGTGCTGTCGAAGCTGATAAAGGCGGGGATTCCGCTTCCCTCGGCGCTTGAAACGGCGAACACAACCTTGCTCGTGAAAAGCGCGGACGAGAGCTTCGCTACTATGGATATCCTGAAAATCAACCTTGAAAGCGGGGAATGCGCGGTGTACAAAGCGGGCGCCGCAACCACCTACATCAAGACTTCGGACAGGCTTTTGCGCGCCGCGATTGCTTCGCCGCCTGCGGGGACGGGCGGGAGAATGAGCGTTCCCGCGCAGAAATTCAAGGTGAGCAGCGGCGATGTTATCGTGATGACCACGGACGGCGCGGTTATCGACGAGAAGTGGCTTTCCCGCGAACTTTCAAAGCCCTCCGACCCCGCCGAGCTTTCCGAGAGAATAGCCAAAGCTGCGCGTTCGGCGGAAAACGGCGCGCGCGACGACATAAGCGTTGTGGCGGTTGCCGTGGGGAGGTGAGC
>DPBR01000087.1:6397-8481 GCA_003516865.1 Oscillospiraceae bacterium
TTGCCGTGGGGAGGTGAGCCGGCTTTGCGCGGACCTCCGGTTAGCCGAAGCGCCCTGCCGCTTCGCGGCACGAAAGCTTCGCTTTCGGTTTTTCGCGCAGCGAAAAACGGGCGCTTCGGCTGAGCTGCGGCTTGAAGAAAGCGGGATAGGGGAACAAACCCTAAAGCGCGGACGCTTCGCCTGCGTGCGGGTTAAGCGGCAACCCTGCGCCTAATCCCCGCACTTCCCAACCGCACAATCCGTGCGGGCTATGTGGGACTGCAAGACGGCAGGTTGGTAACTTCAACAAAGATGTTTTGCAAAATTTGTGCAATTGCACAAACCATTACTTGCTTCTTCAAAACCTCGGAAAACGCAGCTTTTCACTTTTTGCAGGCTGCTGTTTCTTGGGGTTTTGCCTTTTTTCGGTTATTTTGAATAATATTCACTTTTTGTAAACGTTTTCAGCGATTTTCTGTAAATTTGTTGTTAAATTGTACAAAATTGATATCTTGAAATGTAAAAAATCATAGAATATTCACAAAGCACTTGAAAAAAGCGCTCTAATGTGCTAAAATAGAAAATAACAAGAGGGGATTTGTGTTTAATTCCAAAGTATAGACAGCCCGTGCGCGCGTGAAGCAGGGCGGCAAAATAAGGGAGGTTTTTCTGATGGCAATTACGGTTCCCGAAGAATATCAGGTTCCGCTGCATCTATTTTTTCAGGGTGAAAACTCACATTCCTATGACTTTTTCGGCTCGCATAAGCTGAAAAAGGACGGAAAAGACTGTGTTGTGTTCAGGTGCTGGGCGCCGCACGCGAAATCGGTTTGCGTTGTTGGCGATTTTAACCATTGGGACAGAACACGTCATTATATGAATAAAATCAACGACAGCGGTATCTGGGAGCTGTTTATCGAGGGAATAAAGCAGTTTGACAACTACAAATTCAGCGTTGAGGCGCCCGACGGGCTGATAAAGCTGAAAGCCGACCCTTACGGAACGCATATGGAGCTTCGCCCGAACACCGCGTCAAAGTTCTTCGACCTCGACGGGTTCAAGTGGACGGATAAGGCGTATGAGGAAAAACTCGCCAAAACGAACGTTTACGACAGCCCGATAAATATTTACGAGGTAAACGCAGGCTCGTGGAAGAAAAACGGCGAGAATTATCTGAGTTACAGACAGCTTGCCGATGAACTTATTCCGTACGTTAAGGAAATGGGATATACCCATATCGAGCTTATGCCTATCGGAGAGTATCCGTTCGACGGTTCTTGGGGATATCAGCAGATTGGCTATTACGCGCCCACATCGCGCTACGGTACGCCGCACGACTTTATGGCGTTTGTCGATAAGTGCCACAAGGCGGGAATCGGCGTAATTCTCGACTGGGTTCCCGCGCACTTCCCGAAGGACGCGGCGGGACTTTACGAGTGGGACGGCGAGAGCTGCTATGAATATGCCGACCCGCTGAGAAGAGAGCATAAATCGTGGGGAACGCACATTTTCGATTGGGGTAAGCCCGAAATTCAGTCGTTCCTCGTTTCAAACGCGAATTACTGGATTGAGAAATATCACGTTGACGGTCTGAGAGTCGACGCAGTGGCTTCAATGCTCTATCTCGACTATGACCGCCGCGACGGCGAATGGCGTCCGAACAACAAGGGCGGCAGGGAAAATCTCGAAGCAATCGCGTTCCTCCAGAAGCTGAACGCCGCGCTTTTCCGCGAACACCCGAATATTCTTATGGTTGCGGAAGAATCGACCGCGTGGCCGATGGTTACGAAGCCCGCGGATATCGGCGGACTTGGGTTCAACTTCAAGTGGAATATGGGCTGGATGAACGATATGCTCAGATATATGAGTATGGACCCGCTCGGCAGACCCTATAACCACAATCTCGTTACATTCTCGTTCTACTATGCGTTCTCGGAGAATTTCGTTCTCCCGATAAGCCACGACGAGGTTGTTTACGGAAAATGCTCGATGCTCGATAAAATGGGCGGTCCGCGCGAGTTCCGCTTCCATTCGATGAGAACGTTCCTCGGATATATGATGGCGCACCCCGGCAAAAAACTGCTGTTCATGGGACAGGAATTTGC
>DPBR01000087.1:8663-9395 GCA_003516865.1 Oscillospiraceae bacterium
TGTTTATGGGACAGGAATTTGCTCAGTACAAGGAGTGGAATTTCCAAGCGCAGCTTGACTGGGAGGTTCTCGAATTTGAGCCGCACCTCAGATATCACAATTACGTCAAGGCGATAAACAAGTTCTATCTCGATAATCCCGCGCTTTGGGAGTGCGACACAAGCTGGGAGGGCTTCCACTGGATTTCTGCGGAGGATAACCAGAACAGCGTTATCGCGTTCAGGAGAATTGCCCGCAATAAGGAAGAACTTATTGTTGTGTGCAATTTCCAGCCCGTCCGCCACGAGATTTACGAAATCGGCGTTCCGTATTACGCGGATTATGTCGAGGTGTTCAATTCCGATAACGCGGAGTTCGGCGGAAGCGGTATTACAAACGGTACAGTCACCGCAAAGGAACAGCCGATGCACGATGAAGCGTACAGGATTACTCTCGATATCCCGCCGATGTCCGTGATGTATCTCAAGCCTAAGAATATCCGCAGTCCCGAGGACGACCGGAAAAAGGCTGAAGAAGCGAAGAAAGCTGAGGACGCGAAGAAAGCTTCCGAAGAAACGAAGAAGGCTTCCGAGGAGAAGAAAACCGAGGAAAAGAAGCCGGAGGATAAGAAGTCCGAAGCGAAAAAAGCTGAAAAAGCGGCGAAATAACCGCTGCAAACAATACGATTAATAACAGGAGGAAAGTTATGAATCACATTAAAAAAGAGTGCGTTGCAATGCTGCTGGCAGGCGG
>DPBR01000030.1:0-236 GCA_003516865.1 Oscillospiraceae bacterium
AAAGGTCTTAAGCCGCCGGAGGCGCCCCCGAAGGAGCGATTAGTCGTTATTTCTTCGCCATTTTAAGGATATCGCCGATTTTTAATCTGCTTCCGTTGTGGAGAATAATCGCCTCGTAAACCCTGCTTACAAGCATTGCCACAAGCACCGTGAACGCTGCGAGAATACCGACCGCAATCAGCAACTGAACCGTGTCAAGCTGACCGAGAACAACCGCTCCGGGAATTGAAAACGGG
>DPBR01000030.1:443-4918 GCA_003516865.1 Oscillospiraceae bacterium
CGCTCCGGGAATTGAAAACGGGCTGCTTACGGGGAAGTAATACGAGAACATCTGAACGCTGTTTATCTCCGCACTTCCCGACTCGAGTGCCGAAACGTTGAATATAATCGGGTAATAAGCGAGGAAAAATCCCACAACGCCGATAAGCGAATAAGGCTGCATTGCCGCCTGCAAATCCTCCATTCTCGAAACGGAAGCGCCCACAAGAGCCGCAAGCAGCGCATAGAACAGAAATCCGAAGATGAACGAGAGAACTATAAGGATAATATTCGGGGCTGTAAATTTATCCGCAAGCGAGTTGATTGCCTGCGCAAGACTGAACTGGTCGACGCTGAAGCCCGCAGAAGCCGCGTTTGCAATTCCGCCCGAAAGCATATCGGGATTTGAAAGCAGCGGCGAAAGCTGACCCATAATGCCGAAAGGCGCGGTCGCGGCGGTGCTGATAATTCCGATAATGATTATCAGCAGGAACTGACAAAGGCTCACAGCGCCCATCGCCAGAACCTTTCCGATCACCACGGCAAGCGGCCTTACGCTCGTCAGAAGCAGTTCCATAACGCGGCTCGTCTTTTCAATCGCGATAGACTGTGCAACCGTGTTTCCGTAAGCGAAAATCAGCAAAAACAGCACAAGCGAGAACGCAATCGGAAGCACATAGTGAATAATGCTCGAGAATATGTTCAGCTCCTCCTGACCCGCTTCGATTGTCTTTGTTTCGATTGAAACGTTCGCTTCCGCAAAAGCCTTAGGGTCAATTCCAAGGCGCTTTACGTTACATTCCCTCAAAAAGCCCGACATTATTGAAGAAAGCGTTGAAGCCTGCTCTTTTCCGCTCGGAGAATAGAAAGTCTTTTCCGTATAGCCCGAAACCGTTCCGTCCTCCGCTTTTTCGGCAGTGAACACAACCGCCGCCTGTGCGCTCTCGGTCTTTGCAACCTGCGCGATAATATCATCGGCGGTCTTTTCCGTGCGCTCGGCTTTAAGTCCCTGCGCGACAAGCTCCGCAATATCGCCGTCGCTGATTATTCCCGTTTCATCGAGAATATACACCTTTTCATAGCCGAAAATATCTTCCATCGGTTCGGAAGAACCGGTGTTTTCATTATCTTTGGCAAGCGCAACGGGAAGAATATTCACAAGCGCAATCAGCACAGCAACGATAATATTCGTGATAATTGTACTTATTATAAAAGATTTCGTTTTTACATACTCCTTGAGAGTGAACGCAAAAACCTTCTGCCACCCCTTAGTCCTCATTCTTCGCACCCGCCTTTTCTATGAAGATTTCGTTCAGATTAGGCTCGCGCAGCTCGTATTTTATCAGCGGAATATCGCTTGCGATAATCATATTGAGCAGTTTGTGAGCCTGTTCCTCGCTCTGAACGTTAAACGAGCAGCCGTTCGGAGTTTCTTCGGTCATCGTAAGCCCGCACTGCTGAGCCATCATCGTGATATCACCCTCGGTCTTTACCGTGAGCTTAACCCTTCCATAGCCCTTCTTTATCTCGTTGAGATTGCCCTGAAGCACGGTTTCGCCCTTGTTCAGGATAACGATATCGCGGCAGAATTCCTCAATCGTGGACATCTGATGCGACGACATTATAATGTATTTATTATTCTTGATTTCCTCGCGGATAACGCTCTTAAAAAGCTCCGCGTTTACGGGGTCGAGTCCCGAAAGCGGCTCGTCGAGGATTATCAGCTCCGGATTCGGGGCAAGCGCCGCGATAAGCTGAATTTTCTGCTGATTACCCTTTGAAAGCTGCTCGGCTCTCTTGTTGCGGTGTTCCGTAACCTCAAGCCGCTCAAACCAGTAATCAATCGCCTTTTTCGCCGCGTCGGGAGCCATTCCTTTCAGCGTCATAAAGTACATAAGCTGGTCCATAACCTTATATTTCGGGTAAAGACCGCGTTCCTCCGCGAGATAGCCTATCGGCTTGTCGCAGGCGAGAAACGTTTTCCCGTCCCAGAGAACCTCTCCGCCGTCCGGAGCAAGCATTCCGAGAATAATGCGTATCGATGTTGTTTTTCCCGCGCCGTTCGTTCCCAGAAGCGCAAATACGCCGGGTTCCTTCAGCTCGAACGAAAGTCCGTTCACAGCCGTATATTCGCCAAATTTTTTGACAATATTGTTTACGGAAATTGCCATTGTTCTGTATCCTTTCTTTATTTATTTTGAACAATATATATTATATCACACGAAAGCGCGGTTGTCAAGTAGGATAATATGCAGTTTGTCGCGCAACGGCGCATCTTGTCGTGCGGAAAATAAATTTAGGATATTTTTTCAAAAACCGCTTGACAAATAATCGTATTTGTGGTAAAATATTAAAATGTATCATAATGGAGAATTATCCCGGATTGCAGGAAACAGAACCCGCGAAAAAGCGTTTCGGCGCTGATTTCGGGCGGGAAATTCCGCAATACCGGGGAGCAAAAGCAGGAGGAAAAAAGCCGATGGTGAACACAAAGCCCCTCAAGTTGGGAAAAACCACAAGACAGAGTTTTTCAAAGATTACGGAAGTCATCGATATGCCGAATCTTATCGGTATACAGAAAGACTCGTACGAGTGGTTCTTATCCGACGGCATTAAGGAAGTCTTTAAGGACGTTTCTCCGATTGTGGACTCAAACGGAAAGTTCGAGCTTTCGTTTGTGGACTTCCGTCTTGACGAGAACACAAAGTACTCCATTGAGGAGTGCAAGGAGCGCGACGCTACTTACGCGGCTCCGCTGAGAGTTACGGCGAGGCTTCTGAACAAGGAAACCGGCGAGCTTATGGACAACGAGATTTATATGGGCGACCTGCCGCTTATGACGGACAGCGGAACCTTTGTAATCAACGGCTCGGAGCGCGTTGTCGTATCGCAGCTTGTGCGTTCTCCCGGCGTTTACTACGGATTTGACTACGATAAAACAGGAAAGAAGCTGTTCAAGGCAACCGTTATCCCGAACAGAGGCGCGTGGCTGGAGCTTGAAATGGACTCCAACGATGTGTTCTATGTCCGCATCGACAAGAACAGAAAGTTCCCCTGCACAACTTTCCTGAGAGCAATCGGCGTTTCGGGCGATAAGGACCTCACCGATAAGTTCGGAAACGACCCGCGTATTACCGTTGCAATCGAAAACGGCAAGGATAACACCAAGAACGAGGAAGAAGCGCTGCTTGAGGTTTACAGAAAGCTTCGTCCGGGCGAGCCTGCGACCGTTGAGTCCGCAAGAACGACCCTCGACAACCTCTTTTTTGACGCTAAAAGATATGATTTGTCGCGTTTCGGACGCTACAAGTACAATAAAAAGCTCGGAATTTCTTCGAGAATTTTCGGCAAAAAGGCAGCCGAGAACATCTCCTCGCCGTTTACGGGCGAGCTTCTCGCGGTTGAGGGCGATATAATCACCCGCGAAAAGGCTCTCGAAATTCAGAACGCGGGCGTTATTTCCGTTGACGTGTACAAGCCTGAGGGCGAAGGCACGATAAAGATTGTCGGCAACGGAATGGTCGATATCAAGCAGTACACCGGCGACCTCGACACGGAGGCTCTCGGCGTAAACGAGCAGGTTTCGTTCATCGTTCTTTCGGAGATACTCGAAGAGGCTGACGGCGACGAGGAAAAGCTCAAGGAGCTTATTTCCGCGAGAATTGAGGAGCTTATCCCCAAGCACATCACTCTTGAAGATATTTTCGCTTCCGTAAGCTACTTCATCAACCTTAACGAGGGCGTCGGCGATATCGACGATATCGACCACCTCGGAAACAGAAGAATACGCTGCGTAGGCGAGCTTCTCCAGAATCAGTTCAGAATAGGCTTCACGAGAATGGAGCGTACAATCCGCGAGAGAATGGGACTTCAGGCGAACGACACTGAAAAGGTTTCCCCGTCCTCGCTTATAAACGCAAGACAGGTTATCGCGGCGATGAAGGAGTTCTTCGGTTCTTCTCCGCTGTCACAGTTTATGGACCAGAACAACCCGCTTGCGGAACTTACGCACAAAAGACGTCTTTCTTCGCTCGGTCCGGGCGGACTTTCGCGCGACAGAGCGGGATTTGAGGTCCGCGACGTTCACTACTCGCACTATGGAAGAATGTGCCCGATTGAAACCCCCGAAGGTCCTAACATCGGACTTATCTCCTATCTTGCAACTTTCGCGAGAATAAACGTATACGGCTTTATCGAAGCGCCTTACCGCAAGGTTGACAAGGCGACGGGACGCGTTCTCGACGAGGTTGTCTATATGACGGCGGACGTTGAGGATAATTACGTTGTCGCTCAGGCGAACGAGCCGCTCGATGAAAACGGCTGCTTCGCAAGACCGAGAGTTAACGCGCGCTGCCGTGACGCAATCCTTGAAATCGAGCGCGAAAAGGTCGATTTTATGGACGTTTCGCCGAAGATGGTCGTTTCCGTCGCAACGGCGATGATTCCGTTCCTCGAAAACGACGACGCAAACCGTGCGCTGATGGGCGCGAACATGCA
>DPBR01000030.1:5160-5339 GCA_003516865.1 Oscillospiraceae bacterium
CGCTGATGGGCGCGAACATGCAGAGGCAGGCTGTTCCGCTTATGGTTACGCAGAACCCGATTGTCGGCACGGGTATGGAATATAAGGCTGCGGTTGATTCGGGCGTTGTTGTCTGCGCGAAGGAGGACGGCACCGTTACGGACGTTTCCGCGGACAGAATCGTCATCACCGATAAGGAA
>DPBR01000030.1:5526-5738 GCA_003516865.1 Oscillospiraceae bacterium
AAGGAAAACCGCGAGCACTGCTATCGCCTCATCAAGTTCAAGCGCTCCAACCAGGGCAACTGCGTAAATCAGCGCCCGATTGTAAACAAGGGCGACGAAGTTAAAGCGGGCGAGGTTATCGCGGACGGTCCCGCGACAAAGAACGGCGAAATCGCTCTCGGAAAGAACGCTCTCATAGGCTTTATGACGTGGGAGGGCTATAACTACGAGGA
>DPBR01000030.1:5977-10673 GCA_003516865.1 Oscillospiraceae bacterium
GAGGGCTATAACTACGAGGACGCGGTTCTTATTAACGAAAAACTCGTTTACAACGACGTTTACACTTCAATTCATATAGAAGAATACGAGCTTGAATGCCGTGAAACAAAGCTCGGTCCGGAGGAAATCACGCGCGATATCCCGAACCTTTCGGACGAGGTTCTGAAAGACCTTGATGAAAGAGGTATCGTAAGAATAGGCGCGGAGGTTCATTCCGGCGATATTCTCGTAGGTAAGGTTTCTCCGAAGGGCGAAACCGAGCTTACCGCCGAGGAAAAACTCCTCAGAGCGATTTTCGGCGAAAAGGCAAGAGAAGTCCGCGACAACTCGCTGAGAGTTGCACACGGCGAAAGCGGAATTGTGGTTGACGTAAAGGTGTTCAACCGCGAAAACTGCGACGACCTCTCTCCCGGAGTCAACGAAAAGGTTCGCGTTTATATCGCGCAGAAGAGAAAGATTTCTGTCGGCGATAAAATGGCGGGCCGTCACGGAAACAAGGGCGTTGTTTCGCGTATTCTGAAGCAGGAGGATATGCCGTTCCTGCCCGACGGAACACCGCTTGATATCGTTCTTAACCCGCTTGGCGTACCGTCCCGTATGAATATCGGACAGGTGCTCGAAGTTCACCTCGGATACGTTGCAAAGGCGCTTGGCTGGAAAATTGCAACTCCCGTATTCGACGGCGCTCACGAGCAGGATATCAGAGAGCTTTACGACGTCGCGCGCTCAAAGAAAGACGAGCTTCTCGGCGAAAACTCGGCGGGACTTGACTTCACAAAGCTTTCGTGGACTTCCGACTGCAAAACTCAGCTTATTGACGGCAGAACGGGAGAAAAGTTCGACGGTCCCGTAACCGTTGGATATATGTACTATCTCAAGCTGCATCACCTCGTTGACGATAAAATCCATGCGCGTTCGACAGGTCCTTACTCGCTCGTTACGCAGCAGCCGCTCGGCGGTAAGGCGCAGTTCGGCGGACAGCGTTTCGGCGAAATGGAAGTTTGGGCGCTTGAAGCATACGGCGCGGCTTATACGCTTCAGGAAATCCTGACGGTCAAGTCCGACGACCTTATGGGACGTCAGAAAACCTACGAGGCAATCGTTAAGGGCGAACCTGTTCCGAAGCCCGGAGTTCCCGAATCGTTCAAGGTAATGGTAAACGAGCTTCAGGGTCTTGGCCTTGACATCAGAATACTTGATGAAAACGGCGCTGAAATCAACCTCACAGAAGACCCCGACGATGACGACGGAGCAGCGTTCAAGAACGGCTTTGAGAGCGATTATCGCTCCGACGACGCTTCGTTCAACGCGGCAGGCTTTGAAATCGCGGACGAGGACGGCGACCTCGGAATGGTAAACGACGACGATGACGAGGAATTCGGCGACGACTTTGACGATGATTTCGACGACGACCTCGACGATAACGATGATTTTGAAGATTCCGACGAGGCCGACGGCTTTGACGACGAAAACGACAGATGAGTAGTTCGGCGGGGTGAGCGGAGCGCAAATCTGCGTTTTGCAAACCGTGCCAGATAGAGAGGTATATAATGGGTTTTAGTGTATTCGAGTCTATGAAAATAGGACTTGCTTCCCCGGAGCAGATTAGAGCATGGTCGCACGGCGAGGTTCAGCGTGCCGAAACCATAAACTACCGCAGCCAGAAGCCCGAAAAATTCGGTCTTTTCTGCGAGAGAATTTTCGGCCCGCAGAAAGACTGGGAGTGCAACTGCGGAAAATACAAGAGAATTCGTTTTAAGGGCAAAATCTGCGAAAAGTGCGGCGTTGAAGTTACGCGCAGCAAGGTTCGCCGCGAAAGAATGGGACATATCGAGCTTGCGGCGCCCGTTTCGCACATCTGGTACTACAAAGGCACGCCCTCAAGAATAGGTCAGATTCTCGACCTTTCCCCGAAAATTCTGGAGCAGGTTCTCTATTTCACAAGCTATATAGTAATCGACCCCGGCGAGAATACGGGTTATGTGAAAAAACAGGTTCTCGATGAAAGAGAATACAGCCAGGCTGTAATGAAATATTCCGGCAAGGACTATCACTTCCGCGCAGGAATGGGCGCCGAGGCTATCAAAGAGCTTCTGAAGGAAATCGACCTTGACGCGCTTGCAGACGAGCTTCGCGCTGAGCTTGAAACAACCTCCGCAGGTCAGAAGCAGATTAAGCTTCTCCGCCGTCTTGACGTTGTAGAAGCGTTCCGTCAGAGCGGAAACCGTCCCGAATGGATGATTCTGGACGTAATCCCCGTAATTCCGCCGGATATCCGTCCTATGGTTCAGCTCGACGGCGGACGTTATGCGACTTCCGACCTGAACGAGCTTTATCGCAAGGTTGTTATGAGAAACAACCGCCTGAAGGAGCTTCTCGGTAAAAAAGCGCCCGACCTTATCGTAAGAAACGAAAAGCGTATGCTTCAGGAAGCCGTTGACGCGCTCATCGACAACGGCAGACACGGAAGAGCTTACACAGGCTCGAACAACCGTCCGCTGAAGTCGCTTTCCGATATGCTCAAGGGTAAGCAGGGACGTTTCCGTCAGAACCTTCTCGGTAAGCGCGTGGACTACTCCGGACGTTCTGTTATCGTTGTCGGTCCTGAGCTTAAAATGGACCAGTGCGGTCTGCCGAAAGAAATGGCGCTTGAGCTGTTCAAGCCGTTTGTGCTGAACGACCTCGTTGCAAAGGGCGTTTCGCCGAATATAAAGCAGGCGAAAAAGCTTGTTGAACGCTCGGACGACAAGGTTTGGGACTCCCTCGAAAACGTAATTCAGAACCACCCCGTTCTGCTTAACCGTGCGCCTACGCTGCACAGACTCGGTATTCAGGCGTTCCAGCCCGTTCTTGTCGAGGGCAGAGCAATCAAGCTTCACCCGCTTTGCTGTACCGCGTTCAACGCGGACTTCGACGGCGACCAGATGGCGGTTCATCTTCCGCTTTCGGACGAGGCGCAGGACGAGGCGAGAAACCTTATGCTTGCCGCAAAGAACCTTTTGAAGCCGTCCGATGGACGCCCCGTAACCGTTCCTACGCAGGATATGGTACTCGGTTCGTACTATCTGACGATTGACAAGGCAGGCGAAAAGGGCGAGGGCAAGGTATTCCGCGACGCCGCCGAGGCAATTATGGCGTATCAGGACGGAATTATCACAATTCACGCAGCAATCAAGGTTCGCGTAACAAAGGAAATCGGCGATGTAAAGGTAACGAGAATTGTTCCGACAACCGCGGGCAGGATTATCTTCAACGAGCATATTCCGCAGGACCTCGGCTATGTCGACAGAACCGACCCCGACCACCAGCTCGATTATGAGATAGGCTTCAAGGTAACGAAAAAAGAGCTTGGTCAGATTATCGACCGCTGCCTGAAAATTCACGGCACGGCGACAACGGCTCAGGTTCTCGATAAAATCAAGGCAATGGGCTATAAATACTCGACTCGTTCGGGTATCACGGTTGCAGTATGCGACGCGGAAATTCCTCCTCAGAAAGCGGAAATTCTCGCAGCCGCAGACAAGGCTGTAAGCAAGATAAACAAGCAGTTCAGCCGCGGATTTATCTCCAACAGCGAGCGCAAGGAAAGCTTTATCAACATCTGGAACAAGGCGACGGACGACGTTTCTTCGGCGCTTACCAAAAACCTTGATAAATACAACAACATCTTTATGATGGCTGATTCGGGAGCGCGTGGTTCGACGGCTCAGATAAGACAGCTCGCGGGAATGCGCGGACTTATCGCGAACACGTCGGGCGCGACAATCGAAATGCCTATCAGAGCGAATTATCGTGAAGGTCTGAACGTCCTCGAATACTTCATTTCTTCAAGAGGCGCGAGAAAGGGTCTTGCCGATACCGCGCTCCGTACGGCAGACTCCGGTTATCTGACAAGACGTCTTGTAGACGTATCGCAGGAAGTTATCATCAGAGGCGATGACTGCGGAACGGAAAACGGCATCGAGGTTTATGAAATCCGCGAGGGCAACGAGCTTGTAGAAAAGCTCCACGAGCGCCTTGTCGGACGTTACCTCACAAAGGACTTCACGGCGCCGGACGGCTCTTTCACAATCAGCAAGGATAAGCTGCTCGACGACGCTGACGCTGCAAGGATTGTAAAATCGGGCGTCACCGAGGTTGAAGTACGCTCGGTTCTCACCTGCGAACTAAGAAACGGTGTTTGCGCGAAGTGCTATGGCGCTTCTCTTGCGAACGGTCAGCTTATAAAGCGCGGCGAAGCGGTAGGCGTTATCGCGGCGCAGTCTATCGGCGAGCCGGGTACGCAGCTCACGATGAGAACGTTCCATACGGGCGGTATCGCGTCCGCAGAAGATATCACGCAGGGTCTTCCGCGCGTCGAGGAGCTTTTCGAGAGCCGTCACCCGAAGAATGCCGCGATTATCACGAGAATTGCGGGTACCGTTCGCTTCGAGGAAATCAAGAAAACCCGCCACGCGATTATTACCGCAGACGACGGTACCGAGGAAATGTACGCTGTTCCCTACGGTTATCGTCCGAAAGTTCAGCCCGGCGACAGAGTTGAGGTTGGCGACGCGCTTACCGAAGGCTCGGTAAACCCGCCCGATATTCTCGCTGTCAAGGGTGAAAAGGAAGTTCAGAACTACATCATCAGCGAAGTTCAGAAGGTTTATCGACTTCAGGGTGTTGATATCAACGACAAGCACATTGAGGTTAT
>DPBR01000030.1:10914-11449 GCA_003516865.1 Oscillospiraceae bacterium
AAGCACATTGAGGTTATCGTTCGCCAGATGATGAGAAAAGTTCGCATAACCGACTCCGGAAGCACTTATATGCTTGCGGGAACGGTTCTCGGAAAAAACGAGTATGCGGCGCTTATTGACGAGCTTAAGGAGCGCGAAGCAAACGGCGAAGCGGTTGTTTATCCGACCTGCGAGCCTGTTCTTCTCGGTATCACAAAGGCTTCTCTCGCAACCGACAGCTTTATGTCGGCGGCTTCGTTCCAAGAAACGACGAGAGTGCTCACCGAGGCGGCAATCCGCGGAAAGGTTGACCCGCTGACAGGACTTAAGGAAAACATCATCATAGGTAAGCTCATTCCTGCGGGAACGGGACTTATCGCCGCTGAAAAGGCGGCAAAGGAAGCCGAGGAAGAAAAGGCTGCTCAGGAAGCGGCTGAGGAGGCTTCCGAAGAAACGCAGGCCGAAACCACGGAACAGCCCGCTGAATAAAATATTACAGGCGCTTGATTTGAGCGCCTGTTTTTTGCAAAAAACGAGCCGCAAAATAATACGGCTC